>NZ_JBRIIO020000008.1:0-205033 GCF_052976845.2 Nakamurella sp. GG22 | reverse complement strand
ACAAGGCAGCAGCCGATAAAGCGGCCGCCGACAAGGCAGCAGCCGATAAAGCGGCCGCCGACAAGGCAGCAGCCGATAAAGCGGCCGCCGACAAGGCAGCAGCCGATAAAGCGGCCGCCGACAAGGCAGCAGCCGATAAAGCGGCGGAAGAGCAAGCGGCGGAAGAATCGAGGGCCGCTGAAGCCGCTGCGAATGCTGCTGCATCGGCCAGCTTTGGTAGCTGCGCCGAGGCTCGCGCTGCTGGAGCGGCCCCGATGTACGAGGGCGAACCGGGCTACCGTCCGGGGCTCGACCGAGACCATGACGGAATCGCTTGCGACAAGTAGGGCGGAAGCAGGGTGCTTGGGTGACTATTTTGGTCCGCCAGCCAGTCCCATCAGAGGAGCGGCCGAGCGCGTTGGCGGTTAAGGGCGAGCGCCCGAACGCGGGCTACCGAGACCACGCAGATCAGCGCTAGGCCAGTGTCTCGGCGTAGGGTCAGTGGCAGCAGCAAACTGGCGGGCCAATTGACTCGACACATTCGGGGTGATGCGCCGGAGACATCAGAATGCCGAGGGGTGCATAATGGTCGACTTTCCGCGCGTGCAACCAACATTCCCCAATCCACCTGGGCCACGTCCGCCGCCGAATCACGCCAGAAAGAAGGTCGTCGGAAGGATCGTTCTTGGCATCGTCCTGTTATTCGGTCTGCTTTTAAGTCTCGCCGCAGCTGCGACCAGCGGGGTCTTCGGCGTCCTGCTCGTAGTTGGCCTGACGCTGCTCGTATTGGGTCTGGTCGTTGTTCTACTCGGCCGGCGTATCTGGTCGATGGCGTCTCCACGGAAGGCTGGCTTAGTCGTTGGGTGCGCGGGGCTCATCGCGACCGTGCTGGGAGCGGCACTGCTGCCGGCGACCACGCCTGCACAGAACACCGCCGGGCAGTTGTCAGCGACTGCAGCACCGACAGTCTTGGCCACGTCGTCCAGCAACTCCGCCACGCCGACCGCGACCAGCGGGGTCAGCGTTGACCAGGTCGAGGCGATGATCGCCGCCGCCGGACATGGAACGGCGCTTGCGGCACTGGGCTCCCTCAGCATGTCGGACAGCGGCATCCCAAGGGGCTATGACAGAAAGCAGTTCGGGCAGGCGTGGGCAGACGCCAACCGCAACGGATGCGACACCCGTAACGACATCCTCGCCCGCGACCTAACTAACTTGACCCTGAAGCCAGGGACCAATGGCTGCGTCGTCACGTCCGGCATTCTCCTGGACCCGTACACAGCAGAGACTGTCACGATCGACGGCAGCCAGAGCAACACGGGGGCCGTTGAGATTGACCATGTGGTATCGCTGTCCGACGCATGGGCGTCAGGAGCACGAAGCTGGAACGCTGCCCAACGGCAGACGTTCGCAAACGATCCCTTTGAACTGCTCGCAGTCACCGCAGAGGCGAATGGTTTAAAGGGAAGCGACGGCGCGGACTCCTGGCTTCCCTCCAACGCGGCATTCCAGTGCCAGTTCGTCGCACGGCAGATAGCAATCAAGGTCAAATACGACCTGACCGTCCGCTCCGATGAGCGGCTCGCGCAGGCCGGTGTACTCAGCTCCTGCACACAGGAAACACCGCCCGTGGATATTGCTGCGGCGGAGGCATCCGCTCAGTCGCGTGCTGTGCAGCAATCAAAGTCGGTCGCAGGCAAAGCATCTCAGCAGGCAGCAGCAGCAGCCGCCGCCAAGGCATCTGAAGAAGCCGCAGCAGCAGCCGCCGCCAAGGCATCTCAGGAAGCCGCAGCAGCAGCCGCCGCCAAGGCATCTCAGGAAGCCGCAGCAGCAGCCGCCGCCAGGGCATCCGAAGAAGCAGCAGCCGCGAATACACCGGGACCGGACACAGGCGAATCCGTCTATTGGAAGAACTGCACGGCTGCGTACGCGGCGGGCGTCTCGCACATCAGTCGAGGTGAACCCGGCTACCGACCGGCGCTTGACGGTGACAATGACGGTGATGCCTGCGAGGGCGGATAGCGCCTGTACGAGCCGTTCCTGAGCCCACGATTTGGCATCACCTTGGGGACTACCCATACACGAGCCTTGAAACCCTGACCGGGCAATAGGGATCTCGCAGTTCAGAATTGCGAAAACGTCCAAACCCACGAACTGAGCCGCCCCACCGTTCGGCGGTCGGTGTGAAGGCGTAGGGACTTGGCGGCGGACCCTGACAGTTCCGGCGGCCGCACCGGCGGCCGAAGCTTCACTTCCGTCCGCCGGTGTTCATTGCAACAGTCACGAAGGCACCGTTTCTAGAGTCCGTCTTCAACCCGAACATGCCAGCAAGGCATTGGCCGCAGATTAGTCCTGTTCGTCCGGCTCGTCGAGCAAAGCTTCTAATTCAGATTCATGTGAATCAAACCGTGCCGCCATTAGCCTGTCAAAGTCGGACCAGTGTCGGCGCGGCTCACTTCTCACACGCTCTGCACAATGTAAGGCGTGGTTTCTGAGCGTGGCAAGCCCAAACCTCAAGTCGGGTGCTGTCCCTTCCCCGAATACAAGGTCCGCACCGGTCGCAATTACTGCGCCGTCCTGGCAAATTGCGTAGGCATATCGGACCTCTGCGCCTTCCTCGTTGTTGTTCCAGCCATCAATCCTGACTGAAAGGAACTACCATTTGACAATGACACGGTTGGAAGGGCATTGATGCTGATGACCCAGGGCGCCGTCAATTCGTATTCGACCTGGCCATCGGCAGGAGACACCGTGCGGCCCTTCCTCAACACGACTACGCGCGACATGCGAACCAATTTGACACCGTCATGGCGATGAGTCCCCCGTCCGTCGTCGACACTGATGCGACTACCAGTCGCTGGCTTGACCCTAATGGGAGTACAGCCGACGGTGTGCAAGTCTGCTGTCCGAGCCGCCGGCGCGGTGAACACTTTGCCAAACCCAGGCACGCGATGCCTAGGGCTAGATCGTGTCCCGCGCTGGTTGGTGAGGAGTCTGTAGGGCTGGTGGGATGTCGTGCCGATGTGAGCACTGATCCATTAGGTAGCACCCGGTCTCCTCGTGGCTCGCCGATGTTCCTGCGGCGTGAGGAGGACGCCAGGTGTTGTTCGTGGGTGATGACTGGGCCGAGGACCACCACGACGTCGACCTCGTCGGCGACGACGGCCGCCGGCTGGGTAAGAAGCGGTTCCCGGAGGGTGTGACGGGGCTGGCCGGTTTTCACGCGTTGATCGCTGATCACTTACCGGAGGATGCTGATCCGTCGGACGTGGTGATCGGGATCGAGACCGACCGCGGTCCGTGGGTGCAGGCGTTGATCGCAGCCGGGTACACCGTGTATGCGGTCAACCCGTTGCAGGCAGCCAGGTATCGGGAACGGCACGGCACCTCCGGATCGAAGAGCGACCCGGGCGATGCGCATGTGCTGGCCGAGCTGGTGCGGCTGGACCGGGCGCATCACCGACCCGTGGCCGGTGACAGCGACACCGCCGAACACGTCAAGATCCTGGCCCGCACGCACCAGAGCATGATCTGGTCCCGGCAGCGGCAGGCGAACATGCTGCGCTCGATGCTGCGGGAGTTCTACCCCGCTGCGTTGCTCGCCTTCGGTGACGACCTGACCGGGAGGGACGCACTCGCGGTTCTCGCGGCCGCGCCAAGCCCGGACCAGGGCAAACGGCTGACCACCGCACGGGTGATCACCTTGCTGCGGCGAGCAGGACGGCAACGCAACCATCAGGCCGCGGCGGAGCGGATCGTTGCCGCGTTACACACCGAGCAGCTGACCGCGCGACCCGGCGTGGTCACCGCCTACGCGGCGAGTACCTCGGCGTTGGTCGCGATCCTGTCGGAGCTGTCCCGGCAGGTCGAGGCGCTGGCCGAGCAGGTGGGTGCGGGTTTTGGCCGGCACCCGGACGTTGAGATCTACCTGAGCCAGCCCGGGCTCGGACAGATCCTCGGTGCCCGGGTGCTTGCCGAGTTCGGCGACGACCCCAAGCGTTACGCCGATTCCAGGGCCCGGAAGAACTACTCCGGGATGGCCCCGGTGACCAAGACGTCCGGGAAAAGCCGGGTCGTGCTCGCCCGGCACACCCGAAACCGACGCTTGGCAGATGCGTTGTACCAGCAGGCGTTCAGCGCACTCACCACATCGCCCGGCGCTCGCGCGTACTACGACGCGCACCGAGCCCGCGGCAACACCCACCACCAAGCCCTCCGCGCCCTGGGCAACCGCCTTGTCGGGATCCTCGACGGCTGCCTTCGGCACCACACGAGATACGACGAGCAGATTGCCTGGCGCATCCTGACCGCGGCAGCCGCTTGACAAGTTGCAGCCGTGGGATATCTAGCCCCGTCCTTCCGAGCGGTGATGGAGCACAGTGACACTTCGTGTTCTGCTGGTTTCTCAATCGGCTTCCGTCACCCGTTCCGAGGCGGATCGACGGTCCGATACCGGCCATTGCGGCCAAGGCATATGCAGGTTGTAAGTCCCGATCGAAGTCGATGCAGCATCGAGTGCCGGTGTACATGCCAGGCTCAGCCAAAAGACTCTTTGTCGCGGGGGATCTCGCGACGCTGCTCCGGCGACAACGAAATCACCATCGCCCACGCACCATCATACGTACGTTCGACAGTCGAACGCGACGACGACGGGCGCGTTTAGACAGAACGCAATGGGTCCGCCAAGTTTGGCGGCACGAATCAGCCTTTCGGGAGGTACTTAGCTTCCTGTATGCAGTGTTGGCTGACTGCGTATACCATAAACCCGCCGGCCGCCCTTGCGTCCAATCCTAGGCCGATCAAACCTTTAACCGTAGCCGCCCATTGAGTAGTGGCGCTCCCGCCGGTGCTGGGTGTGAAGATCCCGCAGACCAATTTTGCCGCAGATTCGATCTCGGAGTCAGGCTTCCCGTCGAAGTAGCCTCCGTCGTCCTCGCGGACCAGGCCATAGAACTCCGCATCGCTGAACGTGTTGCCAGGGGCGGTGGTCGCCGCAGCCTGGCCGGCCACAGTCGCCGCTGAGCTACCCGATCCGCAACTGGCCAATAGCACCAGCCCGAGAATAGCCAGCACAAGCGGTCTTGGTTTCATGTACGGATACATTACGCGGTGGCAACTACTCGATGATATCGAAGCTGGGGCCCAGTCACTGTGAGTAGCGCGCGGCACGACGTTTTACCCTCGTAAGTGTCCTCGTGACCACCTTCTTGTACCGGGCCGCTTCCTTCCAGCTTCATCGACCACCTCGCGGGCGTGCAATCTGGAATTTCTACCCCCACTGGGAGAGGGCGAACTAATCACGTGAACCTGACCCGGCCTTAGGGTTCTCGCCGGCCAGAGAGCCGAGACGCTGAGCGCCCTATAGAGCTGCCAGGGCCAGGGTGAGGACGATTAGTCGTCGGTCTTATTGGGCCTGTGGACCGCTGTCACGGCTGCCCCTGCTGAGGGTTGTGCGGCTGCCCCTGCTGAGGGTTGTACGGCTGCCCCTGCTGAGGGTTGTACGACTGTTGCACGTAGACAACCTGGGCCGGTTCCCGCTTGCGCGTGACGAGCCAGATAATCCCCAGGATGACGTCGGCTGCCATCCAGAGGAAGACAATTAACAGCGCACCGATGCCACCGCCGATGCTTTTGGCCGCATCGCAAGAGCTCTGGCTCAGGTTGCCCGTACATGCGCTGTTGGAGACGCCCACGATGCCTGTGATTAGCCAGACGGCGAACAGCACATTGATGGCCAGAATAATCCAGGTGAAGATGCGAACCTTCCGCTTTCGGGGCGGTCCGACTGGAGCCGACTGTGACACGAAGATTCCTCCCTCGCTAGGACGACCGGCGCCCCCCTGGCGACGACACCGACGATGATCCCCCCGAACCCACGCTGACAATACGGTAAGTACGCCGTGGCGGCCCAGCCGTCCGGCCATACCCCGACCAGCGCGGGATGCTCGAAAAGGTGGGTTCCGTCCGGGCGTGCGAATTGCCCGGCAATGCAATACTGGGCCACTGGGGGCCATTCGACTGGCACCGCCGGGCTGGCAGGAGCACGTCCACAACGAACCACTCGGGGGTTTCCATAATGAATGACCGTTCTTGGGGCCGGACCGGTTCCTTCGGCCTGATAGTGCTAGTTGCGGGTCTTGCGGTGGCCGCCTGTACCGACTCGACTGCCACCAGTACGCCACAGGTGTCGACCGCGACGAGCCCTTCCGCGACGGCCGAGACAGCGTCAAACAGCCCGCAGATATCGACTCGGACGAGCCTCGCGCTGACTGCCTCCAAGTCGATTAAAACCAATTCGTCCGGCGAGACGTCGGTCGCTACCTCCGCGTCGAGTACATCCGCGCCGATAGGATCGTCGCAGACGCTGTCCTTCGCAACGCAAGACAAGCCGATCGAAGTCACCGTAACGGTTCACGGATACGCACCGTTCACGTCTGACAATCGATTAGAGCAGCCGGACGCGAACACATTAACCGTAGCGCTTGATGCTGAAGTCTGTACCTCTGTCGCCAACACCGTGCAGTCGGAAGATCGGTGGGTCTTGGTCGACTCGAACAACGGCCGTTATCAACCGGAGGTTTCAATGGTTGGTGTACCGAAACCCGAATATCCATACTTTTCTGAGAAGCTGACAGCAGGAGAGTGCATTCGCGGATACATTCCCTTTACAATTCCGAGCGATGCAAAAATCACGACAATCCGATACGCCACGGAGAACGGCTTTACGCTTCGTTGGTCGAATCAGTAGAAGCGAATCGGGCGTAACAGATGCGGCCGTATCCAGAGAGGATCATCATCGTCGGTTGCTATGACCTCTCGTCCGGCACCTCGGCCACTCCGGTAAGGTCCAGCGCGTCGACAAGGGAGCCCACCAGCCACGACAAAGTTCCTGTCGGCATCAATGGCCATGTAACCGCCATACTCATTGGCCCGCATGTTGCGGACGCGGGATTTCATACGGCTAGAACTTGCCGCCGCGCCACACGGCGCAGACGGTCCTCGCGGAGTTGGTCGGAATTTTCAGGCATGGCTCTACCTCCACAGGCAGACGCAGGGACGCCCAACGGCGGGATGCCGCAGGGCGGACGTGCGCCCGATGAACTGACCCCCGGCGACTGCTGCCGGTGCATCGGACTGCCATGCCATGCCAAGCCGCAACGGTGGGCGCGAAGGCCCTGGGGATTCCCCACGTCGGCGCATTGGCGCGTGCACAGGCCAGGGCGGAGGTCGGCCTCTGATGATGCCGAATGGGCGCGTCCAGCAAGAACACTGCGGTAGTGTCACTTTGCGTGACTCGGCCTACACTCCATGCGTTCATCGACGAACTGGGCCAGCGAGCGCGAACCGCGTTGTCCAGCCCGCACTTCGTGATGTCGGCCGTCCTTGTGAGGGATACCGATCTCGGTGCAGTCGCGCCGTTCTTGGCTGGCCTGCGGAAGGACCTTGGCCGCGATGAAGGCCATCAGCTGCACTGGAAGCAGTACAAAGGGCACCCATACCGGTTGCACGCGTCGACACTGGTCGGTCAGCAGCAGTAAGTCGGCATCACGTCAGTAGTGGTCTGCAAGAACTATCTGACAGACGCTCGGATCATGCATGAGGACGAGACCTACCTGTACACCTTCCGTTACTTGCTGGAGCGGATGTCATGGATGGCCCGTGATTGCTCGCCGCGACCTCACAGGCTGAAGTACACGCTGGCGCATATCGTTCGCTTTCCGCTCGCGAAGTTGCGGGAGTATGAGTCCGCATTGAGGTGCGTGCCCGGATGCCAGATCGCTTGGGACTACGTTGACTCAGCGGGCGGCGCCCTGGACCAGCCAAAACGCATCGAGAACTTGCAGCTCGCGGACATCACCGCGTCGGCGATAGGTGCGGCGTTTAATCCTGACCAGTTCGGGAATGTCGAGCGTCGATACCTGGAAAACCTCGCTCCACGTTTCTATCGCGGTCCCTCGGGCAGGTCCTCGCTCTATTCGTACGGGATGAAGCTGCATCCGACCGACGCAAACACGAAGGCCGCCTACCCGTGGGTGGCGGCCTCGTGAGTACGTCGATCGGCTGTGCCGCATAAGCGGGTGCTGATGTTGCCCATCAGCAGACGGTCGTCCGTACAACTCTGAATATGCCTCGTTGCGCCTCGGCGTTCAATGACCCGAGACGGCCAGTCGTGTGAGCCACGTCACATCCGTGCCAGGTGCTTCATCACGAGTGGCCTAGACGGTATGGGGAGCCCGTTGGTTTGACGGGCCGGGGCCTCTCTCGCAAGTTGTCGTGGATTGCCGACCGGGAGCGGCCCGGTCGGTAGCGCCACAATTGCGGGAGGCCCCGGTGTTCAGTGAGCGTACGAGTGTCGGTCTGGATGTGCACGCACGGTCGATCGTGGGGTGTGGGCTGGACAGCGTGACCGGTGAGGTGTTCCAGCGGCGGCTGACGCCGACGTTCGCCGGTGTCGCGTCCTGGCTGTCCGAGCTGCCCGGGCCGGTCGCGGTGACCTACGAGGCCGGGCCGACCGGTTTCGGGTTGGCCCGGGAGTTGACCGAAGCCGGACTCCGTTGTGTGGTCGCGGCGCCGTCGAAGCTGCAGCGCCCCGCGGGTGACCGGGTGAAGACCGACGCCCGCGACGCCCTGCATCTGGCGAGGTTGCTGCGGATGGACCAGATCGTTGCGGTTCGCGTGCCGAGCGTGGAACAGGAAGCCGCCAGGGACCTGGTCCGGGCCAGGGAAGACGTCCGCGGTGACTTGATGCGCAACCGGCACCGGGTCTCCAAACTGCTTCTGCGGCAGGGGATCATCTACTCCGGCGGGCACCCGTGGACCGGTGCGCACGAACACTGGCTCCGCGGGCAGCACTTCCCGCAGGCAGGGCTGCAGACCGCGTTCGATTCCGCGTTCGAGACGGTGCTGCTCACCCAGGCCCGGCGGGACCGCCTCGATCAGGCGATCACCGAAATGGCGATGAACAGTGAGTTCACCGACGTGGTGCACCGGTTGTGCTGCCTGCGGGGTGTGTCGGTGCTGACCGGGTTCGGGTTAGCGGTGGAGATCGGCGACTGGCAGCGGTTCACCGGGTCCACGATCGGCGCCTACCTGGGTTTGGTGCCCACCGAGTCCTCCTCCGGTGGGCAACGCTCCCAGGGGTCGATCACCAAGACCGGGAACACCCACGCCCGGCGGCTGCTGGTCGAGGCGGCCTGGCACCACCGCAAGTCCTACCGCAACCCGAGCACAGTCATGCAGGCACGGTGGGGCAACGCCAGCCCAGCAGCCCGGGCGCGCGGGCATGCCGGGAATCACCGGTTGCACCGCCGCTGGGAGCAGCTGCTGGATCGGAAGAAGAAGACCGTGATCGCGAACGTCGCCGTCGCCCGTGAGCTCGCCGGCTGGTGCTGGTCGCTGGCCGTCATGGACGACTGACCCAAAGCCGGGCGGCGACGTCTGCCTGTCGTCCCGGTTTCACAGACCCCAGGCGGTGACCGGATGGTTGTGGCAGCGCGTGGAGCGAACCCGCGGAACACCTATGAGCAGCAACGATTCTCGTGGCCACGCTCGATTTCTAGACCAGCGCAACGCTCCAGCCGAACAGCCCGTCCTGCGGTAACCAACCCGCGCATATCAGTCTGACCGCGCGTCGCCAAGACACGCACACGACCACCGGTCACCGCCTGGCCAGAACAGCAAAAGCGCCCCGAAGAGAAGAACCCTCCAGGGCGCCGCAGCTGCCTGCCTACTTGACAGGATTGCTCACATATCAGGTGTTGTACCCAGAGACGTTGGTGACGCGCCGGTGGCGGGTTGACCGGGTAAGGGGAGGACCTCCTGGTGAGGTGTGAAGCGACTAAACACCACACCTGATCACCGAGGAGGCCCTCGTGGCCCACCGTAATGCCCCGCTGACCCCGGAAGGGCGGCGGCGCCTTTGTCAGCGGGTCGACGCCGGCCGCCCGGTCTGTCATGTCGCGGCCGAGGCCGGTATCGCCCGGCAAACCCTGGCCAAGTGGCACGCCCGGTGGCGCGCCGACGGAGAGGACGGACTGTTCGATCGCTCGTCGCGCCCGGCGCGTTGCCCGAACCAGATCGACCCGCAGGTGGAGGACCTGGTGGAGTGGCTGCGTCGCGGGATGAAGCTGGGCCCGGTGATGCTGGTCGCTGAGCTCGCCGAGTTCGGGTACACCGTGGCGGCGTCCACGATCCACCGGGTGCTGTTACGCCGCGGGATCTCTCGGTTGCGAGACCTGGACGTCACCGGGCAGGACATGCGCACACCCCCGGTCCGTTACGAACACCCGGCATGCGGTGACCTGATCCACGTCGACGTCAAGAAACTCGGTCGGATCCCGGACGGCGGCGGGTGGCGGGCGCATGGCCGGGGCAGCGACGGGCACCGCGCGTCAAAGCGTGGGCAACGCCCGGGATACGTATTCCTGCACTCTGCGATCGACGACCGGTCCCGGTTGGCCTACACCGAGGAACTCACCGACGAGAAAGGTCTCACCGCAGCCGGTTTCTGGCAGCGGGCCGCCGAGTTCTTCACCTCGCACGGCATCGACCACATTCATCGGGTCCTGACCGACAACGGTTCCTGCTACCGCAGCAAGGATTTCAACACCGCCCTCGGTGAGGTGGTGCACAAATACACCCGCCCGTACCGGCCACAAACCAACGGCAAGGTCGAGAGGTACCAGCGCACCCTGGCCCGGGAATGGGCCTACCGCCAGGAATGGTCATCCAACGACGAGCGGTCAGCGGCACTGGCCGGGTTCCTACACCGCTACAACTACCATCGACCGCACACCGCGCTAGCAGGACGACCACCGGTCTACCGCACCCCGACCGTTACCAACCTCTCTGGGTACAACACCGGTGCCGTCGCGGCCAACCGTTGACGACAGGGGCAGGCACCAGCCACTCCCGGTATGGCTTCCCGTCCTCGATCCACTCGTAGTCGGCGATGGCGGGTTCGTCCACGTCCATCTCGAAGACAGGCGCGTCCCACTCGCCTTCGCCGTAGTCGTTCGGGTCGAGAGGCAAATCGGCAACCCAGACACCGGTGTAGCTGTTCT
Organism: Nakamurella sp. GG22; assembly: GCF_052976845.2. Taxonomy (NCBI): domain Bacteria; kingdom Bacillati; phylum Actinomycetota; class Actinomycetes; order Nakamurellales; family Nakamurellaceae; genus Nakamurella; species Nakamurella sp. GG22. The sequence goes on along the minus strand of NZ_JBRIIO020000008.1, from coordinate 193,991 downwards.
CCGTCAGGTAGTTGCCGGTGCCGTCGCGGAACCCGTCGCGGTCGATGTCGTCGGCTGCCTCGTCCGACCCGGCGCGGTGGTAGACCATGATGCCGACGATCCTCTCGCACTGCCGAAGATGATCGGCGCTCGTCCGCAGTATGTCCGCAGTACATCCGCAAACGTCCACATTCACTCAACCCACTAAACTAAGTAAACGCAGGTCAGCGGCAGTGTGCCTGAGTCGCTGCAGGTCAGGAAACTGCCTGAATCGGTTTCCTAAACCGTGTGTCGCAGGTTCGAATCCTGCTGGGGGCACCTTCACATGCGCTCCGTCACATGGCCGACTCCGTCGGCTGTGTGCCCGATCCGGGTTCTGAACGTTCCGGTGAGGCGCACTCCCAGCTCCGAGGCGTCGGGTCCTCCCCCTTGAAGCTCCCACGGCGACCCGCCGTTACCTTGCTGCCCAATGGGAACACTCGTTAGATCAACGGGGGTGGTTGACCCGCTGGTCGGCGTTGAGTGCGGTTCCGTCATGGGGGCAGCACGGAAGAAAGGGATGACTCGTGAGTGACGCTCGACGGCCGAACAAGCCGGACGCTGATTCCGAGTCCGGCGGCAGCCTTGCCGGCACTCCCACCCGGACGCAGCGACTCGACGGCCTGCCGTGGACCGGCGAACACCGTCGACTGCTGGTGGGCTCCGGTGTCGGTTGGGCGCTCGACGCGATGGACGTCGGGTTGATCTCGTTCATTCTCGCCCAGCTCGCCGTCACCTGGTCGGCGACGCCGGGCGAGTTGTCGTGGATCGCCTCGGCCGGTTTCGTCGGGATGGCATTGGGCGCCAGCCTCGGCGGGCTGCTGGCGGACAGGATCGGCCGCCGGTCGGTGTTCGCGCTGACGCTGCTGGTCTACGGGCTGGCCACCGGCGTGTCGGCCCTGGCGTGGTCGGTCGGTTCCCTGCTGGTTCTCCGGTTCGTCGTGGGCCTCGGTCTGGGGGCGGAGCTGCCGGTGGCGTCCACGCTCGTCAGCGAGTTCGCCCCACCGCGGATCCGCGGCCGGATCATCGTGCTGCTGGAGGCGTTCTGGGCCGTCGGTTGGACGGTCGCCGCCGTCATCGGCTACCTCGTGGTCCCGTCCGGCGACAACGGTTGGCGCTGGGCACTTGCGCTCGGCGCGGTGCCCGCCGCGTACGCGACGGTGGTGCGCCTCAAGCTCCCCGAATCCGTCCGTTTCCTGGAGGCACGGGGCCGGCACGACGAGGCCGAGCGCACCGTGCGGCGGTTCGAGCGCTCCGCGGGACCACCGCCGACGCCGATTTCCGCAGGCGACGTCCCGCCCGCAGCCCGGCCGCTGGACCACTCCCCGCCGCCGGCCGCGTCCGTGTTCGCACGCATCGGCGCGTTGTGGTCCACGGGGCTGCGCCGCCGTACCGGCGCGCTGTGGCTGGTCTGGTTCTGCGTCAACTTCTCCTACTACGGCGCCTTCATCTGGCTGCCGACACTGCTGATCGCCGACGGGTTCTCGCTCGTCCGCTCCTTCGGGTTCACGTTGCTGATCACGCTGGCCCAACTGCCCGGGTATGCAGCCGCGGCCGTACTCGTGGAGACATGGGGCCGGCGGCGAACCCTCGCCACGTTCCTGGCAGGTTCCGCCGTCGCGGCAACGATCTTCGCCGGTGCGTCGAGCGTGACGATGGTGCTGATTGGAGGATGCCTGCTGTCGTTCTTCAACCTGGGTGCGTGGGGTGCGCTGTACGCGGTGACACCGGAGATCTACCCGACCGCGCTCCGCGCGACCGGCTCCGGCTGGGCGGCGGGCGTGGGCCGGATCGCGTCCGTGATCGCACCACTCGCGGTGCCGCCGATCCGCGAATGGGGCGGCACCGGGCTGCTGTTCGGGATCTTCGGCGGGGTGTTCCTGATCGCCGCCGCGGGTGCGCTGGCGTTGCCCGAACGTCGCGCGCAGATCCTGCAGGACTGACGCAACATAGAGCGGTCAACCACTCTCGTCGGGCTGCTATCGCGCCCGAGCCACAGCATCCTCACCCATCACGGAACCACCCATACGGCCCACGACCGGACAAACGCTCTATGGGATAGTGACTTTCAGGCTGCGAATTAAGGCGCTTCCCGGGATGCGGGGACGCCGAGTACAGCAATAGGGGGTGAGTCGTAGACGACTCTGAAAACTGCGACAGCGCTCTGCCGGAGACCGTTGCAGCAACGGTCTTCCGAGTTGGGATGTGCCAATCTCGAGTAGATGAACTTAGGCGGCCATGCGGCCCGCGTTTCACCGAGCAGGACCGTGACCGCGATGTTCGATCACGTGAGTTGTGTCCTTTCCCCAAATCTCGTCAGGCGGTGATCGTCGTGCGTCGATTCTTTTTCGCCATGTCCCTGTGCTGCGGCCTGTTACTCGGAGCCGCGCTGCCGGTGGGCGCCGTGGGACCCTTCGGGTCGGACCAGATCATCGTCAATTGCATTCCCGGTCCGATGGCCGCATCCATCGCCTCCGACGGGACCACCTCCGGATTCAGTCCCTGCACCGGGGGCATCGGCGACGGACCCCTCATTTACTTCTCGCAGAAGCCACCGGGCGGCATCGTTCGTGAAGGCAGCCCCTATACGGGCAAGGTGCTGGCCACCGCATGGGACGGGGTGGATGCGCTCTACGTCGTGTTCAGCCAAGGCAACGACCTGAAGATAGCCAAGCGCGTGCAGAGCACCGGTGCGTACTCGGCGACGACATTGCTCGCCACCGACTCCGGCGCAGTCCCGTTCACCGCCGACGTGGTCGCCTCGGCCGGTAAGTGGTGGGCCGTCTGGAGCCGGCAGGTCGGTCCGGGCGGCGAATTCGCTCAAACCGAACTGTTCCAGCGGCACACTCTGCTCGGGACAGAAGCGGCAACCCGGATCACCAACACGTCGGCGTCCGTCGACGACAGCGAGCCGACCCTCGGCTTCTCCGGCGGCCGGCTCACGATGATCTGGACCAGGACAACGACGCCGGCGTTGCCCGGCCAGTCCGATCTCCGGATCGCGCGGAACACCGGCTCAGGCTGGGCTTCGTCCACGCTCGCCTCGATCGGATACACCAACGACCGGCCGGACAGCATGACCATCGGTGCAACCACGTTCGTCACGTGGCAGCGAGACGGAAAGATCGTCCAGGCTGACAACTCCACCGGCAGCTTCGTCAGCAAGACCTTCGCCACACCCGGTAGCGGCCCGAAGATCGGCGCATCATTCGGCAAGGTCTTCGTTGGATGGAACACGACGACGGACACTTTCTTCTTCGCGGAAAGGTCCGGCGGCGCCTGGACCGGCACCACACTCGGGGCGTTTCCCGGCGGGGCGGTCGCAGTGCTGGGACAGGGCGGAAAGGCGCGGGCCATCTACACCGAGGACGAGCGCCATCACCTTCGCGTCCAACTCTGACCGAAGTGCCACACGGCAGTACGGCATGACCTCCGTGCCGTGGTGAGCGGCCTGGACCACTCACCACGGCACGGCGGCCGGTAACTGGCTACAACGTTTCGAGGATCTGCTGCATTTCGCTGATTTCAGCGGTCTGACTCGTCTTGATCGCGCTCGCCAGGGCAAGGGCATCGGGATTGCTGCCGTCTGCGAGTTCGGTGTCGGACATCTCGATGGCGCCCTGGTGGTGGGCGATCATCATCTGCAGGAACATTGTGTCGAAGCCGGCACCCGAAGCGTCGGTGAGCTGCTGCATTTGCTCGTCGGTCATCATCCCGGGCATCGACATGCCGGCGCCGTCAGACCCGGTCATCGGACCCTCGGTGCCCATTCCGGACATGCCGCCATGATCCATGCCGCCCATTTCGTCGTCGGAACTCGACGAGGCCGATGACGTGGTCATCGCCGCGCCCCAGGCCGCAAGCCACGCCTGCATCCGCTCGATCTCGGGGCCTTGCGCAGCCTTGATCCGGGCAGCCAATTCCCTGACCTGTTCGCTGCTCGCCCGGGTTGCGGCAAGGTCGGACATTTCGATGGCGCCCTGATGATGAACGATCATCGACTGGGCGAAAGTCAGGTCAGCGGCGTTGTGCTCGCTGCTGATCCCGGAGGACGAACTCGAACTGGTGGACATCATGGCGGTGGAGGACGTGCCGTTGGACTGGGCAGCGGCGCTGCTCGCTGTCGAAGCATTGGATGCGGAAGTGCCTGAGCTGCTTCCGGAATCGGTGGTCGTGCCGCACGCGGCGAGGGTCGTCATGAAGGCAGCGGCGAGCACCGCGGCCCCCGATCGGGCAAGTCTGATCATCAGTTGTGCTCCTGGAGTTGTGGTGAATCGAGTTGGGGACCGAAGGCATGTGGACCGCGCGCCACATCACGACCGATGATGGCGCGCAGCTGGCGCCTCTAAACCCGAATCACGCACAGGGACACGCGAGGCCACCCGTCCGGCGGTCCGCGACGGCGCAGGTCGGACACCGCGGGGCCGACCACACCACCCGGACCGGCAGCGGGACAGGATCCGAGACGGCGCAACTGCACGAGCAGTGCGGCGACGCCACCGACGGCGAGAAACAGGATGCAGCCCGCCATCGCGCCGTGGGCGCCATCGAACCCCGACCAGGACGATGCCAGTTCCTCGCCGTGACCCGAGGACAGGGCACCGCCGGGTCGCTCCGTGACGGCGCCCGTGGTGTCGGTGATCGGCACATCGGCCGCGATCAGCGGGGGGTCGTGAGCGACGCCGTGCATGGCCGCTCGCATCACCGGCAGGGCACCGTGTCCGGTGGCCGCATCGTCCGCCGTGAGCACGTGCATGGCGAACAGTCCGGTGAGCACCGCGGTCAGGAGCGTTGCGCGAGCAATCGCCGACCCCCACCGCCGCGTCAGACCCACCGGACCATTGTTCCATCCACGGACCGGCGCGAACCGACAATCGTGTGAAAATCGCTTCATCTCTTCCCGGCAGGAAAAGCCGGGAGCGGTTGCCGCAGAGGACGTCCCTGCAGCAACCGCTCCCGTGTGACGCCTGGTTCGCGAACGGTCAGGCGGCGACGCCCAACTCGGCATGCCCCGTGGAGAAGGCGGCCTTCCGACTCAGGTCCTGGCGGAGCAGCGCGCGCTGCCTGCGGGGCGGGACCCCGTTGATGTCCTCGGTTGAGTAGCCGTAGAGGCCGGTCGCCCAGGCGGCGGCGTCAAGATTCTGATCCAGCGCCACCCGGTCGACGTTGCCGAGGGTGTCGTAGGCCGCGTGGTAGCAGGGGTCGTAGGCGACACCTGCGGTCCCGCCCCACAGCTCGGCCTGCTCGGGTGTCTTGATGCCCTCGACACCGGTGAACAAGCCGCCGGCGGGAAGCAACTGGCTGGTCATCGCGACCACCCCTACTCGTCGGCCTGCCACCTTGTGTTTCATCCATGTCCTCCGATCGCGACCGAACAAGCCGGTCCCTGTGCGCGGGTTGTGACCGGCACAACACTTCCTGTGACTTGTCTCAGTCAAGAGTTGGTCAAAGGTATTCAGAGACCAAGCTTTTCGGCTAGCAATGCCGAGACTGCGCAGCACGCGCAGTGAGGACGAATCGCCGCAATCGCGCAGACCGCGCGCAGATCCAGCAAAGGGGCAAAGGGCCGGTGCCGTCGAATTACCGACGGCACCGGCCCGTGGGTGGTCAGCTGTAATCAGCGCCGGCTGGGTTCGCCAGGAAGGCCAAATCGTCGGGCTGGTCGATCCGATAACTGCCACTGGCGTTGCAGTTGTAGTTCAGCCCGAACGACGTCACCGCCACGATGACGTTCTGCTCGGTGATCTCCGGCGTCGAGATGTCGAAGGTCGGCCCACCTGAGTCGCCGAAGCAGGTTCCTCCGGTGGTCGAGCCACCCTGCGCGTGGGAGAACATCACCGAGATGTCTTTGTAGCCGTAAACGCCTTTGAAGCTCACCAGCCGCCGGTCGGCCTTCTTGCGAGTGTCCCCACCAGCAGAGAACTTCGGTCCGCTGTCCTCCAGGCCGTACCCGACGGACTCGAACCGGGCTTGTTCCTTAGCGCGGCCGGCGTACCGATCGAGGTAGTCGACAGTGGGCAGCGAGCCGTATTCGGTGAGCACGACGGGCTCGCTGAGCTCCACCACGCCGAGATCGTGCAGCAGGAAGGCGCTGTCGACATAGTCGGGATGGGTGAACGTCGACTCGGCCTCGTGCCACGTCGGGTCGGCGTCCAGGATCGCCGACCATGTGTCGTAGCGGTCCTGGTTGCCATCCGGGACGAAACTTGAACTGGGTGGCAGATTGTCGTAGTTGGGCGCCTCTTCGACGCTGAACCAGACATCCGTTCCGCCGTAGAGGTCGGTGGTGTCCACCCCTTCGAGGCCGACATCGAACGTGCAGTGGCCGGCCGTGACGACCGTATCGGCGTCGATCAGGGTGCCGGTGCAGTTGAACCATCCGCCGGGATCGTCAAATCGCGAATCCACCGCGGTGGGCACATAGAACAACAACTGACCGACGTACGGGTGCTCGCCGGCGTCGGGCGCTCCGCCGACGATCGCCGCGGCCGGCAACGCGGGAACGGCCAGCGTGGCGGCGGCGGCAAGTGCAACGGCGCGACCCAAGAGCTTCTTCAACGAATGGTCCTCTCGCAGGGCGGACGGGTTCGCGAAGACTACGTCCGGGCCGACGCCGAGGGAAGCGCAGCCAACCATTTACCCAGTGACACCTGTGCGGGTGAATTGTGTATGAGACAGGTTGGCATTCAGGACGTTTCCGACAGCGGTGACGAACAGCGCCATCCCGGTATCTATATCTTTCATGACCCGAGGTAAAACCCGAGAAGGGGCCGCGGGAGTCGTTCCCGCGGCCCCTTCTCAGGTTTCCTGCACCGGGTCAGGCGTTGACCCGGTGGTGGTGGTGGTGGGTCAGGCGGCGACCCGCATGCTTTCATCCTCGGCCTGGGCGGCGGCCCGTTCGACCGGTCCGAACGTCTCCTTGGTGATTACGGTGGCGGCCAGCCCAATGATGCCGTAGAAGCAGAACAGCGAGGCGGCGCCCACCCAACCCCAGGCCGAGTACAGCAGGGTGACCACGAACGGGGTGAACCCGGAAACGACGGCGGAGAACTGGTAGGCCATCGATGCACCGGAGGAGCGGGTGTTGGCGTTGAACAGTTCCGGGAACCAGGAGCCCTGCGCACCGGCGAGGGAGTTCTGGATGACGGCATAGGCGATGACCACGGCAAGCACGATCAGGATGCCGATCCCGGTATTGACCAACATGAACATCGGGAACGCAAAGACGATCATGACGATGGTGCCGAACAGGTAGATCGGTCGGCGCCCCACCCGGTCGGTGGCCTTGCCCCAGTTGTAGGTGGCGAAAATTCCGATCGCGGAGGCCACACAGATCGCGACCAGGGTCAGGGTGTTATCCGCGAGTTTCTCGCTCTTGAGATAGGAGAGCATGAAGGTGATGGCCACGGCGTAACCGGCGGTCTCGGCGATGCGAAGACCGATGCCGCGCAGAATGTTCCGCCAGTCCTCACGGATGACCTGGGTGATCGGGTTCTTGACGATCTCGCCGCGGGCCTTGACCTCTTCGAAGACCGGGGACTCGGGGATCTTGGAGCGGATGATCAGACCGACGATGACCAGGACGATGGACAGCAGGAACGGCACTCGCCACGCCCAGGTACCGGGCAGGTGCACCGAGACCAGGAAGACCAGGTTGGCCAGCAGCAGCCCGACCGGGAAACCGGCCTGCACGATGCCCGTGTACTTGCCCTTGTTACGCCATGGGGCGTGTTCGTAGGTCATCAGGATCGCGCCGCCCCATTCAGCGCCGTAGGCAAGGCCCTGGACGACGCGGACGAGCACCAGCAGGATGCCGGCCCAGATACCGACGGTCGCGTAGGTGGGCAGCAAGCCGATGAAGAACGTGGCCAGGCCCATCAGCATCAAGCTGGCGACGAGAACCGGTTTGCGTCCGATCTTGTCGCCGAGGTACCCGCCGATGACGCCGCCAAGAGGACGAACCGCGAACCCGACGCCCAGGGTGGCGAAGGACAGCAGGGTTCCGGTGAGCGGATCACCGGACGGGAAGAAGTCGGTGCTGAAGTACAACGCCGCGGCGGTGCCGTAGCCGATGAAGTCGTAGGCCTCGATGGTGGCCCCGATCCCGGAACTGATGGCCACCTTGCGGGAACTGGTGGTGCCGTGGGCGTTGCCCTCCAACGAGTGCGAGTGCGACTGCGAGGTACTCACCGTCGAGGCTCCATTCTCGGCCCTGCGTGGACCGGGTCTTCGCTGACCGAAGGCCCTTGCCGGGCCTGCGCTGTTGACTGTCAACAGCGCTGGAGGAACTATGGCCGACGTTCGCTCAACTGTCAACAGTCAACATTTACTGATTTGACGGAACCGGGCACGACAAATCGGGAACATCAGCGCGGGTGCATCGCCACACGTAGGAACCGTCTCGCCGAACGGCGGGGAACGGCAAGAGACTGGCCAAGGGCCACGAATAGATTTCAGGCGCTGCGCGGCTTGACCTGGTTCCGGTTCAGCAGGTTGTGCGCGGCTTCACGCATGTGCTCGTCGACCGCGTTTCGGGCGATATGCGGGTCGCCGGTGGCAATCGCGTCGACGACCTGCTGGTGGCGCGGCACGGACATGTTCGCCACCGCCCTGTCGGTGCCGGCGAACATGATCGACATCCGGATAGAACCGGCCAATGCCTCCCAGGTCCGCACCAGTGTGCTGTTACCGGTGAGTTCGCACAGCAGGCGGTGGAAGGCGAGGTCGACTTCGACCATGTGGTTGATCGACCCCCGCGCCGACTCCAGGGCATCGAGCGCAGTTTGCAGTTTCGCAACCAGCGCGACGCGGTCGGGCCGGGCACTGACCATCGCGGCGGCCAACCCTTCCAGGGCGGCACGCACCTCGAACATGTCCAGGATCTCCGCGTCGGTCAAGGTCCGGACGGTCAGCCGTCCCCGGTCACCAGCTTCGACCAAGCCCTCCTGCTGCAGTTGGCGTAGGGCTTCCCGCAAGGTACCTCGCGAAATCCCAAGCGCCGCAGACAGTTCCGTTTCGACGAGCCTGGTTCCAGGGGCGATCTCACCCGAGGTGACCGCATTGCGCAACTGGTCGAGGGCCTGCTCGCGCAGGCTCGTCTTCGCCAGCCCGCCCAGGTTCGCCCCTGACACCAGCCCGTTGGAGGTCATCGTGTGTCCCTTTCGTGCCGTCGAGCCAAAGCCGGCTGAGCGCCGTCGGTTGACTGTTGACGATTCGAGTGTAGACGGCCAGCGCTGCGCCATCTTTCCGGCGGCTCCCGTTGACTGTTGACAGTTGACATGCCAGGATGGTTCCACTCGGCCACCGCGGCCCGGGGATTTCTCGGAAGCCGCGGATGTGTCACCGCTTTCGCAGCCGCCCACGGCGGCCGGCCTTCCCAGGAGGAATCCCCATGAGCAGCAGCACGCAACGCACCGTTGTCATCACCGGAGTGGGCGCCGAGCGCGGCATCGGCCGGGCCACCGCGCACCGGTTCGCCAAAGACGGGTGGGCCGTGGCGGGTCTTGACTTGGACGGGGACGCCTCGGCCAAGCTGGCCGCCGAGCTCACCGAGCGGTACGGCGTGCCGGCCTACGGCGGCACCGTCAACGTTGCCGATGAGGCCTCGGTCCTGGCGGCTCGGGACGCCGTGCACGCGGCCGACCTGCCCACCGTCGGTGCGGTGCTGAACATCGCCGGGATCACCTCCCCGGTGCCGTTCCTGGAAACCACCCTGGACCTGTGGAACAAGATCTTCGCGGTCAACGCCACCGGCACCTACCTGGTCACCAAGGCTTTCCTGCCGGACATGATCGACGGCGGGTACGGGCGGATCGTGAACATGTCCTCGGTGTCCGCGCAGCAGGGCGGCGGGGTGTTCGGCAAAACCCCGTACTCCTCGGCCAAGGCCGCGGTCATCGGCTTCACCCGCTCCCTGGCCCGGGAGCTGGGCCCGACCGGGATCACCGTCAACGCCGTCGCCGCCGGCGCTGTGGACACCGACATTCGTTCGACTGGAACAACTCCCGAACTCGAGGCATCGATCGTCGCGAGCGTCCCTTTGGGCCGGCAGGCCTCGGTGGACGACGTCACCGCCCTGTTCGCCTTCCTCGCCTCGGAAGATGCCGGCTACATCACCGCCACCACCCAGAACCTCAACGGCGGCTCCTACATCGCCTGACCCACCCGATAACAGTCCCCCACTCCCCTCACGAAGGAATCCGCAATGACGCAGACAGTTGACCGGGGCACCCGGGTGGCCGATCTGGCCGCCGCCGCCGACCGCATCAGGCACCACATCCTGAACATGGGCGAGGTGCAAGGGCAGGGCTACGTCGGCCAGGGCCTCGGTTTCGCCGACGTGCTCGCCGTGATCTACAAGGACCTGACCACCTACCGCGCCGACGACCCGCGCTGGGAGGGCCGGGACCGGGTGCTGCTGTCCATGGGCCACTACGCCATCGCCGAGTACGCCGCCCTGGCCGAGGCCGGCATCCTGCCGGTCGAAGAGCTGGACACCTACGGGTCGGACGACTCCCGGCTGCCGATGTCCGGGATGAGCACCTACACCCCCGGCATGGAGATCTCCGGCGGCTCCCTGGGTCACGGCCTCGGCGTCGCCGTTGGGATGGCCCTGGGTCTGCGGTTTCAGGGCAACACCGCCCGCGTCGTCAACATGATGAGCGACGGCGAACTCGACGAGGGCTCCACTTGGGAAGCCGCGATGGCCGCGGCACATCACGGCCTGGGGAACCTGCTCTGCGTGGTCGACATGAACGGCTTGCAGGCCGACGGTGCCACCGCCGGGGTGCTGCGCACCGAACCGATCGTCGACAAGTGGGAGGCATTCGGGTGGCGCACCGTCCGCGTCGACGGCAACGACATCAATGCCCTGGTCGATGCTTTCGACTCCGTCCCGGCCGGTGACGGCCCCGCGGTCGTCATCTGCGACACCCACATCGGGTGCGGCGTGCCCTTCCTGGAAACCCGGGAGAAAGCGCATTTCATCCGCATCGACGAACACGAATGGGACCTCGCCCGCCAGGCGCTGCGCGCCGCCAACCCCGCCGGGAGCAACTGACATGACACTCACCAATCCCAACACCAACCCGAACACCAACGTCCCCACCGAGGCCGCCGCCGCGGCCGCCGATGCCGAGGTCAAGCCGGCAAAGCCGGTCAGGGCCAAGACCTCCGCGATGATTGCCAGCATCGCCGACGCCGGGCAGAAGACCGCCCCCGCACCGTTGGGTCACGCGCTGGTCGCACTGGCCGAGCAGAACCCGAACATCGTGGGCCTGTCCGCGGACCTGGCCAAATACACCGACATGCACATCTTCCGGGACCGCTTCCCGGAACGGTTCTTCCAGGTCGGCATGGCCGAGCAACTGCTCCTCGGCGCCGCCGCCGGGATGGCCGAGACCGGGTTGATCCCCTTCGTGTCCACCTACTCGGTGTTCGCCGCCCGCCGCGCGTACGACTTCCTGTGCCTGGACATCGCCGAACCCAACCTCAACGTCAACGTGGTCGGCGGCCTACCGGGCCTCACCACCGGGTACGGGCCCAGCCACCAGGCCACCGAGGACATCGCCATCTTCCGCGGCATGCCCAACCTCACCATCGTCGACCCCTGCGACTCCGTCGACATCGAACAGGCCGTCCCCCAACTCGCCGCCGCACAGGGACCGTCATATCTGCGGCTGCTCCGCGGCAACGTACCCACAGTGCTCGACGAGTACGACTACACCTTCGAACTGGGCAAGGCCAAGGTCCTGCGCGGCGGCAACGACGTCGTCTTCATCTCCAGCGGCCTGATGACCATGCGCGCGCTCACCGCCGCGAAAGCCCTTCAAGCGCACAACGTGGACGTCGCGGTCGTGCACACCCCCACCATCAAACCGTTCGACGCCACCACCGTTCTCGCCGAACTGAACACCGACCGGCTTGCCGTCACCCTGGAGAACCACACGATTACCGGCGGCCTGTTCGAAACCGTCGCTTCCGCAGCGGTTCTCGCCGGAGTCCACCAAAAGGTACTGCCGGTCGCACTGCCCGACAAGTTCCTCGACGCCGGCGCCCTACCCACCCTTCATCAGCGGTACGGACTCGACGTCGACAGCATCGTCACCAAAGTGCTCGCCGGACTGACGTAACCCACCCCGGCGGTCGACGCGATCCTCCGGCCCAAACGCACCTGGTTCGGGCCGGAGGATCGCGCACCGGTGGACGCACGTCACCAGGCGTATGCCTCGGGGGCCTCGCCCGGTCCGGCCCAGATCTGGTCGAGCCTCTGCAGGGCGCCGTCGTCCAGCTGGACCGACAGCGCACCGACGTTCGCCCGCAATTCCTCGACCGACATCGCGCCCATGATCGTGGCCGACACGGCCGGGTTGCGCAGCAGCCAGGCCAGCGCCACGTCGGCCGGCGCCGCCCCGATGTCCCGGCACAGATCCTCGTAGGCCTGGAGCTGCTCACGGTGGGCCGCGACGCGGTTCTGCTGCTCGGCCGGGACACGTCCTTGCTCGGCGGCTTCCAGCGCGCCGGTCAGCAGGCCGGCGTGCAGCGGGCTGTACGGGATCAGGCCGATGCCCAGGTGACGGGCCGCCGGGACCACCTCGAGTTCGACCGTGCGCACCGCCAGGTTGTACAGGCTCTGCTCGGAGACCAAGCCCAGGAAGTTGCGATGGTCGGCGGCGCACTGGGCCAGCGCCAGGTCCCAGGCAGCGAAGTTGCTGCTGCCGACGTAGCTGATCTTGCCCTCGCGGACCAGCTGCTCCATCGCCTGCCAGATCTCCTCCCACGGGGTGGCCCGATCGATGTGGTGCATCTGGTACAGATCGATGTGATCGGTCTGCAGTCGCCGCAGGCTCGCCTCACACGCGCGACGGATGTGATACGCCGACAGCCGGCGATCGTTCGGGCCAAGGCCCATCGGCTGGAACACCTTGGTGGCCAGCACGAGCTCGTCGCGGTGGCCGCTGCGCTGCAGCCATCGACCGACGGTCTGCTCCGAGATGCCGTAGCCCTTGGCCATGTCGGGTGATTGCGGTCCGCCGTAGACGTCGGCGGTGTCGAAGAGAATGACGCCGGCGTCGAATGCGGCGTTCATGACCGCGAAACTGTCCGGTTCGTCGGCAAGGTAGCCGAAGTTCATGGTGCCCAGACCGATCCGGCTGACCAGCAGCCCCGACCGACCCAGATGCTTGTACGACATGTCGTTGGCCATCACCAGAGCATAGAAAGCGTTCGTGGTTCCTCGGGAGCCAAAGGCCGGTCACACGCCTGACACGCAGCACCTGCGACGTCCGGTCATTGCCTGCTATCCGGACTGTCCCGAATGCTCTGATCCGCCGAGAGGGTCACCAGGGCTGCCAGTTCCTCGACGACCGTGGCTGACCCCGCAAGGAACGTTTGCCTTCCGTCGGATTCCACCCGGCGCACCACGCCGCCGGCGGCGATCACGATCGCCTCACCTGCCGCGGTGTCCCATTCGGCCAGGCCGAATCGACGAAGGCATCACAGCGGCCAAGTGCAACGGCCGCGAGATCACCGGCGGCGCAACCCATCACCCGGACTCCCCCGCAACCTGAGTGCCAGGGCGGCAACGACCGTCAGTGCCCGGCGTCGCGCCGGTAGCGAATAGGGCAGCCCGAATGCCACGAGAGCGTCGTCCAGGCTGCAGGTGCCGACGGCGGGGGCCGCGTGATCGACAGGGCCGGTTGCAGCACCGATATCCCGTCCGGAAGAAACCCGACCGCCGCCGGCCACGACCCATTGTCCGTCAGCAGGACGGACGATGGCACCGGCAAACGGTTCGCCGTCCACCTCCGCTCCGACCGACACCGCAAAATCCGCGCGGTCGTAGACGAAGTTCGCCGTGCCGTCGAGGGGGTCGACGAGCCAGCGCACACCCGTGCTGCCGTGATGGACGCCGCCTTCCTCGCCCACGATCGCATCATCGGGTCGGGACGCCTGGAGAGCGTCGATCACCGCCCGTTCCGACGCACGGTCGGCGGCCGTCACCATGTCGTGAACCCCGGACTTGAAGTGGGTGTCGAGTTGCCCGGTGTCGATCACCGATCGGATCGCCGCGGAACCGTCTCGCGCCGCCCTGAGCGCGATCGCTCCGAGGTCCGAAAGGTTTGCTCTGTTGACCATGTCGTCACCCTCCCCTGCCGGCCGGTTCAGCGCCCGATGGACTTCTCGGTCCAGCGCCGGCGCAGGGCCCAGGCGCTTGCCTTGGGGCGACGATCCCGGGTGAAGATGCCCTTCTTGTTGCCGTCGACGCGGAAGAAGCCGGGGCTCGTCGCAAAATCGGCGAAGTTCCACACCTGTTCGCCGACAACGGCGTCGACCCGGTCGAAGACCCGGTGGGACATGTCAAGGATGCTGGTCTGATACTCCTCGGTCCACGGTGTGTCCGCGATCGAGTGGATGCCCGCGACGGTGTCGGCACCGTATTCGGTGATGATGATCGGTTTGCCGTCCTCGGCCCACGCGTTCAATTCGGCCTCCAAGGCGCGTTCGGCCGCGGCGAGATCTCCCGGGTTCACGTACCAGCCGTAGTACCGGTTGATCATGATGACGTCGGCGAATTGGCTGACCTGGCACTTTCCCGCGGGCGCCAGCATGACGTTGACGAACCCGACGGGCCGGGTGGGGTCCAGGCTCTTGGCGAGGTCGAAGAGTGGCTCGAAATAGTCTCGTGCGGCAGCGGTGTCGGATTCCGGTTCGTTCGCGATACTCCACAGCACGACACTGGGATGGTTCTTGTCGCGGGCCACCAGTTCGCGGATGGCCTGCGCGTGGACCACCCGGCTGGCGTCGTTGATGGTGTCTTCCGAGAAGGTGGGCTTCGGTTCGCCACCGAAAATACCGCCGGCGATTCCGGTGTTGAGCCCGACGGCCGCGACCTCGTCGATGATGACGATGCCCTTCTCGTCGGCATAGTCGAGGACCTCTTCCGCGTACGGGTAGTGCGACGTGCGGAAGGAGTTCGCGCCGATCCATTCCATGAGCGCGAAGTCATGGACCAGATAGGCGTCGTCGTGCCCCTTCCCGCGCACCGGGGAATCTTCGTGCTTGCCGAAACCCCTGAAGTAGAGGGGTTCTCCATTGATCAGGAACTCGGTGCCGCGAACTTCGACGGTCCGGATCCCGACGCGCTGGCGGTAATGATCGAGCAGCTCGCCGCCGGTGCCGACCAGGCTCACGTCGAGGTTGTACAGATATCCGCGGCCCGGCTGCCAGCGATTCGCGTTGCGGACGGTCAGCGTGCCGGCCGGACCGTCACCCGTCGCCACTGTTGTTCCGGTCGCGTCGATCAGCTCGACGACGACGTGTTGGCCGCCGACTGCCTCGACCCGGTAGTCGACGGTGCCAGTGGTGCCGTCGAGCCCGGTGACCACGGCGATGTCGCTGACGTGGAACTGCGGTGTCCGGTACAGCGAGACCGTTCGGTGCAGCCCCGCGTAGTTGAAGAAGTCGTGGTAGTACCGCTGGCGCTTTCCGTCCGGGGTGTTCTCGACCAGTCCCGGCGGGATGGTCTGCCAGCTGAGCTCGTTGTTCACGACGGCGGTGATCCGATGCTGCCGGCCCGGGGAGACGTGGCCGGTGATGTCGGCTTCGAACGGCGTGTATCCGCCCTCGTGCTCTGCCACCTGGACGTCGTCGACCCACACCACGGCACGGTGGGTGGCCGAGTCGAACCGCAGCACGATCCGGTCGCCGGCCCAGGAGCGTGGCACCCAGACCTGTCGCTGGTACCAGGCGTCGCCGACGTGGTCGCGGACTGCGGTATCGGGGAGGATGTCGTTGTAGCTCGCCGGCACGGGCATGGCGCTCGCATCGGGAAGCGCCGTACGCCACCACTCTTCGTTGCGACCCACGCCATCCGGGTCCAGTGTGAAGTCCCACAAACCGTTGAGTGATCTGAGTTCGCGGGTCGGGCCGTCCTGGGGGCGAAGCATGGTGTCCTCCATGAGTTGTGGGAACGAACGTGGGTGGCAAGAGATCTGGGTGGCAAGAAAAATGGGTGGGGGGGCGTCAGTCCGCGGACAGTTGCAGGCTCAGGTCCAGGACCGCGGTGACGACCGCGGTATCGGAGCCCAGCTGGTCGTCCAGGTAGCCGACAACAGCGCGGACCGCCTCCGGCAGCGGCCCGGCGGCGAGCGCGACGACCTGTTCCGCGGCGGTGTCCTTGACGGGTGCGCCGGCCCCGCGGAGATTGTTGATCCACGCCGCCAGCACGCGCAGCGCCGCGATCGGCAGCCGCCCCTGTGCGCGCTCCCGACCAATGGTCGGCAGGATGCGAACTGGCAACTTCTGTGAACCGTCGGCGGCGATCTGCGCCAGCAGGTGCCGGATCCGGGGATTGGCGAACCGCTCCAGCAGTGCCTCCCGGTACGCGGCGACCTCCTGCACCGGCAGGGTGAGATGCGCGGACGCCTCCGCCCACCACTGCAGCAACCAGTCGCGGCAGACCGGATCGGTGACCGCCTCGGCGATGGTCAGGTGGCCGCGGGCACTTCCGGCGTAGGCGAGCAGCGAGTGGCCGCCGTTGAGCAGCCAGAGTTTGCGCTCCTCGAACGGGGTGATGTCGTCCACGAACCTGGCACCGGCGTCCTCCCATGCCGGTCGACCGAGTGGGAAGTCGCCCGACAGGACCCACTCGGTGAACGGCTCCGTGACGACCGGCGCCGCGTCGGCCCGACCGGTCAGCGCCGCTGCCGAAGCGGCATCCTCGGCGGTCGTGGCAGGGGTGATCCGGTCGACCATCGTGGTGACGAACGAGACGTGCTGCCCGATCCAGTCCGCCAGTTCCGGATCGACCAGCGCAGCCAGGTCGCGGACCACACGAGCTGCGGCGGCACCGTTCTCGGGCAGGTTGTCGCACGACACCACGGCCAGCGGGCCCGCACCGGCATCGCACCGGGCCGCCAATCCGGCCACCAGTCGGCCGGGTGTGGTCCGTACGGCATCGGCATCGCCCGCGGTACCGCGCAATGCCGCCACGTCGCCCCGGATGTCGGGATGCCCGGTGTCCAGTCCGCCGTCGGCGCCGCGGACGTACCCGGCCTCGGTGACGGTGAGCGTGACGATCCGAACGTCGGGGTCGGCCAGGTAGCCGAGCCAGGCAGCGACATCCGGGCCGGGGTGGGCCGCCGACACGCTGCCGACGACCTCGCAGGAGTCGCCGGTGGCCGCGCGGGTGATCAGCGTGTACAGGCCGTCCTGGGCGGTCAGCGCGTCGGCGAGCGCGGTGGACCGGCCGGTGAAGGCAGCGATCCCCCACTGGGCGGCGTCCGCGGCATGGGCGGTGTACCAGGCCTGGTGCGCCCGGAAGAAGTTCCCCAGCCCCAGGTGCACGATCCGCACGGGCGCGGCTGTCGGGCCGTCGCCGCCCGCCCGGGACAACCCCGGCGCGGGCGTCGGGTCGGCGTGGGTCTTCGCAGCGGTGGAGGTCGTCATAGCTTGAACACCTTTCGGGGCTGATCGGCGACGAGACCGGCGAGGCTGTCGAGCGCTTCGTCCTCGTCCAGGCGGTGCTCGGCGACCAGGCCGGCCAGGAAGCCGGCGTCCAGGCGACGGGACATGTCGTGGCGCGCTGGAATGGAGCAGAACGCACGGGTGTCGTCGATGAATCCGGAGAGCTTGCTGAACCCGGCGATCTCGGTCACCGACTGCTGGAAAGACCGGATCTCGGAAGGATTGTCGAGGAACCACCACGGGGCTCCCGCGTAGACCGACGGGTAGAAGCCCGCCAACGGGGCGATCTCCCGGCTGAACACGTCGGCGTCCAGCGTGAAAAGCACCAGGTGCAGGTTCGGATGCGTGCCGTACCGCTCCAGCAACGGCTGCAGCGCCTTGGTGAACTCCATCGCAACCGGGATGTCATGCCCGGTGTCCGCCCCGTACCTGGCAAGGGTCGCCGGGTGGTGGTTGCGGTACACCCCCGGGTGCAGGGTCATCACCAGCCCGTCGTCACAGGACATCCTGGCCATCTCCAGCACCATGTGCCGGCGGAAGGCGGTGGCCTCCTCGGTGGTGACCCGCCCGTTCATCGCCTGGTAGTAGATGCGTTGTGCCTCAGCGGATTCCAGGGGTTCGGCGGCCGCGTCGAGATGGCTGTGGTCGGTGGAGGTGGCGCCATGCGAGATGAAGAACCGGCGCCGTTCCTCGAGCGCCTGGATGTACCCGGCGTACTCGCCCACATCGACCTGGGCGGCGGCGCCGAGGCCCTTGACCGCGTCGATCCAGTCTGACCGTCCGGCCTCCAGGTACCGATCGGGCCGGAACGTCGGTATCACCCTGGTCGGGAACGTCGCATCCTGCGCGATCGCCGCGTGCGCGGCCAGATCGTCGGCAGGATCGTCGGTGGTGGCCATCACCGAGATGCCGAACCGGGCCAACAGTGCGCGGGGCCGGAACGCTTCCTCGGCCAGTTTCGCGCAGATCTGGTCGTACAGCAGGTCGGCGTTCTCGGCGCTCGGGCGCTGCGTCACACCGAAGATGTCACCGAGTTCGCTGTCGAACCAGTAACGGACCGGGGTACCGCGGAAGATCCGCCAGTTCGCGCACAGCAACCGCCACGCTTTGCGGGCCTGCGGGTCGGGCAGCGGCCCCTCGCCCACACCGAGGTCGGCCGGCGAGATGCCGTTGGCGTGCAACAACCGGGTGACGTAGTGATCGGGCTGCAGCAGCAGACTGGTGGGGTCGGTGAACGGCTTGTCCTCCAACAGCACTCGCGGATCGACGTGCCCGTGCGGGGAGATGATGGGCCGGTCCCGGACCTCCTCGTAGAGCCGCATCGCGATACCGCGAACGCCAGGGTCGACCGGCATCAATCGAGCGGGGTGCAGGGTCAACGGCGCGGTGTCGGCTGGCATGGGACCACTCTCGCGGGACCGGCCCGAGCGAGGCAATCGGTTGCCGTCTGTTGCCGTGAACTCTTGCCGACCCTCCGCGAACGGTGCAGGGTGCAGCCATGACCGACATCATCGATGCAGTCGACACCGTCGCCGAACTCGCCGCCGAGGCTGTCCTGATCGGCGGCCCGGACCAGGTCCTGGCGGACGACGCAGTCCGGCAGTTCGTCGCCGAATCCCTTGCCGCAGAGGACCTCGACGGACGGAGCGTGTGCGTCATCGTTCCCGACGGCACCCGCAGTTGCCCGCTTCCCCTGTTGCTCTCGGCGGTGCAGGAGTCGCTGCACGGCAGGGCCTCCCGGGTGACCGTCCTGATCGCGCTCGGCACGCACGCCGCGATGAGCGACGAGCACCTGGCCGGGCATCTCGGCTACGCCGAACGGGGCTTGGCCGAGACCTATCCGGGCGTGACGGTGCTCAACCACGAGTGGTGGAGGCAGGAGACCTTCACCTCGCTCGGCCCGATCAGCGCGGACCGGGTCGCCGAACTCTCCGACGGGAGGTTCCACCAGTCGGTGGAGGTGGTACTGAATCGCGCCGTCGTCGACCACGACGTGTCGCTCGTGGTCGGCCCGGTCTTCCCGCACGAGGTGGTCGGGTTCTCCGGTGGCAACAAGTACTTCTTCCCCGGGGTCGCCGGTCCCGAGGTCATCGACTTCTCGCACTGGCTGGGCGCGCTCATCACCAGCGCCGACATCATCGGCACCCGCGGGATCACGCCGGTCCGGGCGCTCATCAACGAGGCGGCGTCGATGATCCCCAGCCGGCGGCTCGCATTGTGTCTCGTCGCCCAGTCCGGGACCGGCGCGCTGCACGCGGCGTCGTTCGGCGCTCCGGAGGCGGCGTGGGCCGCCTGCGCCCAGGTGTCGGCCGAGACCCACGTGAAATACCTGGACGCCCCGGTGCGGCGGGTGCTGTCGGTGATTCCCACGAAGTACGAGGACATGTGGACCGGGGCGAAGGGCTTCTACAAGGTGGAGCCGGTCGTCGCCGACGGCGGGCAGGTCATCCTCTACGCCCCGCACATCACCCAGATCTCGGTCATGCACCCGGTCATCCAGGAGATCGGATACCACTGCCGGGACTATTTCCTCGGCCAGTGGGACCGGTTCTCCCACCATCACTGGGGGGACCTGGCCCATTCCACCCACCTCTATGGCGCCGGCACCTGGGACGCGGAGAACGGGGAGCACGGCCGGGTCACCGTGACCCTCGCGACCGGGATCTCCGAGGAACAGACCCGCGCCGCGAACCTCGACTACCTCGAACCTGCGCTGGTCGACATCGATGCCCTGACGGCCGACCCCGACACCCTGGTGCTGCCACAGGCCGGCGAGGTGCTGTATCGCCTGCGCTGAGGTTGCTCCAGGAAAGTCGATGTCAACCGGACAAATCAGAACGGAGGCAACTGATGGCAACCGATTGCTACGCCAGACGGGACGCGACCATTCTTCTTCCACCAGCGCGGCAACGCGCGACTCGGACCCACACAGAGGTGGAAGATGACGACAACCATGGAGACACCGATCCCCGCTATCGACGCCGCGAAACGCAAGCTGGGCATACGATCGGTGATCGGTTACGGCGCGGGTGATTTCGCCAACAATCTCGCGTTCAGCCTGAGCACGACATTCCTGCTCCTGTATTACACCGACGTCGTCGGACTGCCCGCGGCCGCGATCGGCACCATGTTCCTGATCGTCCGTCTGTGGGACGCCTTTGCAGACCTTTTCGCCGGCCGGATGATCGACCGCACCATGACCCGGTGGGGGAAATTCCGGCCCTTCATCCTGTTCGGCTCCGTTCCGCTGCTCGTGATGAGCGTTCTCACCTTTTACGTCCCGAAGGGCTGGGACGGCGGCGCCCAGCTGATGTACGCCTACCTCACCTACGCGGTGCTCGGCCTCATCTACTCCATGGTCAACGTCCCGTACGGCTCGCTGGCCACCGCGATGACACAGGCATCCCGTGAGCGGGCCAAGCTCGCTGTGGCACGTGGCCTCGGTGCGGGTCTCGGCGGTTTGCTGCTGACCTTCATCATCGCTCCGCAGATCCAGGGCATTGCGAAGAACACGGCGCTGTCCGCCGAAGAACGCGCGGACCAGTTGCAGACGGTGTTCCTGACCACCACGCTGGCTTTCGTCGCACTCGGCTTCGCGCTCTACTTCCTGACATTCCTGTGGTGCAAGGAGGTCGTGGTCCGCATCGAGCCGCGGGTGGGCATCAAGGACACCTTCCGGACACTCAAGAGCAACAAGCCATTGGGCATTCTCTGCGCCTCGAGTTTCTTCTACCTGATCGGCCTCTTCGCGGTCGGCGGTGCCACGGCTTTCTACGCCATCTACGTCCTGGGTGACGCGAAGTACATCATCTGGATGACCCTTGTCACGGTGGCCGTGCAATTCGCGGTCGCGCCCTTTGTCCCTTGGCTGGTCACCCGCTTCGGGAAGAAGAACCTGTACCAATACTGCGGCCTCTTCACCGTCGTCGGCGGCGTCGCGCTGTTCTTCGTTCCGGCAAGCCTGCCGCTGCTGGCGCTGCTGTGCGTTGCCGTCAAGGGATTCGGTGTCCAGCTGATCAACACCCTGATGTTCGCTCTCGAGGCGGACACCGTCGAATACGGCGAGTGGAAGACCGGGCAGCGTACCGAGGGTGCGACTTATGCGATCTTCTCCTTCACCCGCAAGATCACTCAGTCCATCGGCGGCGCGCTCGGGGCGTTCGCCCTGGCCATCGGCGGGTACGTCACCAAGCTCGCGGCCGGCGAGGTGCAGCCGGACAGCGCGATCACGGCGATCAAGGCATCCATCGGCCTGGTGCCGGCGGCGGCGGCCATTCTCGCGATGCTCGCCTTCATCGCCTACCCGCTGACCGAGAAGAAGTACCGGGATATCGTCGCCGAGAACGACGCGCGCAAGCAGAAGTTCCTGGAGGAGCACAATATCGCGACCGTGCCGATCCCGCCGGGCATCTGACAGGTCTGTGCCCCGAATCCCACCCTGTGAGCGCTGAGAAACCAAGGGAGGCCGACGGTATGACGAGCACTGATCAGTCCTTTGGGATCGGCGCCCCCGGGCGCAGTCCCGCGTTCCACGCCGCTGCGATCGCCTCCTGCATCACCGTGCCCGGCGGCAAGGACGCCCCTTCTGCTGCGGCGGCGACGTCGCTGAACTCCGGGGTGGCCCGGATGATGGTCCCGTCGCGGTGCGCGATCTTGATCGCGACGGGGCTGCCGGCCACGTGCACCACCGCGAACACCCGGGCCAGTGCGAACCGCTGCACGACGTTCTCGCGGATGCCGATCGTGCTGGTCAATCGGAACATCAGCCGGCGCACCGCCGCTGTCTGTTCGGCACGCGCCAACACCGACAGCGTGTGCGCAGGACGGCCCTTCTTCATCAGGATCGGGGTCAGCCACGCGTCGGCCGCTCCGTCGGCGAGGAACTGGGCGAGCACCCCGGGCCAGAGCCGCGGGTCGAGGTCATCGACGTTCGCCTCCAGCACCACCAGCTCCTCCCCGTTTTCGGCCGGCTGCAACGGATCGATCTCGCCGAGGATCACCCGCACAACGTTGGGCGTGCCCGGGGTGTCTCGGGTGCCGGCTCCCACACCGACGCTGCGCACCGACATCGCCGGTAGGTCAGTGCATGCGGCGGCCAGGCCCGTTATGACCGCCATCCCTGTCGGGGTGGCGAGCTCACCCGGACCGGCCGCCCGGATCCGCCACCCGCGGGACATCTCCGCCACGGCGGGAACCGGCACCGGGATGTCACCGTGCGCCGTTCGGACCCGGCCCGATCCGACCGCGACTTCGCCGGCCGTCACCCTCACGACGCCGAGACGGTGCAATGCCGCGCACACCCCGACCACATCCGCGATCGAATCGAGCGCACCGACCTCATGGAAATGCACATCATCCAGGTCGATGCCGTGAACGTGCGCCTCGGCCGCGGCGAGCCTGCCGAACACCGTCATAGCGCTCGTCCGGACCGGCTCCGCCAGGTGGGCCGCGGCCAGCAATTCACGGATGGTTCGCCAGGTCCGGTGCGGGGGATCGTCGACCAGCACGGCGACGTCGACCTTGGTTGCCCGCAACCCGGCTCTGGACACGACGGTGCCGGTGAGCCGTACGGCGCCGGGAATCACCGCCTCGACGGCCGACTGCACGGCGCCGAGGTCGGCGCCGGCATCGACGAGCGCACCCAGCACCATGTCACCGGCGACCCCGGCCGAGGCGTCCAGCCAGGCCTGCAGGAGCCTGGTCACCTGCCTTCCTCGACAGGCGAGTCCTCGACAGGTGCATCCTCAATAGGTGCATCCTCGACAGGTGCTCCCTCGATAGGTGCGGCGATCTGCGCAGCCAGATGACCCGCGCCGTAACCATTGTCGATGTTGACGACCGCCACACCCGGGGCGCAGGCGTTCAGCATCGTCAGCAGCGCGGCGATTCCGCCGAACGACGCGCCGTACCCCACAGAGGTGGGCAGGGCGATCACCGGCGCGGAAACGAGCCCCGCGACGACCCCGGGCAGGGCGCCGTCCATCCCGGCGGCCACCACGATCACCCTCGCCCTGCGTAGGTCGTCCAGCCGGCGCAGGACACGGTGCAGCCCGGCGACTCCGACGTCGACGACCAGTTCGGTTGCGCGGCCGAGGTACCGGGCCACCAGCTGGGCCTCCCGGGCGACCGGCAGGTCGGAGGTGCCGGCGCACACCACGACGACCAGTCCGCCGGTCGGTTCGGGCGGCTCCGCGGGCCAGGCCAGGAGTCCGGACTCGGCGTCATGAAATGCCTCCGGCAACACCGCCAGCACCGCTGACGCGTGCGACGGCCCTGCCCGGGTGAAGAGCGTCACCCCTGGCCGGCCCCGCACGGCGGCCGCGATGGCCGTGAGCTGTTCCGGTGTCTTGCCGCTGCAGTACACCGCCTCCGGATAGCCGCGGCGCCGCAACCGGTCGTGGTCCAATTCAGCGAATGCCGCCAACTCCGGTGGACCGACGTCATTCTGTGGCGCGGAATGGTCATCCACGGGACACCTGTACCAGCGGCAGGGTGAACGCCCCCGACTGCATACCGGCGAGATCGATGGCGGCATAACGGAAACCGGCGCCCGTTGCGGCGGCGAGAATCTGCGAACGGGCGGGATCCTCGACGGCCCGGAGGAGTTCATCCCCGGCCAGTTCGATGCGGGCGATCTCGCCGTGGTGACGCACCCGCAGATCACCGAAGCCGAGCCGGTGCAGGGCGGCCTCGACCTGCTCTATCTGGGACAGCTTCTCGGGTGTCACCGACTGGAAATGCGGAATGCGCGACGCCAGGCAGGGTGCCGCCGGCTTGTCGGCGGACGGCAGCGACCACGCCCTGGCGATGCCGCGCACCGCGGCCTTGGTCAGGCCTGCCTCCGCCAGCGGCCGGAGGACTCGATGGTCGGCGGCGGCTCGCGAGCCCGGCCGGTCGGGGCGAACCGCGTCGTCGGCGTTCTCGCCGTAGGCGACCGCATCGAGCCCGTACCTGCTCGCGACGTGGTCGTCGATGCGGGTGAACAGTTCGTCCTTGCAGTGGAAGCATCGGTCCGGCCCATTGGCCCGGTACTCCGGCCTGTCACCCTCATGAGTGACGACCTCGACGAGTTCGGCACCGATCGACGCGGCCACCCGGTGGGCGCCCGCCCGTTCCTCGGCCGCGAGGCTGGGTGACACCCCGAGGATGGCGACCACTCGTTCGGCGCCCAGCGCGCGCACCGACAGGGCCAGCAGCACCGACGAATCCACCCCTCCGGAGAAGGCGACACCGAGCCGATCGATACCGGCCAGCAGGCCCGCGACGCGGGTCAGGGCATCGGCGGCCACGTCGGCATTCCCGGCCTTTTCGGCCGGCTCGCCCGGCAGGGGCTCGGTCATCGTCACGCTGCCAGCCTCCCACTGTCGCAGTCCAGCTCTCACCGTGCCCGGGCACGGCGGACGCAGGTGCAGTACATCTTCACCCCTGAGGAGCCGGCAAGCGGTTGCCACTTGTTGCGTCCGAGGCGTTTACTTTTTCGGACCACTCACCGTCGCCGCCACGCCGCAAGGACTGTCCCGTGACCGAGGAGCCACCACCGCCGCCGATCCGTCCGCCGACCATCTACGACGTCGCGAAGGTCGCCGGGGTGGCCGCATCCACGGTCTCCCGGGCGTTCTCCCGGCCGGGGCGGGTCAACGCCGCGACGGCCGAACGCATCCGCGCGGCCGCGGATGCGCTCGGGTACCGGACGAACCCACTCGCCCGCGCCCTGCCCACCGGCCGTACGTCGATGATCGCGGTGATCATCTCCGACATCACCAACCCGTTCTATTTCGAGATCATCCGTGGCGCCCAGGCCGCGGCGGCCGCAGCCGGATACACCATGCTGCTGGCCGATGCGCAGGAATCCGACGTGCTGGAGCGGGAGGCGCTTGACCGGGCCATCCCGACGGTGGAGGGCATCGTGCTGGCCAGCAGCAGGATGTCGGACTCGGCGATCCGGATGACCGCCAAGCAACGGCCGATGATCGTGCTGAACAGGGCGGTCGCCGACGTACCCAGTCTGGTCACCGACAATCCGCACGGCGTACGCCGGGCGGCGGAGCATCTCGCCGAACTGGGCCACCGCTCGATCACCTATGTCGCAGGGCCGGAGGCCTCCTGGGCCGATGGCATCAGGTGGCGCTCGCTCCGGGAGGCCGCGGCCGAACTCGGCCTGCAGACCCGACGTCTGGGACCGTACACACCCAACGTGGCCGGCGGAGAACAGGCGGCCGCCGCCCTCAAACGCAAGCCGGCGTCGGCGATTCTGGCCTACAACGACCAGTTGGCCATCGGGATCATCCGTGGGCTGACCGCCGCCGGCACCAGGGTTCCCGGCGATGTCAGCATCATCGGCATCGACAACATCTTCGCCGCGGATCTCATCACCCCGCGGTTGACCACCGTTGCCGCGCCGCTGCACGCGCTGGGCGGCACCGCGGTCAAGAATCTACTCGCCATCATCAACGGCGCGCATGCACGGGCGCGGGAAGCCATGGTGCTGCCCACCCGGCTGGTGGAACGCGCGTCCACCGCCCCTCGGCGCCGCACGTCGCAGGAATGAGATCCAGCGCTGCGGGCAATTGATGGCAACCGATTGCTGTTCGTCAGGGCGACCGGCGAAGCTGATGTCACCACGTCGGTAGCACGTCAGTGAATCGAGGAGTCAGTCATGGTCGACCTGTCCGCCGCACCGTTCCATCTGGATCAGGACGCCGTCGACTGGGTACACAGCACCATCGAATCGATGACCGTCGAGGAGAAGATCGGGCAGCTGTTCATCAATCACAACAACGAATTCACGCCCGAGTATCTCGACGGAATCCTCGATACCTACCACGTCGGGGGAATGCGATATCGCTCCGGCGATGCCGCCGAGATCCGGGAGCATGCCCGCTATGCCCAGTCGAAGTCGAAGATCCCACTGCTGATCGCGTCGAATCCGGAGATGGGCGGATTCGGCAGCAGCAACGACGGCACCTTCGTCAGCACCCACCTGCAGGCAGGCTCCCACCCCGACAAGTCGATCGCCAGGGACATGGGCGATGTCGCCGGAGCGGAATGCAGGGCCATCGGCTGCAACTGGGCCTTCGCGCCCATCGTTGACATCCATTACAACTGGCGAAACACCGTCATCTCCACCCGGGCATTCGGGAACAACCCGGACATCGTCATCGAGCGGGCCAAGGAATACTTCGACGGAATCACCGCGCACAACATGGTCTGCGCCATCAAACACTTCCCCGGTGACGGCATCGACGAGCGCGACCAGCACGTGGTGACCTCCTACAACACCCTCCCCGCCGATGAATGGGACCGGACCTACGGCAAGGTGTACCGGGAACTGATCGACCGCGGCGCGCACTCCGTTATGGTCGGGCACATCGGCGCGCCCGAACTGTCCCGCCGGTATCGGCCCGACATGACCGACGCGGACGTGCTGCCGGCCACCCTGTCACCGGAACTGCTCCAGGACCTGCTGCGCGGCGATCTGGGATTCAACGGCGTGATCCTCACCGACGCGTCACAGATGATCGGCCTCACCCAGGCCATGAAGCGACGCGACCTGGTGCCCGCGACCATTGCCGCCGGCTGCGACATGTTCCTGTTCTTCCGTAACCCGGAGGAGGACTTCCGGTACATGCTGGACGGCTACCGGACAGGTGTCATCACCGAGCAACGGCTGCAGGATGCGCTGGAACGGATCCTCGCCCTCAAGGCCTCACTCGGCTTGCATCTGATCCCTCGGGAGGACATCGTCCCGCCCGCAGCCGGTCTCGCGGTGATCGGCAGCGAACGGCACAAGGCGGTCGCGGCCGCCATCGCCGACAAGACCGTCACCCTGATCAAGGACACCCAGCACAATCTGCCGATCACCCCACAGACGCACCCCCGGATCCGGCTGTACGGGGTCGCCGGTGGCCGCGATTTCACCCGCACCGACCCACTGGGCTACCTGGACATCGTCCGGGAGGAATTGGAGAAGGCCGGGTTCACCGTGGATGTGTTCAAGACCGCACAGCAACGGCAGGAAGCGGGCGACACCGAGGCCAATTTCATGAGCGTGATCTCGGACGAGGCACGCGGGGACTACGCCGACCGATATGACGCGGCCTTCATCTTCGCCAATGTCAAGGGATTCGCCCAGGAGGCGGCGATCCGGATCAAGTGGTCGACCCCGATGGCCGCCGAGATCCCCTGGTACGTCACCGAAGTGCCGACCGTGTTCGTGTCCTTGACGCAGCCGAACCATCTCATCGACGTGCCGATGGTGAAGACAGCCATCAATGCGCATGCCGACACCGCGGAGGCCATCCACGCCACCGTTCAGAAGATCATGGGCCTCTCCGAATTCCAGGGCACCTTCAACGACAACGTCTTCTGCGATTCCTTCGACACCCGGCTGTAGTGCAACCGGCAAAGGGAACCGCTATTCATGCCTATCGTTGCCGTGCAATGGCACCGGTGCGTGCCACTTGAACCGCAGGGCAAGGAGGCGAAAGCCGCAGATGCCCGCGGCCGCCGCTCCCTGGATGGCGATGTTGCTGTATCCGAACGAGTACGCCACCGCCACCACCAGCGAGCCGGCGACCGCGGGAATGGCATAGAGCTGCGAGTCGCGGCGCAGGACGGACGGAATCTGCCCGGCCAGCACGTCACGCAGGATGCCGCCGCCGACCCCGGTGATGGTGCCGAGGAGGACCGCCGCCACGATCGGGATGCCCGCGGCGGTCGCCTTGGTGGTCGCCGTCGCACAGAAGACGCCGAGGCCGATCGCGTCGAAGAACAGCACGGTGCGCCCCATCATCGCCACCCGCGGATGGAAGACGAAGGTGACGACCGTGGCGACCAGGGGAAGCACCAGGAACCAGGAATTGGTCAGCGCCGCGGGAGGGACCGCGCCGATCAGAACGTCCCGGATGACTCCCCCGCCCAGTGCGGTCACGGTGGCCAGTACCGCCATGCCGACGATGTCGAACTTCCGTCGGACCGCCAGCAGTGCACCGGAGAGCGCGAAGGCGAATACCCCGATCAGATCCAACGCGGTCTGGACGATTTCTGTCGCGGACATGAACGGCATTCTGGCGCATCGGATCTCCGGTGTCGGGTGATTCGGCATGTCTTCGATCGGCCACGTCCGGCCTTCGTCTGTAAGGTCATCGCCAGGTTTGCAGTGCACTTGCAGTGCACTATGCTGCACTGATGGATGATACGACCGCCGACCTCTCCATGGTGATCGGCAACCGGGTCCGGCATGAGCGGCAATCCCGGAAGTGGACCCTCGACCAGCTGGCAGAGGCGGCAGCCGTGAGCCGCCGGATGATCATCAATGTCGAGCAGGGCGAGGCGAATCCGAGCATCGGAACGCTGCTGAGGATCAGCGACGCTCTCGGCGTCGGATTGCCTGCATTGGTGGAGCCGCCTCGGCCCACACCGGTGAAGGTCACCCGCAACGGTGAGGGCGCCGTGCTGTGGACCAGTGAAGCCGGCGGCCGCGGCGTACTGATAGCCGGTACCGAACCACCTGATGTGGTGGAGCTGTGGGACTGGACCCTGGGTCCGGCGGACCGGCACACCAGTGAGGCTCACGCACCGGGGACCAGGGAACTTCTGCAGGTCCAGCAGGGCGCGATCACCGTCGAGATCAACGGCGAGATCACCAGCTTGGGCGTGGGTGACGCCGTTGCGTTTCCCGGCGACGTTGCTCACGCCTACGCCAACCCGAACACGCAGCCGGCCAGGTTCTCACTGGCCGTGTTCGAGCCCGTTGTGGGCTCGGGGCGCCGGTCCGAGGTGACCCATGGCTGACGCAGCATCGCTCGAGGATTTCCTCGCCGGTGGACGGGTCGACGCCGAGGTGTTCGCCCTGCGCCCGGATTACCGCGCCCTGCTGATTGCGGTGGACGGGTTGATCCCCGGCCCGAGCGACCAGACCGGCGAGGGCCTGCTGCTGGCAGCGGAGAAGGCCACCCGTCGGGACCTGAGTGACCGGCCGCTCGAGCAGCTTCCTTCGGTTGCCGCCTGGCGGGACGCATACCGGGCGTTCGGCGCCAAGCCGCAACGCACCCGCAACAGCCTGGAGGCGCTGATGCGTCGCGCCGCGGACGGACTCCCCCGGGTGAATCGGCTGACCGATCTGTACAACGCGATCTCAGTGCTGCATCAAATCCCGCTGGGCGGCGAGGATGTCACCCGCTATGCCGGGCCGCCGCGGCTACTGCGCGCCACCGGCGCCGAGCCGTTCGACACCGTCGCGGGCGGCGAAACCGTGATCGAACACCCCGACCGCGGCGAGGTCGTCTGGTGCGACGATGCCGGCGTGACCTGCCGCCGCTGGAATTGGCGTCAGGCTCGCCGCACTCAACTCCGCGAGGACACCACGAAGGCCCTGTTCATCCTGGACGCCCTGGAACCGACAACCGATGACGAACTGAGCGCCGCGGCGGACGACCTGCTCGCCCATCTGACCGGGTTGGGTCCGGGCGTGCGCACTGCCCACCGTCTGATCACCGCCGACACAGGCTGATATCCGGCGTGCGTCGGGTGCATGGACAACTCAGTGCAGGCTGATCGTCTCGACGGCCCGCAGCTTGTCCCGGATGAACCGGTTGGCGTGCGCGGCCAGGTCGTCGCTGTCCTGCCACAGGTTCCGCCAGATGCCGAGCGTGTTGCTGAGCTCGGGACTGACCACGGCCGAGGAGAACGACTCGAAGACGACAGGCCCGTCGTACTCGATCCGCGCAAGGCCGCGGAAGAACTCGTCGAAATTCACCGTTCCGGTGCCGAGGTAGCCACGGTGACTTTCGCCGATGTGCACATAACCGACGTGCTCGGCCGCATCCAGCACGGGTGAGAACTGGTCGGATTCCTCGATGTTCATGTGATAGGTGTCCAGGTGCAGCGAGACGTTGTCCGTCCCGACCCGCTCCAGGAATCCCAACCCGGCCCTCGCGGTGTTCATCACATTGGTCTCGTAGCGGTTGACGATCTCCAGCGAGAGCCGCACGCCCGCCGACTTCGCCCTCTCCGACAGCCGGCCGATCGCGGCCGCGCTGTTCGCGATGCCGGTCTCCGTCGCAGGGGCCGAGTACTTTCGCATCGCCGAATAGACGACGCCGCAGAGCACCTCGCCGCCCATGGTTGCGACGTGGTCGATGCAGGTGCCGAGCATGCGCTCTCCGGCGGCGACCGTTTCGGGATCCTCGCTGGACAGGTCGGTGCGCTCCGTGAGGCCGAGCGAGGCGGTGACCGCGAGGTCGTTGTCACGCAGCAGCCGCGCGGCAAGGTTCGCATCAAAGGAATCCGGATCCATCAGGGGAACCTCGATGAGATCGAAAACCCGCTGCCTTCGTCCGCTCTATCGCGTGCCGCAGGCCCTTCTCCTCGAAAGTGCCGGTGAAGACCAAGGCGTGTGCGCCGATCAACATGCTTTCCCTCCTGGATAGTCGAACATGTCAGTGGTCGCCGAGGTGGAAGACCTCGGTGAGCAGGGTCATCGAGGTGTCCGGTGGCCGGCCATCGATGCCGACGAAGAACTCCGCCATCTCCGCCTGCCAGCGGCCGTTCACCTCGGTACCGGCCATCGCTTGTTGCGCCAGGTCCAGATCGTCGGTTTCGACGTAGCCGATGAGCAGCCCGTCGTCGCGCAGGAACAGCGAATAGTTGCCCCACCCGGCATCCCGAAGCGCCGACCGCATCTCCGGCCAGACCCGCGCGTGCCGATCCGTGTACTCGGCGAGTCGGTCGGGCCTGACCTGGAGGCTGAAGCAGTACCGCATCAGGTGCCTTCCACAGTGCCGGGCCGATGAGTGCCGGGCCGATGAGTGCCGGGCCGATGAGTGCCGGGCCGATGAGTGCCGGGCCGATGAGTGCCGGGCCGATGAGTGCGGGTCCGCACCGCGGCCCGCAGTTCTGCCCGCAGCGACCACAGGTCACCACTGAGCACCCCGTGGGTTCGCGCTTGCACGAGCAGATTGCCCAATGCGGTGGCCTCCACCGGCCCGGCGATCACCGGTCTACTGCAGGCGTCGGCGATCAACTGGCACAGCAACTCGTTTTGCGACCCTCCGCCGACCACGTGCACTGTGTCGATGGAATGACCAGATAGCCTTTCGGCGTCATCGATCCCGGCCGCGAACGCCGTGGCGAGGCTGTCCAGGATGCACCGGACCACCTCGGCAATGGTGTGCGGAATCGGTCGTCCGGCGTGGCGGCAGGCTTGCACAATCCGGGCCGGCATGTCGCCGGGGGGCAGGAACCTCGGGTCATCCGGGTCGAATTGTGGCCCGCCGGCAGGAAGCCGACCGGCCTCGGTGAGCACCTCGTCCAGGTCGACGTCCCAGCCCTGCAAGCTCCAGGTTCTGATGGATTCCGACAGCAACCACAGCCCCATGACGTTGCGAAGGTAGCGGGTGGTGCTGTCGACGCCGCGTTCGTTGGTGAAGTTCGCCGCCCGGCTGTCCTCGGTCAGCACCGGATGCTCCAGTTCGACACCCACCAAACCCCACGTGCCGCAGGAGATGTACCCGAAAGCCGGGTCCACCGCGGGGACGCCGACCACAGCGGAGGCGGTGTCGTGGGAACCGACCGTCGTCACCTGGAGCGGACGGTGCACCCCGGTGCCCTCGACGACCCGGTCGGCGAGCTCGCCGAGAACAGTCCCGGGCGGAACCACCTTCGGCAGCAGACCATCTGGGAGGCCGGTTGCCTGCAGCAGGTCGGTCGACCAGCAACCGGTGCGGGCATCGAGCAGTCCGGTGGTGGACGCATTGGTCTCCTCGGCGACCCGCCTGCCGGTCAGCCAGTAGCCGAGGAGGTCGGGGATCAGCAGGGCCTGAACATCGGGTCGGTGCGCGTCCGGGTCGGCCGCGAATTGGTAGACGGTGTTGAACGGCAGGAATTGCAGGCCGCTCACGGCGTACAGGCGCTCGGGCGGCACCGCGTGATGCACGGTGTCAAGGACCCGGTCGGTGCGGGAATCGCGGTAGTGCCGCGGATTTCCGAGCAACCGCCCGTCCGGTTGCACGAGCCCGTAGTCCACCGCCCACGAATCGATCGCCAGTCCGGCGAGGTCCGGTGCTTCCCGGGAGGCCGCACGGATGCCCTCCAGCACCTCCCGGTACAAGCCGAGGATGTCCCAGTACAACCCGTCCGGGAGCGCGACCGGGCCGTTGCGGAACCGGTGCACCTCGGTCAGCTCGATGCGTCCGGGCCCGACCCGCCCGACGATCACCCGGCCACTGGACGCGCCGAGATCCACTGCTGCCAGGCTGATCCCGCCGCCTGCCACGGTCATCGCAGGAACGCCGCGGCGACCCCGGAATCAACAGGGATGTGCAGGCCCGTGGTCTGGGACAGGTCACCGGCGGTGAGTGCATAGACGGCGTCACCGATGTGCTCCGGCAGCACCTCCCTACCGAGCAGCGTCCGCTTCGCGTAGTAGGCACCGAGGTCCTCTTCCTTGACCCCGTAGACCGCTGCCCTGGAGGCGCCCCACCCGGAGGCGAAGATGCCGGAACCGCGGACCACCCCGTCGGGATTGATCCCGTTCACCCGTACCCCGTACTGACCCAACTCGGCGGCCAGCAACCTGACCTGGTGGGCCTGGTCGGCCTTCGTGGCCGAGTAGGCGATGTTGTTCGGTCCGGCGAACACACTGTTCTTGGAGGAGATGTAGACGATGTCGCCGCCCAGCCCCTGTTCGATCATCACCCTGGCCGCTTCCCGGGACACCAGGAAGGAGCCCTTCGCCATCACGTTGTGCTGCAGATCCCAGTCCTGGACGGTCGTCTCGAGCAGCGGCTTGGACAGCGACAGGCCCGCGTTGTTGATCACCAGATCGACACCGCCGAACGCCAAGTTCGCGGCCGCGAACATGTCGGCGACGGCGTTTTCGTCGGATACATCCGCCCTGACGGCGATTGCGATGTCCGGCCCGCCCAGCTCGTCGGCGAGTTGCCGGGCACCGTCGAGGTTAAGGTCGGCGATGACGACGCAGCCGCCCTCGGCGGCGATCCGGGTGGCGATGGCCTTGCCGATCCCGGAGCCGGCTCCGGTCACCACCGCGACCCTGGTGGCCAGCGCCTTCGGCTTCGGCATCCGTTGCAGTTTGGCCTCTTCCAGCGCCCAGTATTCGATGGCGAACTTCTCCGCCTCCGAGATGGGCTGATAGGTGGAGACCGATTCGGCGCCGCGCATCACGTTGATCGCGTTGACGTAGAACTCACCGGCAACCCGGGCGGTTTGCTTGTCCTTCCCGAAGGAGAACATCCCCACCCCGGGCACCAGCACGATCGCCGGGTCCGCGCCCCTGATGGCGGGGCTGTTGGGGGTGGCATTGCGGTCGTAGTAGCCCTGGTACTCCGCGCGGTACGCATCGTGCAGTTCCACCAGCCGTGCCTTGGTGTCCGCCACCGACGCCGAGGAGGGCAGGTCCACCACCAGTGGCTTGACCTTGGTGCGCAGGAAATGATCCGGGCAGGACGTCCCCAGCTCCGCCAACGCAGCCAGTTTCTCCCGGGACAGGAACTCGAGAACCACCTCGCTGTCGGTGTAATGCCCGACCTGCGGCTTGTCGGTGGACGCCAGACCGCGAATGGTCGGCGCCAGCGCGGCGGCCTTCGCACGACGTTCGGATTCCGGCAGGGCTTCGAATCCCGGCACGACGGCACCGAACGGTTCGGCGGAACCGGTCTCGGCCAGGAAGGACTCCGCTGTCCTGATGATCTCCAGCGAGTTCGCCTCCGCCTCGGCGGAGGTGTCGCCCCAGGCGGTGATGCCATGGCCGCCGAGTATGCAGCCGATCGCCTGCGGGTTCCCGGTCTTGATGGCTGCGATATCCAGTCCCAACTGGAAGCCCGGGCGCCGCCACGGCACCCAGACGACCCGGTCCCCGAACGCCTTGCGGGTCAACTCCTCCCCATCGGCGGCGGTGGCCAGCGCGATCCCGGAATCAGGATGCAGATGATCGACGTGCTCGGCGTCGACGAGCCCGTGCATGGCGGTGTCGATCGACGGGGCGGCACCGCCCTTGCCGTGCAGGCAATAGTCGAACGCGGCGACCATCTCATCCTCCCGGTCCAACCCCGGGTACACCTCCACCAGCGCACGGAGCCGATCCAGTCGCAGCACCGCCAGACCCTTCGGGGTCAGCGTGCCGAGGTCACCGCCGGAGCCCTTCACCCACAACAACTCCACCGGCTCACCGGTGACAGGGTCGGTCTCGGTGCCCTTGGCCGAGGTGTTGCCACCGGCGTAGTTGGTGTTGCGCGGGTCCGCGCCCAACCTGTTCGAACGCGCGATCAGTTCTTGCGCGGCCGTCGGGGCATCACTCATCGGACGTCATCTCCTGCATCGGGAAGCGGAACAATCGGGAAGGGTTGAGCACTGCCATACATGCGGTCGTTCAGGCTCCCCAGCTGGCCTGGGTGCCGCCGACCCGCTCCCGCGCGACCTTGGCGGAGTATCCGGACGCGGCGAACGCCTGCAGCGGATCCCGCGGCAGGCCGAGGTTCTCCCGCCGATCGGCGAGCACGCCGCGGACATCGGTCTCGTACGCGTCCATCAGCACCCCGTGCGCGCCGAGGATGTCACCGGCCTGCTGCGCAACCTGCAGCGCTTCCCGGTCGACCAGCAGTGCCTTGGCCGTCGCGGCCTGCACGTTCATCACCGAGCGGATCTGTCCCGGGATCTTCTCCTCGATGTTGTGACACTGGTCGAGCATGAAGTTCACCCCGGACCCGGGCAGATGAGCCTTCGCCTCCACGATCTCGACCATGATCCGGAACAACTGGAACGGGTCCGCCGACCCAACGATCAGATCGTCATCGGCGTTGTACCGGGAATTGAAATCGAACGCGCCCAACCGGCCCTGGCGCACCAACTGCATCACGATGAACTCGATGTTGGTGGACTGCGCATGATGCCCAGTGTCCAGAATGACCTTCGCCCGCTCCCCCAACGCCATGCAATGCAGCAAAGACGTGCCCCAATCCGGGACGTCCATGGTGTAGAAGTACGGCTCGAAGATCTTGTATTCCAACAACAAACGCTGGTCATCGTCCATCGCTGCGTAGATCTCCGCGAGGGATTCCGCGAGCCGGTCCTGCCGGCCGCCCAGAGAATCCTGACCGGCATAGTTGGTACCGTCCGGCAACCAGATCTTCAGATCCTTCGACCCCGTCGCCCGCATCACGTCAAGGCACTCCAGATGGTGGGCAACGGCCTTCGCCCGGATCTTCGGGTCTCTGTTCGTCAACGACCCCAACCGGTAATCGTCATCCTGGAACAGATTCGAATTCACCGACCCGATCGTCACGCCCAATTCCTTGGCGTGCGCCTCCAGAGCCGCGTAATCCTCCACCTTGTCCCACGGGATGTGGATCGACACCTTCGGCGCCAACCCGGTCATCGCGTGCACTTGCGCCGCATCCGCGATCTTCTCCCACGGATCCCGCGGCGTCCCCGCAGTCGTAAACACCTTGAACCGGGTGCCGGAATTCCCATACGCCCAGGACGGCACCTCGATACCGAACGTGTCGAGATCCCGCAACGCGCTGGGAATGCTGTGAGACATGGTGAAATCCTTTACTTTCTCGATCCGCATTCTGCTGCGGCAGAGCAGGGTTCTGGACAAACACAACGACTAGCGGGACCCGCCGTACCGGCGGTTGGTGATGCCGTTGAGCAGGGCAGCGAAGATCAGCACGGTGCCCAGCGCGAGCAGTTGGTACTGGGACCCCTCGTTGCCGATGAAGGCCAGCAGGATGCCGGCGTTCAGCCACACGACGAGCAGCGTGGCCAGCACGACTCCCGCAACCCGGCCGATCCCGCCGGTGATGGCGACACCGCCCAGGACCGCGATGGTGATGGCGGGCAGGGCCATGCCGCTGCCAGAGACGCCGGCGTCGGGACGCGCGGAGGCGAACTGGCCGACGGTGACCACGGCGACCAATCCGGAGATCACGCCGGCGTAGACGTAGGCCTTGAACCTGGTGTCCTTCACCGGGAGACCCGCCCACTGACCGGCGGTGTCGTTGGTACCGATCGCATACAGCCTGCGGCCGTAGGTGGTGCGCGCCAACAGCACCCAGACGATGACGACGGTCGGGATCATGAACGTGAAGATGCCCAGCGGCACGTCCGGCAGCTGGGAGCCGACCACCGGCAGTTCCACGGACCGGCTGAGCGAGAACAGTTCCTGGATCGGCGGCGTGCTGATCGGGCGCTGGTTGTTGACGACAATGGCCAGCGACTTGTAGGCGTAGAAGGTGGCGAGGGTTGCGATCAGCGCGGGAAAGCCGATGTAGGCGACGAGGAATCCGTTGACGGCGCCGCACAAGCCGCCGAACGCGGCGGTCAGCAGGATGGCTGTCCACAGCGGCCATCCCCACTGGCCGTAGGCGAAGCCGAACACCATGCCCGCGAGCGACACGATGGCCCCGACGGACAGGTCGATACCGCCGCGCCCGGACATGATGACCAGCAATTCCGCGAGACCCAGCATGACCAGCGGCACCGCGTTGATCAGCGAGCCCACCAGGTAGTCCGCGTCGTACGCGCCGGTCAGGTAACCCCCGGCATCCATGAAGGTGAACCAGACGACCACGCCGACGATCAGGACGGCGAGCAGCACGATGCGCTGGGTGAGCAGCGCCCGCAGCACGCGGGCCGCGAGAGATTCGGTCGGTCCCGCCGACGGTCCGGGAGCGGGTGCCGCGGTGCTGTCGGTGACGGTCGGTGTGCTCATTTGCCCTTCCTTGCCCGCTGGCGGATCAGGTCGGCTCCGACCGCGATGATGATGAAGATGCCGACGAACAGGTCGGACAGCTGCGAGCTCCACCCGAGCTGCGTGACGCCTGAGGTCACGGTCTGCACCAGCAGCGCCCCGAGGACGGTGCCGAGCACCGAGCCCCGTCCGCCCATGATCGACGTGCCGCCGATGACGACGGCCGCGATGACGGCGAGTTCCTTGCCGCTGCCGACCGTCTGGTCCAGTGTCGAGGTGCCCTGCGCGATGACGAAGCACGAGGCCAGTCCGACCAGCAGGCCGGTGATTACGTACGCCAGCAGAATGCGTCGCTGGACCCGCACCCCGGCGAGCCGCGCCGCGTGGGCGTCACCGCCGATGGCGTAGAAGTGCCGGCCGCCCGCGGTGTGCCGCAGGTACCACCAGGCGACCGCGGCGATGATCACGGTGATGAGGAAGGCGTGCGGCACACCGAAGGTCCGGCCGGCGACCCCGCGACCGAAGACGTCGAAGGTCTGCGGGATGTTGTTCACGGTGCTCGAGCCGAAAATCTGCAGACCGATGAAGAGGAACAGGTTCGCGGTGCCGAACGTGATGATGATGGCGTGCACCCGGCCGTAGGCGATCAGCAGGCCGTTGACCAGTCCGAGCACGCCGCCGACCAGCACGGAGACGATCACCGCGACGGGAAGTGAGAGTCCCTGTGTCACGAGCAGTTTGGCCGTGATCACCGAACACACCATGATGGCGGCCCCGACCGAGACGTCGATGCCGCCGGTGATGATGATGATCGTCATGCCGACACCGGCAAGGGCGATCGGCGCGGTGGACACCAGCAGCGGCTGGATCGAGCCGGCGGTGAAGAAGGCGGGGGTGGCGAACGCGAGGATCACCCACAGGGCTGCGATGACTCCGATCAGCACCAGTTCCTGACCGGAGACCGGCGACGGCAGTACCCGCCCGCGGGCCTGCGGCGCGACAGCGCGCGGCTCACCGGCTGGGGGACCGGGATCCGGCCGGCCCGGCGAGTTGGTGATGGTCGTACTCATGCGGCGTTCCCTTCCTCGTCGACAGCGCCGGCGGCGGCGGCGAGAACATCGACCTGGGTGGCCTCGGGGCCGAACTCGACGGTGGTGGTCCCCCGCCGGACGACCAGCAGGCGATCCGAGATGCGCAGCGCCTCGGGCAGATCGGAGGTCACCACGAGCACGGCGGAACCGTTCTCGGCGAGTTCGGTGATGATGCGATGGATCTCCTCCTTGGCGCCGACGTCGACCCCCTGGGTGGGTTCGGCGAGCACGAGTACTTCGGGCCGCTCGACGAGTTGCCGTGCCAGCACGACCTTCTGGGCGTTGCCGCCGGACATGGCGCCGATGGCCTGCCGCTCGTGCGGTGTCTTGACCGCCAGGCGCTTGATCATGTCCTGGGCGACCGACTTCTCCTTCGCGCGGTCCATGAACGTCCCGAACCGCGAGAGCAACTTCAGGTGCCCGGCGGAGATGTTGAAGGCGATCGACTGGAAGGAGAACATTCCCTCGAGCTTGCGGTTCGCGGGCAGCAGGGCGATGCCCAGCCTCTGTGCCTCCTGCGGGCTGCGCGGCGAGATCGGTGTGCCGTTGAGCAGGATCTGACCGCCGGTTGCCCGGTCCATCCCGTAGACACAGGCCGCAATCTCGGACACGCCCGACCCGACAAGCCCGTACAGGCCGACAATCTCACCGCGCTTGACCTGCACGTTGACATCGTGGAACTTCCCGGTCCGGGTCAGCCCGGCCAGTTCGAGTGCGGGTTCGCCGTCCGGCACGACGCGCTCGGGACGGTCGTCCGAGAGGATGCCGCCCACCATCAGCTCGGCCATCTGCCGGACCGTCAGGTCCTGGATGGGATAGCTGCCGATGGTCTGCCCGTCCCGCATGATCGTGACCTGCTGCGCGATGCGGGACAGCTCGTCGAGGCGGTGGGAAATGTAGATGACCGAGACGCCGGAGGCGGTGAGCCTGCGGACGACGGCGAACAGCACCTCGATCTCGGCGTCGGTCAGAATGGCCGACGGCTCGTCGAGGATCAGCACCTTAGCGTTTCCGGCGAGGGCCTTGGCGATCGAGACCTGTTGCTGTTCAGCGATCGACAGCGTGCCGACCGGAACGGTGGCGTACCGGCCGGGCAGGCCCAGCAGTTCCAGCAATTCGGTGACCCGGGCGTTCTGTGCCGCCCAGTCCACCCGCGGACCCTTCCGGATCTCACGGCCGGTGAAGATGTTCTCCGAGACGGTGAGCTCCGAGAACAGTTGCGGTTCCTGGTAGACGGTGGCGATTCCGAGCGCCATCGCCTCGGTGGTGGAGGAGATCGACACGTCGGCGCCCTCGAACTCGATCCGCCCGGCGTCGGCGGACTCGACGCCCGAGACGATCTTGATCATGGTCGACTTGCCCGCGCCGTTCTCCCCGATCAGCGCATGGACCTCGCCGGTCCGCACGATGAGGTCCGCGTTCCGGATGGCGCGGACGGCACCGAACCTCTTGGAGATCCCGGTCAACTGAAGTCGCACCGGGGCGCCGGCCGAAGCCGCGGCGGTCCCGTCCGCCGATGACGCCGGCGTGCCGGATGGTCCGTCGAGAGTCACTGCTGGTACTCCCTTTCCGCATCGCGGTGGAGATGTCGGGTGGAACGTGCGGGTCGCCGGCCGGTCGGGTGCGGGTCGCACCCGATCGGCCGGCGGTATCACCCCTCGGTCAGTAGCTGAACTGGTCGACGTTGTCCTGGGTGATGGCCAGTGCCGGCCCGAGCAGCAGCGTCTTGGTGGCTTCGTCGTAGGCGACCTCCGGCAGCTTCGCGCTGACGTTGTTCGTCGCCGCGAACGGCTTGTCCTCCGCGAGCTGCGCACCTGTCCATGCCGTCAGGTAACCCAGGTTCTCCACGTCCCACAGGATGGACGCGGACGAGGAACCGTCAGCCAGGTACGGCTTCATCGACTGCGGCGTGCCCAGTCCGACGGTGAAGACCTTGCCGACCTTGCCCGCGTCCCGAACAGCTTGCGCCACACCGGGTGCCGACGAGGTGCACTCGCCGACCAGACCGGTGAGGTCCGGGTGCGCGTTCATCAGGTCGGTCGCCATCTGGGTGGCCTTCGCCTGATCCTCACCGGCGTAGACCGTGTCGACGATCTCCGCGTCCGGGTACTTGGACGCCGTGTACGCCTCCTGGACCTTGATCCAGGCGTTCAGGTTCTCCGCGGTCTGCCCACAGGACACGATGGCGTACTTACCCTTTCCGCCCATCGCCGTCATCAATGCATCGGTCAGGCCCTCACCGATGCCGTCGACCGATGCCTGGTTGACAAACGCCTCGCGAACGGATGACGGGGCGTCGGTGTCGGCGGTGGCGACGTGGATCCCTGCGTCCTTGGCCTGCTGCAGCAGCGGGGCCATCGAATCGGGGTCGTTCGGGGCGACGATGAGGGTGTCGACCTTCTGCTGGATGAAGGACCGGACGATGTCCGCCTGCGCCGCGGCGTCGGCCTGGGTCGGCCCCTGGTACAGCCACTCGACGTTGCCCAGCTCGGCAGCGGCGGCCTTTCCGCCCGCGTTCATCGCCTCGAAGTACGGAACCCCCTGCAGCTTCGGCACGAACGCGACCTTGACCTTGGCGCCGGACGCTGCTGATGCAGCACCGGACGATGCCGCGGCGGGCGCGGTCCCGGCCGCTGCCGGTTCCTCGTTCTTCTTGGTGCACGCGGTCAGCATCAGGGTGGTCGCAACACCGACCGCAACCAGAGCGGTGAGTTTTCGGACAGGTCGCATGGGTACTCCAGGGGTGAGCGGCCCGAGGGCCGGTGGAATGGAACAGCATCGGTCCATGTGGACAGATACGCGTGGGGAACAACACCGAACTGCGAGCCGGTCCATCGGCCCGGCCGCGGTTCTGGGCTGTCGAAATGCAGCGGCGCTTTCAGCCGCTTCGGTTCCGGACCGATGACAATCGGGTGGAGCGCCCCACCCGGTCCGCCATCAATTCGACGACCGACGCGGTGGCCGGATGGGCGGGCGCGACGGTGACCGGCACACCCGCGGATTTCCACTCCGAGACGACATCGGCGCCGACGCCGTCGTCGGTGAAAAGCCCAGTCAGGCGGGCGGATTCGGCGAACGAATGCAACCCGAATCCGCTCACCTTGGAGTAATCGAACAGACCGTAGACCTTGTCGCACGCCGCGGCCAGAAAACTCTTGGTCTGCGCCTCCTCAGCCGAGATGTCCAGCAATCCCAGCGACGTCGACAGCCCGATGACACCGAAGAATCCCTTGGATATCCTGCCGCGGCCGGCAAGAACATCGCCGATCGGTCCCACCAGGGAACCGGCCGACCGCCGCAGCACCCCGCCCGGCATCAGAACCCTTGCCGAAGAATTCTCCATGAACAGCATGGCGTGCCGCAGGCCGTTCGTGACGATCACCAGATCCCGCCGGCCGAGCAATTCCTGAGCGAGGTAGAACGTCGTGGTCGACGAG
The DNA here is from genome assembly GCF_052976845.2 of Nakamurella sp. GG22. Lineage (NCBI taxonomy): Bacteria > Bacillati > Actinomycetota > Actinomycetes > Nakamurellales > Nakamurellaceae > Nakamurella > Nakamurella sp. GG22. The sequence goes on along the minus strand of NZ_JBRIIO020000008.1, from coordinate 152,268 downwards.
TCGATCGCGATGACGTCACCGTCGCGGACCAGCGGCGCGGCCGCTCTGGCGATGGCGCGCTTGGCCTCTTTGAGATGACGCAGTCGCATCTCGAAGGCACCCTCGTCGCTCGCGCCGACGCTCACCGCGCCGCCGCGGACACGCCGCAGCAGGGAGCGGCGCTCCAGCGCCTCGAGATCCTTGCGGATCGTCACGGTGGAGACGGCGAAGGTGGCAGCCAGTTCCGCCACCGAAACCTGGCCGGTGGACTTGAGTTGCGCCAGCACCGCCTGCTCGCGTTCGTACTCGTCGAGCGATGCCATCTCATCCACCCCCTCGTGGTCTCGCTGCCATGCGGATATTTGCCCGTGCTCACTTCTGAAGTCGGTGTAGTTAAACGCGTGACCCACGACACGTCAATGAAGTGGCAAGAAGTGAAAGCAGTTCAGTTTCGAACGAGCGGTGGCGAGCTTTCGGGAACCTCTCAGACCCTGCTGATCCGATAGGTCAGGTGGGTGCAGACCGGTGACACTTCCACCGCGGTCTGGTGCAGGCGGTGCCGCCCGACTCCGGCGAACAGCGGGGTGCCCGCCCCGAGCAGTTCCGGCGAGAGGTGCAGGCGAAGTTCGTCGAGAAGTCCGTCACGCAGGCACGAGCCGACCAGCGTCCCGCCGCCCATGACGAAGACGTCGCGGTGCCCGGCGGCCGCCCTGGCCAGTTCGATGGCCGCTGCGGGACCGTCGAGAACAAAGGTGAAGTCGTGGGAGTCGGCGAGCCGGTACGACTCCGGTGCCCGGCCGGTCACCACGTAGAAGGGCGGCCGACCGTCGCGGTCTGCACCGTAACCGCGCTCAGCGCTCCATGCCCCGTCGACCGTGTCGAACGTCCGTCGCCCCATCACGACCGCGCCGGAGTCGGCGGTGTGCCGCTCGAGAACCCCGCGGTCCACCGGGTCCGCACTTTCCAGCGCCCACGCGTGCAGGCCCTCGGCGTCGAGGCCCAGCCCATGCTGCGGGTCTGCGCCGGGGCCGGTCACGAATCCGTCGAGTGAGACGGTGATGTCGCCGATCACGAGGGTCATGCTTGTGCCGACCGACCGGACCCGGTGAAGTCATCGCGCACATCGGCGAGTCGCTCAGACAGCGTTGCCGACGAGCAGTTGCTCGACCCGGTCCTGTAACGACTCGGCATGTCCGGCGGCCGGATCCGTCGATCCGATCGATCCCCAGCGGTCGCCAGCGGGCAACAGCGGTCCCCGCCGGGTGATGTGGGCAACCTCGGCCATCGCCGTGTTGCTCTGGCAGAGGTGCGGCGATTCGGCCGTCAACGGCACTGCTCTGGCGATGACCGCAGCGACCACCCGACCGTCCGGATAGATGACTTTCAGATCCAGGGCGTGCACCCATCGGGCCAATGCACACGGACCACATTGCAGGTTGTCGCTGACGCTCTGCAGCATCCGTGTACGAGCCGACGACCGGATTGTCGCGACGCCGTCGGTGACAGTGACGTCACCGACGGCCAATTCGGCGAGCTCCTCGTAGGCGAGTTCCGCCATCTGCGACAGCACCACCAGGGCGCGGTCCCGGCGGCCGACCCAACCGGCGGTCCATCCGTGCGACGGGATCCGGCGCAGGATGTCCTGGACCCGACTTCCGGAATACCGCTGATGAGCCAAGCCTCGTCCCACGGGCGGGGGATCGCCGGTTCGAGGAAAAGCCGTTGCGGTCTGTTGTGCCTCGGTCGTTGCCATTGTGCCGCTCAATCTCGCAACTGCGCGCCCGTACCGCACCGGGGTCTGTGACCGAAAAGGCCTCGTGGTCCGCTTTTCGTCGAATGACGGCGTTCAGGTGCAGTGAGCCTTGTGGATCGGGCAACACGACATAGCCGATGTGACGGCGGCATCGGGTTTCCGGCGGCTGTGTGTCCAGCAATTCGAGCCAACCCGACTCAATTGCATATGTCAAGCGATGATCATCTTCGTCGCGCGACACTCATGGCTGGGACCCGGGATGGCGGCATCGTTTCCGCCGCGCTTTTCCGCCGTATCCGTCGACGCGGGGCGCAATCAGCCCGGTCGTGACACGCTGGAACGATGTTGGAGCTGGTACCAGTGACGCCGCACCGCATTGCAAGCCTGTTCCCGATCATCGGAGACGACCGGCGGGACGCGCTGGTGGCCACGGCCACAGCCGCGAGCGAACGGCTCGGGGGGCGCATCGTTCTGCATGTCAATTCGACTGCCACCGGTGGTGGAGTCGCCGAGATGCTGCCGACGCTGGTCGGATATGCGCAGCAGGTCGGGGTGGACGCGCGCTGGGCGGTGGTCCCCGGCAACCCGCCGTTTTTCGATGTGACGAAAAGGGTGCACAACAGGATCCACGGTCATCGGGGTGATGACGGGCAATTGGGTTCGGCCGAACGGCAGACCTACGAAGGCGTGCTCGCCGAGGCGGCACCCGACCTGTTGCTGATGCTGCATCCGGGCGACGTGGTCGTCATTCACGATCCACAGACGCTGGGGCTGGCGCCGATGCTGCACCGGGCCGGTATCGCCATCGTCTGGCGGTGCCATATCGGATCGGACTCTGCCAATGCGATGACCGAGGACGCCTGGCAATTCCTCGCCCCGTATTTCGACAGCGTCAATGCCTTCGTCTTCTCCCGCGCCTCCTACCGGCCCGAACAGGTTCCAGCAGACCGGTTCCACGTCATCACCCCGTCGTTGGACCCGTTGTCCGCCAAGAATCGTCCGATACCCGAGGCCGAGGTCATCGCGGTCCTGGGCTACACGGGGCTGATCACAGCCGGCGACGGGCGGGCGCCGAGTTACCAGCGGCGGGATGGCTCCATCGCCACCATGGCCCGCCGCGCCGACGTCATCCAGGTCGGCCCGCCGGTTCCGCAGGACGAGCCACTGGTCGTCCAGGTGTCCCGCTGGGACGGTCTGAAGGACATGTCAGGCGTGATGACCGGCTTCGCGGAGCAGGTGGCAACCACCGGCCCGGGCCACCTGATCCTGGCCGGCCCCAACATGGCAGGCGTCTCCGACGATCCGGAGGGCGCCGCGGAGTTCGAGCGGTGTGTCCACACCTGGCAGAAGCTGCCGTACGCCCAGCGGGAGCGGGTCCACCTGGCGTCCCTCCCACTGGACGACACCGAGGAGAACGCGACGATCGTCAACGCGCTCCAGCGGCACGCGACGGTGGTCGCGCAGAAGAGCCTCGCCGAGGGCTTCGGCCTGACCGTGGTGGAGGCCATGTGGAAGGCGCGGCCGGTCGTGGCCAGCAACGTCGGTGGGATCGCCGACCAGATCGACGGACCGGGCTGCGGTGTGCTGCTGGACGACCCGACCGACTTGACCGCGTTCGGCGGACTGGTCCGTGAACTGCTCGACGACACCGGGCGCGCGAAGGCCATCGGGCTCGCCGCCGAGGCCAGGTCCCGGCACTTCCTGCCGGACCTGCACCTGGCCAAGTGGGCGGCGTTGATCGGCGAACTCGTCGATCAGTAGCCCGGCGGCTCAGTCCGCCCCGGTTCAGGAGCCGCCGAGGGCCTTCACCATCTCTGCGGCCAGCGGCGCCGACGACGCCGGGTTCTGCCCGGTGTACAGGTTGCGGTCGACCACCACGTTCGGGGCCCACGGCTCACCCTCGCGGTAGTCGACTCCGAGGGCGACCAACCGGTCCTGCAGCAGCCATTTGGCCTTGTCCGCGAGCCCACCCTGGGTCTCTTCGGCATTACTGAACCCGGTCAGCCGGTAGCCGGCGAACGGGGATGCGCCGTCCGCGTCCGCGGTCGCCAGCAGCGCGGCGGGGGCGTGACAGACGACGCCCAGCGGCTTGTCCGATGCGAGCGTCTCGGCCAGCAGGCGCGCCGAATCGGTGTCGACGGCGAGATCCTCCATCGGACCGTGACCGCCCGGGTAGAACACCGCCGCATAGTCGGACAGGTCGACGTCCTCGAGCTTCAGCGGAGACCGGAACTGCTGGATCGAGGCAAGCTCGGCCTCGATCGCGGCGGCGTTCTCCTTGCCGCCGTTGACCTCCGGCGCGAGGCTGGCCCGGTCGACCACCGGCGTCACGCCGCCCGGGGTGGCCATGACGACCTCGTGCCCGGCCGCGGTGAACTCCCGGTACGGCGCGACGAGCTCCTCGGCCCAGAATCCGGTGGGGTGCGCAGTGCCGTCGGCCAGTGTCCAGCTGTCGGCGCCGGTGACGACGAACAGAACCTTGCTCATGGGTGGTGCTCCTTCGGGATGGGGACGGTGAACCCACGCCACCGTAGGCAAGATCTGCCCGTCCGTCGAAGTCCCCGCACGCTCGACGCCTCCGGACCCCCGATCAACTACCGTCAGTCGACCGGGACACTGCAGGAAGGGAGCCACTCGATGACCGTTGTCGTCGACCCCGCGTCGGGTGTGCCGCCCTATGAGCAGGTCCGTTCCCAGCTCGCCCGGCAGATCAACCAGAGATCACTGGCCGTCGGGACCAAACTGCCGACGGTCCGCGCACTGGCAGCCGACCTCGGCCTCGCGGTCAACACGGTGGCCAGGTCCTATCGCGAGCTGGAGGCCGCACAGCTGATCGAAACACGCGGCCGTGCAGGTACTTTCGTCGCCTCGAATGGTGATCGCAGCAGATCTGAGGCGGCGGCTGCCGCTGCGGAGTTCGTGCGAGCCGTTGATTCCATCGGCATCGACCGAACGGAAGCGCTGGCCATCGTGCGCGCCGCCCTGGACAGCTGACCGGGTGGCCTCAACCGCTCAGTGCACCGATGCGTGACCCGACGCGACGGCGGATCGCGGGCTGGACAGACCGAACCCCGCGGCTGCTTCGTCGCTCATCACGAAGAGTTCGATCGGCACATCGTCCGGCGCGGTCACCGTGAGATGGTGACCGGCATCCGAGTTCACGATGCCGGAATGGTGTACGCCGCGGCGGTCGAGGTGCTCCGCCCACGCCACCAGACGCGCCAGGTCGTCGACGGCGAGCGCGAGATGGTCCAGACCGACCCTGCGGTGGTCGAACGGCAGCCCGTCACCGTCGTCATGCCTTGCAACGGCCAGCCCGATGCTGCTGGATCGCTCGAGGAGCAGGCAGTAGTCCGGTGTTTCCGCGGCCTTCTCGAAACCCATCACCTCCGACCAGAACATCACCGCGGCGGGGAGATCGTTGACCGTCAGGGCGACGTGCGAGATACCTAGAACCGTTGCGCCGCAACGACTTCCCTCAGTCGTCACCGGTGCCGACATCACGACTCCTGCCGGGTCTGGACATGCCTGCTGAACGCGCGCGGATGCAGCGGCGCACCGAATGCGAAAGCGACGGTGGCCAGTGATGACGCGGCGGCGAGCAAGGCCCTCTCCCACCTGCCCGGAGGGGCCGGCAGGGTTGTCGACCGGGTGTCGTCGCGGGGGGACGACAGGGTGGTGCGGCGCGTGATCGGCTGCTTGATCGGCTGCGTGATCGGCTGGGAGATGGTCATCGTCGAAGCTTCGCCTGCCCTGGTGACCGCTCGCGTGGGGCAAATCCCCCAACTCGACCTCCGAGCTGGTGACGCCCGCTTCGTACCGATATAGGTTCGGCACGTGCTCGTCGGTCGGGACACTGAACTCGCGGCCATCATTGCCGCCCTGGATTCGGCGCGGGGCGGCCGGAGCGCTGCGCTCTGTCTGGTGGGTGACCCGGGGATCGGCAAGTCCACCCTGCTCCAGGCGGCGTACGCCGCCGGTGCCGACTTCCTCCGGCTGCGGACCGTTGGCATCGAATCCGAGCTCGCGCTGGGTCATGCCGGCCTGGGCGACCTGCTGAACGACATCGCCGGACATCTCGGTGAGCTGGCCGGAGCACAGCGCGAAGCGTTGGACGTCGCGCTGGGCCGGGCGACGACGACCAGCACAGCGGGACCGGACCCGTATCTGGTCGCCGTCGGGACGCTGTCGCTGCTCGCCGCCGCCGCGGAACGGCGCCCGGTGCTGGTGGTGGTCGACGACTTCCAGTGGGTGGATCGCGAGTCACGACGGGCGATCGCGTTCGCCGCGCGCAGGCTGCAGCATGATCGGGTCGCGTTCGTGTTCGCGAGACGGTCCGGGAGTGACGCCCCTGAACTGACCGGTGTGACGGATCTGCTGGTCGGCGGACTCGATACCCGTGAGTGCCAGTTGATTCTCGGCCCGACCGTGTCCGCGGCTGTCGCCGAACAGTTGACCGGCATCACCGGCGGCAACCCGCTGGCACTGACGGAATTGGCCCCGCAACTGAGCCCCGCACAGCGGCGGGGGTCGGCGGTGCTGCCACCCACCCTGTTGCTGGGCGAACGCCTGACACAAGGTTTCGAACTCTCGCTCATGCCGTTGTCGGCAGCGGGTCGGCAGGCTCTGCTCCTTGCCGCCGTCTCCATCGACGGCCAGGCCGGACAGATCGGCGCGGCTCTGGAACTGCAGGGTCTCGATCCTGTCGGCACCGTCGGCGAACTGGAACAGGCCGGCGTGATTCAACTCTCGGACGGCCGCTACCTCTTTCGCCATCCGCTCTTCAGGTCGATCACCATCCAACTCGCCACACCCGATGCGCGCCGAGCGGCGCACGCGGCACTGGCGGCCACTCTCGCGGAGCGACCGGCACTACGGGCCAGGCATCTCGCCGAAGCAGCGGTCGGATTCGACGACGAGGTTGCGACCGAACTCCTGGCCGCCGCGGAGCGGGAACAGCGGCGACGCGGCTTCGCTGCCGCCGCCGCCCTGCAGGAGCGGGCCGGTCAACTCACGTCATCAGCTGCCCGGCAGGCGCATTGCTACAGCGCGGCAGCCGAGAACGCCCTCCTCAGTGGTGACACGACCGCGACCCGCCGGCTGGCTGGGCTGGTCATGGCGGACGCCGATGACCCGGATGCTCGAGCGCATGCACTGCTGACCCTGGGGACCCTCGAGCAGTACGCCGGCTCGGTCCCGCGCTCCCGCGAACTCCTCGATCAGGCCGCGCGGCTCGGCACCGGCGTGATCCGGCTCAGGGCGCTCGCCGAACTGGCGAATGCCAGTTACCGATTGAGTTCCGCACAAGGCATGGCTGCTGCTGCCGCGGCGCTCCGCGAATATGCCGACCCGGCCGAACCGGAGCAGGAAATGCTCGCTTGTTACACCTCCGGGGCAGCGCTGGCCTTCGGTGGGGAATGGGACCTCGCTCACCCACCCATGTCGCGAGCCCTGGAACTCCTGGAAACCGACCCGGTCCTACGAGACGAGCCGAGATATCTGTCGACGGCGATGCTGGCCCCTGCCTGGATGGGAGAACCGGCCCGGATCCTCGGCTTCCTGGACCGCCGGCTCGACACAGCGCGGGACATGGGAGCTCTGGGTGTCCTGCCGCTCGCACTCAGTCTGCTGGCCGCCGGCGCCGCCCATCAGTTCGGCTGGCACGAGATCGCGTACGCCTATGCCGGGGAAGCGGTGGAGATCGGCGAAGAACTCGGGTTCGTCACCGACGTTGCCATGGCCTACGCCGTCCTGGCGTGGGAGCTCGCCGCGCGCGGCGAACACGATCAGGCAGCGAGCTCGCTGGCCCGGGCCAGGCAACTCGACGACAGAGCCGAGATAGTCGGTACCGCAGTCCACGTCGAACTGGTCGACGCCTATGCCGCACTGTGCCGGGGAGACCTGGCACGCGTCGTCGAGGTGCTCGAGGCCCGGATCGCCGCCGACGGTGGTCGGTTCCCGCGCGGGGACTACGAGCTGGGCGTCGCCCCCGAACTCGTGGAGGCCTACCTCGGACTCGGACGGCGGGCCGACGCCGTCGCACTGGCGGACAGGCACGCCGCCCTTCATTCAGCGTCGGCGGATCCGACCATCCGCGGTCAGGCCTGGAGGGTGCGCGCGATGACGTCCGATGACCACGCGCAGGCGGAGAACTTTTTCGCGTGCGCCCACGAGGCCCACGCCTCCGGGTCGAACGCGTTCGAGACGGCCCGGACGCACCTGGCGCACGGCACTGCTCTACGCAGGACGGGCCGGCGGATCGACGCAAGGTCCTACCTGCGGACGGCCGAAAATGCTTTCTCGACAATGGGACTCGACGGGTGGGCGGCCCGCGCACGAGCGGAACTGTCCGCCAGCGGTCAGCATGCCCGCCGTGGATCCGTTCCGGGTGATGCATTGACGTCGCAGGAGACCAGGGTCGCGATCATGGTGGCTCGCGGGCTGTCGAACAAGGAGATCGCCGCCGCGCTGTTCCTGAGCCCGAAAACCGTCGAACACCACGTCAGCAGCGCCCTGCGCAAACGCGGGCTCCGCACCAGGACCGAGTTGGCTGTCGCGTTCTCGCAATCCTGAGTGCCATCCAAACCGGTCGCTTCCCCGAAAGGTTCAGCCCTGACTTGAGAAAGCCGCGTCGAACGCCGCAGATGGCGGATCGAAGGCCAGCGACTTCACGAAGGCGAGCGCCTCGGGTGCGCCGACCAACCGATCCATCCCGGCGTCCTCCCACTCGACGGACAACGGACCGGTGTAACCGATCGTGTTCAGCATCCGGAAGCAGTCCTCCCACGGCACGTCCCCGTGCCCGGTGGACACGAAATCCCACCCGCGCCGGGGATCGGCCCACGGCAGGTGCGAGCCGAGCACACCCCGCCGCCCGTTGCCGGTGCGGAGCTTCGCGTCCTTGCAGTCGACATGGTAGATGCGGTCCTTGAAATCCCAGATGAACATCACCGGGTCGAGCCCCTGCCAGACGAAATGGCTCGGATCCCAGTTGAGACCGAACGCCGGCCGGTGACCGATCGCCTCCATCGTGCGCTCGGTGGTGTAGTAGTCGTAGGCGATCTCACTCGGGTGGACCTCGTGGGCGAACCGCACGCCCACCTCGTCGAAGACGTCGAGGATCGGGTTCCAGCGGTCCGCGAAATCCTGGTAGCCGGCGTCGATCAGCGCCTGGGATGCGGGCGGGAACATGGCGATGTACTTCCATATCGACGATCCGGTGAAGCCGACCACGGTGTCGACACCCAGCCGGGCGGCGGTCCGCGCGGTCATCTTCATCTCCTCGGCAGCCCGCTGCCGCACACCCTCGGCATCGCCGTCGCCCCAGATGCGGTCGGGCAGGATGTCGCGGTGCCGTGCGTCGATCGGGTCGTCGCAGACGGCCTGGCCCTTGAGATGGTTCGAGATCGCGTAGACGGACAGCCCGTAGCGGTCGAGGATCTCTTTTCGGCCGGCGATGTAGGCGTCGTCCTCCGCGCCTCGCCAGACATCCAGATGATCTCCCCAGCAAGCGATCTCGAGACCTTCATAGCCCCATTCGGAGGCCAGCCTGGCAACCTCCTCGAACGGCAGGTCAGCCCACTGGCCGGTGAACAGGGTGATCGGGCGGGCCATGTCAGTGCTCCTCATCGGGAATGGACTGCCAACTGCTGTCGGCGGCGGAACTTGCCTCGATCGCGGCGAGCACCCGCTGCACGTGCAAGCCGTCGGCGAACGTCGGCCGGGCCGGGTCGCCGGAGGCGATCGCCCGGACGAGATCGATCACCTGATGGGTGAAACCGTGCTCGTAGCCGAGGCCGTGCCCGGGTGGCCACCAGGACGACAGGTACGGGTGGGTCGGCTCGGTCACCAGGATGCGGGTGAACCCGGACTCCGCGGGCGGTCGGCGCCCGTCAAAGTGCTCGAGCACGTTCATGTTCTCGAAGTCGAACGCGAGAGACCCTACGCTGCCGTTGATCTCGAAGCGCATCGCATTCTTGCGACCGAGTGCGAAACGGGACGCCTCGAAGGCGGCGATCGCCCCCGAGTCGAGCCGGCCGAAGAAGACAGCCGCGTCGTCAACGGTCACCGGGCCGTAGCCCTCACCGGCCGTGCCACCGATGGTCGCGCCGGTCCCGCCGTCTGCGGCGGCGGGCAGCGGCCGCTGTTTGACAAACGTCTCGGTCAGCCCGGACACCCCGGTGAGCCGATGCCCGGTGACGAACTCGACCGCATCGATGATGTGCGCGCCGATGTCGCCGAGCGCCCCGGAGCCGGCCCGTTCCTTGTCCAGCCGCCAGGTGAGCGGCGCCTCCTCGTCGGCCAGCCAGTCCTGCAGGTACTGGGCGCGCACCTGACGGACGGACCCGATGATGCCGTCGGCGACCATTTCCCTGGCGAGGGCCACCGCCGGTGTGCGCCGGTAGGTGAAACCCACCATCGCCTGCCGGCCGGGCGCGTTGCGGGCCGCCGCCACCATGGCCTCCGCCTCGGCAACGGTGTTGGCCAACGGCTTCTCGCACAGCACGTGCTTGCCGGCGGCCAGTGCGGCGATGGCCATCTCGGCGTGCGTGTCGCCAGGGGTGCAGATGTCGACGATGTCGATGTCGTCCCTGGCGATCGCCGCCCGCCAATCGTCGGTGCTGTCCTGCCAGCCCAGCCGGTCCGCCGCCGCCGCAGCGGAGTCGCTGCGACGGCCCACCACGAGCGCCATCTCCGGACGTAGCGGCAGTTCGGCGACGTGCCCGGCGGTGCGCCAGGCCTGGGAGTGGGCTGCCCCCATGAACGCGTGCCCGATCATCGCCACCCGCACCACTGGTGTTCCGGCGGTAGTCATCTCGCTGTCCCTTCGTCGTCCGACCGGCAGTTCATCTGATCAGAGCAGAGCATCCGATGAAAGCAGGTCAGGACTCGAAGGCGCTCGGCAGGTACTGCTCCACGTTCTCCTTGGTCACCACAGGTGCGTAGAGCTTGACCTCGCGGGGCACCTCGACCTCGACAAGGTCACCCATCGACTCGCCCTGGACGAGCAGCCGGGCCAGCCGGATCCCGTCAGCGGCCTGAGTGGAGGGGTAGATCACAGTCGCCTTCAGCACCGTGTTGTCGGCCTGGATGTCGCGCATGACGTTGGCCGATCCGGCGCCGCCCACCATGAAGAACTCGTCGCGACCGGCGTTCTTGATCGCAGCCATGACGCCGACACCCTGGTCGTCGTCGTGGTTCCAGAGCGCATCGATCTTCGGCGCTGCCTGCAGCAGGTTGGAGGCCTGGGCCTCACCGGACTCGACGGTGAACTCCGCCGCCACCCGGTTGGACACCTTCAGCCCACAGTCGGCAAGTGCATCTGCGAAGCCCTTGGAACGGTCCTGCGTCAACGGCAGCGAGTCGATACCGGCGATCTCCGCCACGACCGCATCCGGCTTGTCGCCGAGCTGCTCGCAGATGTATGTGCCCGCCGAGACACCCATCCCGTAGTTGTCGCCCAACACGGTGCTCCGCGCGGCGAACGGGCTGGAGAACTCACGGTCGACGTTGATCACCGGAATACCGGCGTTCATCGCCTTTGTCGCCACATCGGTCATGGCGGCACCGTCGAACGGCAGCAGCACGATGGCGTCGACCTTGTCGTTGATGAAGGTCTCCACCTGGCTGATCTGGAGGTTGACGTCATTCGTGCCCTCTGCGACGACCAGGTCGACATCGCCGAGCGCCTCGGCCTCAGCCACCGCGGACTTCGTGATCGAACCCATCCAGCCGTGGTCGGCCGCCGGGGCCGAGAACCCGATTTTGATCTTCTCACCGGACGCCGGCGCGGCACTGGCGCCGGCCGATCCGGCCGCGGATCCACCGGCCGGCGCGCTGGCCGCGGCACTGTCCCCAGCGGCGCTGGTCGCGGCCGACGTCGTGCTGCTGGTGGCGGTGTTCGACGAGTTGGTACACGCGGTCAACGCCAGCGCGCCGGTGGCGACGATCGCCATGGTGCGGGTGATGCGGGAGGTACGGGACATGGTGGTGCTCCTTCACTGCGTCGTGACGAAGAACAGAGGGGTTCGGTATCGGTGCGGTCCGCGGACCTGACCAAAGGGCTGATTGCGCTGCTGCGGGAGAGGAATCGAGATCAGCCCCCGCGGGACCGTGCGGCGACCCGCTGCTGCAGCAGGACGGCAGCGACGATGATCAGGCCCTTGGCAATGGCCTGGGCTGAAATCGACAGGTTGTTCAGGGTGAACACGTTGGTCAGGGTGGTGAAGATGAGGACGCCGAACACGGTGCCCACGATGGTGCCGCGACCGCCCGACAGCAGCGTTCCACCGATGACGACCGCCGCGATCGCGTCCAGTTCGTACAGCGTGCCGTGGGTCGACGATCCCGCCGTCGTCCGCGCCATGATCATGACGCCCGCGATGCCGGCCGACAGGCCCACCAATCCGTAGAGCATCATGGTCTGCCGTTTGACCCGGATTCCGGCGAGCCTGGCGGCTTCGGGATTCCCGCCGACCGCGAAAGTCCGCCGGCCGAACGTGGTGCGATTCAACAGGATCCAACCGGCGACGGCGACCGCGGCGAAGACCCAGACGATGACCGGAATACCGAACAGGCTCCCGGTGAAGACGTCAAGGAAGCCGTTGACCCTGATGATCTGCGTCTGTCGGTTCGCGATGATCTCGGCCAGCCCGCGGGCGGCCGCCATCATGGCAAGCGTCGCAATGAACGGCACGATCCGCCCGTACGCCACCATCAGCCCGTTCAGCAGACCGGCCGCGGTGCCGACCAGCAGCGAGGTGGTCACGACGATCGACCAGTGGATGTCGTTGGCCAGCATCTGGGTGCCCGATGTCGTCGCCCACACCGATGACAGTCCGACCACCGCGCCGACCGAGAGGTCGATGCCACCGGCGGTGATCACGAACGTCATGCCGATCGACACCACGCCGATCACCGAGGCGAGCCGCAGGATCGTCAGCAGGTTGTCGGTGCTGGCGAACCGGTCCCCCGCGCTGATGAATCCCACGATGCACAGCAGCACCAGCGCGATCACCAGGCCGAGATTCCTGGTGACACCGGAAGGCAGCGCCCTCCGCGGCCGATCGCCGGTCACCGTCGGCGCGATGTCCGGCGGCATGGATCGGGCCGGCTGGTGGACGTCGGTGGCCGGGTCGGTCAGCCGGCCACCCTCCGTGCTCTTGTCCGTCATGCGGCGGTCCCTCCCATCACCAGGTCCAGGACCTGGTTCTCGTTGATACCGGCGGCGGGGCCGTCATGCAGCACCCGTCCGCCCGCGACCACCAGCACCCGGTCGGCGAGACCGAGCACCTCTTCCACCTCGCTAGACACCACCACCACGGCGACCCCCGAGTCGGCCAGTTCCCTGATGAGCACGTAGATCTCGCTGCGGGCGCCGACATCGACACCGCGGGTCGGCTCGTCCAGCAGCAGCACCTTGCACTGCCGCAACAACCAGCGGGCCAGCACGATCTTCTGCTGATTCCCGCCGGAAAGTGTCCTCGTGACGCGGTCCGGGTCGGCGGGCCGCAGGTCGACGGTCGCCGCCACCTTCATTGCGGCGTCACGTTCCGCCGCATCCCTGGTGAACCCCCCAGCAGCAAACCGGCCGATCGCCGCCATCGAGATGTTGTGATAGACCGCCTGATCCAGGATCAGCCCCTGGGACTTCCGCTCCTCGGGGGCAAGTCCGACACCGGCTCGAACGGCCGCCCGCACGGACCCCCGGCGCAGCGTGGCCCCCTGCACCGCAACGGTTCCGCTGTCGGCGCGCCGGGCGCCGAAGATCGTCTCGATGATCTCGCTGCGGCCCGCACCCACAAGTCCGGCGAGGCCGACGATCTCGCCGGGGTGGACGTCGAATCCGACGTTCTGGAACTCCCCCGCCCTGGACAGGTCCCGCACCGACAGCAGCGGTTCCACCCCTGCCGCCGGCGGGAGCCCGGAGCGCGGCGGGAAGACGTATTCGATCGACCGGCCGGTCATCAGCCGGATCAGTTCCGACGTCGGGGTGGTCCTCGCGTCGAGCCCGGTGGCGACCGTCCGGCCGTCCTTGAGGACGGTGATCCGGTCGCCGATGCGGCGGATCTCCTCGAGCCGGTGCGAGATGTACACCACCGCAACGCCTGCCCTGGAGAGGTCGCCGATCAGATGGAAGAGGTTGTCGACCTCCTCGCCGTCCAGCACAGCGGACGGCTCGTCCATCACGATGAGTTGCGCGTCCCTGGACAGCGCCCTGGCGACCGAGACGATCTGCTTCCCGGCGGCGGACAGCGAGCCGACCTCCCTGGACGGCGAGATCTCCGGATGCCCCAACCGGGCCATCAGCTCGGCCGCGCGCCGGCGGGTCTCGGCGCGCTGCGAGAATCCGGCCGTGGCGAGCTCATGGCCGAGAAAGATGTTCTCTCCCACCGAGAGCCAGTCGACCAGATCGAGTTCCTGGTAGATCGTGGCGATGCCCTGCTTGAGCGCCGCGACCGGGGAGGCGAGGGACGCCGGCTCGCCCTGCCACAGCACCTCGCCGGCATCGACGGAGTGGGCGCCGGCCATCACCTTGATCAGCGTCGACTTACCGGCACCGTTCTGGCCGAGCAGGCAGTGCACCTCTCCGGCACGAACGTCCAGGTCGACCCCGTCGAGTGCGCGAACGCCAGGGAAAACCTTGACGATTCCACGCATTTCCAGGAGCGGAGCGGCGCTGTGGTCTTCCTCGACCGGGGGCATGACGTGACCGTAGCCACAGTTTCGTATGTTGGTCAAGCAAAAGCAGTCGACCGTGATCCACAAGTTGTCTGGTCGACGCAGCGAACTCTGTGCTTAGCTGTGCCGATGACGGCGTCGCGTCCCGGATCTCTTGCGTCCGGTGACCTGTTCCAGCTGTTACGGGGCGGTCGGGCGCGAACCAGGGCCGAACTCGCGGAGCTCACCGGGCTGGCCCGATCAACCATCACCGCACGGGTCGACGAGTTGCTGGCCGCGGGGCTGGTCGTCCCGGCCGGCGAGGCCAAGTCGTCCGGGGGCAGGCCCCCGAGCAGGATCGCTTTCGACCCGCACTGCCGGGTCGTGCTGGCCGCCGATCTCGGCGCCACCCATGTCACCCTGGCCGTCACCGACCTCGGCGCCGGCCTGATCGGTGATTCCACCGAGCCGCTGCGAATCGCCGACGGGCCGGAGAAGGTTCTGGATCATCTGTGGGAGGCCTGGACGGGCATCCTCGAATCGGCCGGGCGTTCGGTGGCCGACGTCGCGGGCGTCGGCATCGGCGTTCCGGGGCCGGTGGAATTCGCGACGGGCCGGCCGACCAATCCGCCGATCATGCCCGGCTGGGACGGTTTCGACATCCCCGCCTACATCCGCCGCAACATCGACGCCCCCGTCCTGGTGGACAACGACGTCAACCTGATGGCGCTCGGTGAATTCGACGAGGGCTGGCCCGGCGACGGTCATCTGCTGTTCGTCAAGATCGCCACCGGGATCGGTGCGGGCATCGTGTCGGACCGCACCCTGAACCGCGGGGCGCAGGGGTCCGCCGGAGACCTGGGGCATGTGCGGGCGGCCGGCGAATCGACCGCCCTGTGCACCTGCGGCAATGTGGGCTGCCTGGAGGCGGTCGCCGCCGGGCCCGCCATCGCGGCCCGGCTGCGGGAATTGGGCGTCGCCGCCGATTCCACCGCCGACGTCGTCGAACTGGTCCGTAGCGGCGATCCGGCTGCCCTGCAACAGGTTCGCCAGGCCGGTCGGGACGTCGGCGCGGTACTCGCTACCTGCGTGAACCTGCTCAACCCCTCGGTGATCGTGATCGGCGGCCCGATCGCCGAGGCCAGCGAGCACCTGCTCGCCGGGGTGCGGGAGGTGGTCTACCACCGCTCACCGCCGCTGGCCACCCAGCATCTCCGGATCTCCCGCAGCCGTACCGGCGCCCGCGCCGGCGTCCGCGGTGCCAGCGCGATGGTGATCCAGGCGGTGCTCGCTCCGGAGGCGGTCGACACCCTTCTGCAGCGACTGTCCGACGAGCGGACGGCGACGTCGCGGGTGTGAGATCGCGGTCAGAGTCGTTCCATGTCGGTCAGTGTCGGAAGGTCGATGACGGCCCGCACCCCGCCACCCTGCGCCTCGTCCAGGGTGAGCGCGCCGCCGTGGGCGGCGGCCACCTCGCGGACCAGCGACAGACCGAGCCCGAACCGGCGGGTGCCGCCGACCCCACCGGCCGAACCCTGGCCGCGCGCGAAACGCTCCGTCAGCTTGGCGGCGTCGTCACCGGCGAGACCTTCGCCGTTGTCGGTCACCGAGATGAGAACCCGGCCCGCGTCCGCCGCGCTCGCCACCACGACACGGCCGCCTGGCGGTGTGTGCGACAGAGCGTTGTCCACGAGTGCGGTGATCGCCCGTCGCAGGGCGCTCCGCGACGCCCGCACCAGGCGACCCGACGACGCTTCGACCTCCAGCGAGACGTCGGCCTTGTCGGCCAGGATGTCCATGGCGGCAACCACTTCCCTGGCGATGTCGTCGACGTCGACGGGTTCACCACGGCCGGGGTCGGCAGCAAGGGCGGCGCTCTCCAACATCTCGTCGACGATCTCGCCGAGCACCCTCGAGTCGTCCAGCAATTGGTCGACGGCGGGCCTGGACGGGTCGTCGGCCGGCATTCGTCGCGCCAGCAACTGCGCCCTGGTGTGCAGCACCGTCAGCGGCGTCCGCAGCTCATGTCCCGCGTCAGCGACGAATCGACGTTGCAGCGCAAGGGCTTCGCCCAGCGGCGCCACCGCGCGCCGGGCGACCAGGAACCCGACGACACCTGCGATCACGATGCCGACGACGGCGGAGATGATCAGCGTCTCGCGAAGCACGTCGTCCCAGTCGTCGTCCCGCAGGCCGGGGCGCGGCGGTCGCGAATGCCTGAACTGCCCCACCGACAGCGCCACCACCGCAACGAGCACCACCACGATGGCGCAGGCCGCGGAGATCTGCCATGCGATCCGCCGCGCGGCCGCCCTGAGCAGTTCCGCGTCGGGTTGGCGCTCGGCCCGGGGGGAGCGCCGCACCGTCATACCGCTCCCAGTCGGTAACCGAGGCCGTGAACGGTCTGCACGATGTCCTTGCCCAGTTTGCGTCGCAGGTAGTAGACGTAGGTGTCGACGGTGCCCTGGCCGTCCTGCGGGTCGAACACCATCTGCAACAGGTCGGGCCGGGTGAACACCCGCCCGGGACGGCGCGCCAGCACTTCCAGCAGGGCCGTCTCCTTGCCGGACAGTTCGACGGCATCGGCGCCGTCTCCGACCACACGGCGCCCCGCCACGTCGAGCCTCCGGCGTCCGACGGACACCATCGCCGCGGTCTCGGAGTGCCGGCGCAACAGAGCCCGCAACCGGGCGAGGAGTTCGTCGATCTCGAACGGCTTGACCACATAGTCCTCGGCACCCGCATCAAGGCCTTCGACCCGATCGGCAACGGTCCCCCGCGCGGTCAGGATCAGGATCGGGGAGCTGATGCCCCGCGCCCGCAGCCGGCCGATCAGGCTGATCCCGTCGATGGCCGGAAGCCCCCGGTCGATCACCATCACGTCGTACGGCCGGGTGAGCGCGAGGTGCAGGCCCGCCTGGCCGTCCCGCGCCAGGTCGACATCGTGCTGTTCGGTCAGTACCTCGACGAGCAGCGGGCCGAGCGCCCGGTCGTCCTCGACCAGCAGCAGCCGGGGCCTGTTCGGCTCGGTGGGCCCGACGCCGTCGGCGTCGACAGACGTGGTTTCGGTCACCCGGTGATGGTGGCACGGGTGCTTCTGAGATCACTCTGATGACAGGTGTCCACCATCGAAGTCGGCGGTGCACTCCGCCCTCGACGCAAGGACGGCAACCATGACTGTGACCGGCCGGCCCACGCGCTCCGCTCCCGCGGTCCCGCTCACCGGCGATCCGGGCCGGCGCGGCCACCGTCGACGACAGGTGATCGCCGCCGTCGTGATCGGCCTCGCAATCACCGGCCTGGCCTTCGTTGTGGCCCTCTGGTTCGGCGGGGGCGGAATCGATGGCTTTTCCGGCCGCGGCGGCTGGGAAACCGAGATCGGGCGCCTCACCGGCCTGATCGCTTCCTACCTGCTGCTGATCCAGGTCCTGCTGATGGCGAGAATCCCTTGGCTGGAGAGCATCTGGGGACAGGATGTGCTGGCCCGGCAGCATCGGCTGGTCGGTTTCGCCTCGTTCGATCTGATGCTGGCGCACATCGTGCTGATCGTCCTCGGCTACGCCGCCGCCGCGGACAGCGGCGTGCTCGCCGAATTCTGGCAGCTCCTGACCATCTACCCGGGAATACTGCTGGCGGCCGCGGGCACCGTCGCCCTGATCGCCGTGGTGGTGACCTCGATCCGCGTCGCACGGCGCTCGCTCCGCTACGAGTCGTGGCACCTGATCCACCTGTACGCCTACCTGGGTGTCGGCCTCGCCCTGCCGCACCAGTTGTGGACCGGTGCTGACTTCGTCGGATCCCCACTGGCGACCGCCTTCTGGTGGGCATTGTGGGGTGCGACGGCCGCCGCGCTGGTGCTGTGGCGGGTGGTGACGCCCGTGGTCCGATCGCTGCGGCACGACATCCGGGTGCTGACCGTTGTCCGCGAATCTGCTGACGTGCTGTCGATCGTGATGTCCGGCCACGACCTCGATCGGTTGGGCCTGCGGGCCGGCCAGTTCTGCCAGTGGCGGTTCCTCGGCGGTCCCGGCTGGACCCGCGCGCACCCGTTCACGGTGTCCGCCGTGCCGACCTCGACTCGCTTGCGCATCACCGTGCGAACCAGCGGTGACGGCACAAGAGCGCTGACGACGCTGCGGCCCGGCTCACGGGTGCTGATCGAGGGGCCGTACGGAGTCATGGATCCTGCCCGCCGCCGGCACCGGGACGTGCTGCTGATCGCGGCCGGCGTCGGGGTCACCACCATGCGGGGCATCGCCGAAGCGGTGCTGGCCGAGCCGGCCGCCATGGGCCATCGGGGCTTTCGCCGGCCGTCCGTCGTTGTGCTGCACCGCATCCGCAGCGGGGCTGACGCCCTCTTCGTGCGGGAATTCGGCCAACTCGCCGCCGGCGGCCACCTCCGGGGTTTCTCGCTCGTCGGGCACCGCTCCGAGGTCAGCGGGTGGTGGGGCGGCGACCGACAGGTTGACCCCGCCGCCGCCCTCACCCAGCTCGTCCCGGATCTCAGCGACCGGGAGATCTACCTGTGCGGACCCGGGCCCTGGATGACCCAGGTGAAGCAGACGCTCGGTGAGCTGAAGATCCCGTCCACGTCCGTCCATGCCGAGGAGTTCGCATGGTGACCGCCATCGAGGTCTCGCGATGAGACGCATCGCCCTGGTCGTGCTCTCGACCCTCGCGGCCCTGGTGGCCCTCTTCAGCTATCCGACGAGCACCGGCCACTCGGGAAGCACCGCCGCCGAAGCGGTCTCGGCCGCGAAAGTGATCACCCAGGCCGGCACCGCGACCACCACCACAGGGCAGGGCCCCGATCCGGCACCGTCGCCGTCGACCTCTCAGACAGCTGCGCCTCCGACAACCGCTGGTTCGGCAACCACTGCCCCGACAACCACTGCACCGACAACCACTGCACCGAC
The DNA here is from genome assembly GCF_052976845.2 of Nakamurella sp. GG22. Lineage (NCBI taxonomy): Bacteria > Bacillati > Actinomycetota > Actinomycetes > Nakamurellales > Nakamurellaceae > Nakamurella > Nakamurella sp. GG22. Next base: position 132,960 of record NZ_JBRIIO020000008.1, on the reverse strand, counting down.
AACCACTGCACCGACAACCACTGCGGCCCAATCGGTCACCGTCGACGGTGCAGCGGAGATGACGCGGTACGGCATCGTCCAGGTCCAGGTGGTGCTGACCGGGGGCGCGATCACCGACGTCACCGCGCTGGAATACCCGCAGCAGGACCGCACCGATCGGGAGATCAACAGCCAGGCCATCCCGTTGCTCCGGTCGCAGGTACTGGCCGCCCAGAGCGCCAAGATCGACGGCGTCTCCGGCGCGACGTTCACCAGCGAGGGGTACATCACCTCGCTGCAGTCCGCTCTGGATGCGGCCGGATTCCAGCAGTGAGCCGCATCGTCGTCCGTACGGCCATGATCATGGGCTTGCCGTTCTCGGTCCACCTACGATTCGGTGATCCCGGCCCCACCACCGACGACCTCGCGCGTTGCGATACGGCGGTGGACGCGCTGTGGGAGACCTTGCGGGAGGCGGACCGGGTGTTCAGCACCTACCGGCCGGATTCCGACATCAGCCGGATCGGCCGCGGCGAACTGAGCGTCGGTGACGCCGACCGGACGGTGGCCGAGGTGCTGGATCTCGCCGCGGTCGCGGAGCGGATCACCGGCGGCACGTTCGACATCCGGGCCGCCGGGATGTTGGATCCGTCCGGGATCGTGAAGGCGTGGGCGGCCTCCCGGGCCGCCGAGCAGCTGACCTGCCTGGGCGTCGACCATTACCTCAACGCCGGCGGCGACGTGTTGCTGCGCTCGCTGTCGGAGGCGCTGCCGTGGCGAATCGGGATCGAACACCCGGACAACCCACAGGGCCTGCTCGCCGTCGTGCAGGCTGTCTCCGGTGCCGTGGCGACGTCCGGCCGCTCGCACCGCGGTGGGCACATCACCGACCCGGCAACCCGCGAACCGGCTATCGGGATCGCCCAGGCGACGGTGCTCGGGCCGTCGCTGATCTGGGCCGACGTGCTCGCCACGGCGGTTGTTGCGGGCGGCGTCGAACGACTGGACCGGGAGCAATGGCCGCCCGGGCACGAACTCCTGCTGGTGACCGACTCGGGAGAAGTGCTCGGTTCGTCGGGCGTGCGCCGGTTCCTTGCGCCCGACCTACCCGCGCCGACCTTCGCGTCGCTGTGACGTGGGCTGCCGCGCAACCGCTTTCCGGTTCGGTGCCGCACCGATACCCGCAATGACTCTCGAGATGCCATCGCGGGCAAGCTCTTCGGCGGCGCCCGCCGGCAGAGACTTGAAGGCCGCGCGGCGAACCGCAGATAGGCGACGCCGAGGTCCTCCAGACTCAGCACCCCGGTGTCGACGACAGCCTGCGGGTCGGCGGCGAGTTGATCGAAGGCACCGATCGCCAGACCCCTGGGCAGATCGTGCCCGCCGTCGCGGCAGCAATGGCCACGCTGGGGACCGGTGATCTCAGGTGGGGACGGGTATGGATGCCGCCGGTGCAGCCCGCCGTCACCCAGGCCGAGTTCGAGAAGCCGTACATCGTTGACTCTTCCGACTTCAGACCACGTTCGAGGCGACGCCCACCGCACTGGACGACGCGATCGCGACCACGCTGCGGTCGCACGCACCGCACAGCACGGCTGGCCCCCGCGCGGTGGGCAGCGCGCGGGGCTGATCCAACCGCTGCCGCACCCGTTGTGGCTTCCCTCGCGTCGGCAGGTCAGGATGTGCCGATGGAATACCGCACACTCGGGCGCACCGGCTGCGCCGTCTCCCGGCTCGCTCTCGGCACCATGACCTTCGGTGCGGAGACCGATCAAGCCGGCGCCCACGAGCAACTCGATACCTTCGTCGAGGCCGGCGGCACCTTCATCGACACCGCCGACGTCTATTCCGCGGGGGTCTCCGAGGAGATCGTCGGCGCGTGGCTCAAGGACCGCCCGGCCGACATCACCGGCGAGGTGGTGCTGACCACCAAGGGCCGTTTCCCGATGGGACCCGGCCGGAACGAGGTCGGCCTGTCCCGGCGGCACCTGCAGCGGGCACTCGACGACTCTCTGCGACGGCTGGGAGTGGACACCGTTGATCTCTACCAGGTGCATTCGTGGGATCCGGTGACCCCACTGGAAGAGACGCTGCGAACACTGGACGACATGGTCACCGCCGGCAAGGTCCGATACGTCGGGCTGTCCAACTTCACCGGTTGGCAGGTGCAGAAGGCCGTCGCGCTGGCGACCGCCGCGGGGTACGCCGTGCCGGTGACCCAGCAGTCCCAGTACAACCTGCTGGTCCGCGAGCTGGAATGGGAGATCGTCCCGTCATGCCTGGACGCCGGTCTCGGGCTGCTGCCCTGGTCACCGCTCGGCGGCGGATGGCTGACCGGGAAGTACCGCCGCGAGACGCCACCGACCGGCGCGACCCGGCTCGGTGAGAATCCTGACCGGGGCGTCGAGGCGTACGACCGCCGTTCGCTCCAGGAGCGCACCTGGGCCGTTGTCGACGCGGTCCGCACCGTCGCGGAGGGGCGCGGGGCGACGATGGCCCAGGTCGCGCTGGCCTGGCTGGCCGAGCGACCAGGTGTCACCTCCGTCATCCTGGGTGCTCGCACGCTCGACCAGCTCACCGACAACCTCGGGGCCGCGGATCTGTACTTGGATCCGTCCGAGATCGCCGCGCTGGATGTGGCGAGCGATCCCGAGCCGGCCGACTACCCCTACGGCGAGCCCGGGATCGCCCAGCGTGACCGCCGACTGAACGCCTAGGAACAGAGGGTCCCGATGCACTTCTCGGAGGTCATGGAGCAGGTCGCCCGGGTCTTCGAGGGGATCGGCGCGGCGGTCCTGTTGATCGGCCTGTTCTGGGCCGCCGTGCTGACGATCAAGGTATGGCGGACGTCGGGTGACGGCGTGCGGGCCTACGGCACGCTCCGGCGGTCGATCGGAGCGGTCCTGCTGCTCGGGTTGGAGGTCCTGGTCGCCGCCGACCTCATCCACACGGTCGCGATCGAGCCGACCCTCGAGAACGTCGCCGTTCTCGGGCTGATCGTCGTCATCAGGACGATCTTGAGCTTCTCCCTGGAGATCGAGATCGAGGGCATGCCGCCCTGGCGGCGGGCTGCGATGAGCGGTGCGAGTCACGTGACGCGGGCCGCGAGGATGGCCCGCGCGGACACCGCCCCGGGAGCAGACGGCTCCTGACGGAGTGCGGGCGTCGTTGACGGGCGACGGCGCAGCGCCGCCGCGGTCATCCGGGCGAGAACCGTGCCCGCCCGTCTCCGCTCCGGCAGGAAGCGCAGGAAGAAGCTCAAACGCAGCAGCCAGCCGATCGGCCCTGCGACGGGGATCCCGTAGAGCACGGTGGCCGACCTGCCGATCCCGAACGCCATCGCCTCTCCCAGTCCCCGGTAGGTGAAGGACTTCGGCCTCCGGCCGTCGATCACCCTGGCGAGGTTCCGGCCGACGTGTCCACCGGCCTTGATCGCCCACAACGCGTTCGACGTGACCGGTCGGCCGGTGCCCGGGTGCGCGACCCGGGCAGCATCGCCGGCCGCCCACACCGTCGGCGATACCTGCAGGGTCCGCCGGGTCAGCAGTTTGCCGAGACGGTCGTGCGGCAGGCCTTCCAGGCCCGGCAGCACCACCGGACGCTGACCGGTGGTGGCCAACACCGCCGCCTGCGCCAGCACGGCGCCGCTGGACAACGTGACAGTGTTCGGTCCGACTGCCGTGACCCGTGTCTGCGAACGCACGATCACCCCACTGCGAACCAGTTCCCGCTCCGCCCGGTCGGCGACCGCCGGGTGCTCCGCACGCAGGGCCGGGAGCAGTTGGTGGCCGGAATGCGCGAGGACCACCGGGGTCGCGCTGCCCGCGGTCCTGAGCCGTGCGGCCACCGCAGCGGCGATCTCGACACCCGCCATCCCGCCTCCGGCGATGACCACCGGCGCCAGGCCTTCCGCCGCCGGGGCTCCGGCGGTCTGCCGGGCGACGAAGTCGAGCCGTTCGAGCCAGCGCTCGAACTGACCGGGTGCGCGGAGGCTGAACCCGTGTTCGGCCATCCCCACGACGGACCCGACCGGCTCCCGACCGCCGGCCCCGACGACCAGATGGTCGTAGCGGATCGTCCTGTCGGCACCGCCGCCGACCGGCCGCAGCAGCACGGTGCGCTCGTCGACGTCGATCCGGATGGCGCTGCCGTGCAGCACTTCTGCCTGCGGAAGCAGGTATGTCAGCCTGGTTCTGGTGACGGACAGCGGCAGCACGCCGGCCACCACTTCCGCACTGAACCCGTGAAAGTTGTGGCAATCGTCGGCCGTCACCACGCAGATGTGCAGCCGGTCGGCGGGGATCCTGCGGACGAGCGCCCGGTACGCGTGCAGGCTCGCATAACCCCCGCCGATCATCACCACCCTGGTCGGCCGGCGAGCGGTCATCGCGACACCGACGGCGCGGCGACCGGGATGACGGACGGCCGGCCGAACGTCGCCGGCGGAGCCGGCAGGAAACCCAGTTCGCGATGGGCGTCCGCCACCGCTGCGATGTGATCGAGTTGGTCGAGGGTGGGCCGGCCGAGGGCGAAGTGACCGCGGTGACCGGCGAGGGAGAGCAGCATCGTCTCGGCGAGGCAGGCGAAGATCAGGCCGTCGGGCAGGCCGATCGACCCGCCGCGCACCCTCAATCCGGGGACACCGACAACGCCGCCGTCCAGCACCAGCACATCGGGCCTGGCGGCGGCAAGATCCGGGCTGGGGTTGCGGGGCTGCGTCGCGTCGAGCACCGTCACGCCGATGTCGAGATGATCGGGACGGATCACCGTGCCGGACGCCGCGGTGAGCAGGACAACGATGTCGCACCCAGCCAGCGCGTCCAGCGTCTGTGCCGTGCGAACGGTCACTCGGGTGCCGACATCGGCTGCGAGGGACGCCAGCCGTGCCGAATCCCTGGCCAGCAGAACGAGTTCGTCGACGTCGCGGTCGCGGGCGAGCAATCGGACGACAGCGGAGCCGACGCTGCCGGTCGCGCCGACGACGGCGACCCGCCCGCTGCGCGCGGAATCCAGCAGCTGCCGGATCTGCCGGTGGACGATCACCGCCGTGAAGGCATTGCCGTTGGTCACCCCGATATCGGTGCGCGACCGCAGCAGCCCGCCCCCGTTCGTCACCGGCGCGGTGAGACCGCCCAGCCCCACCAGATCCGCGCCGGACCGCACCGCGCAGTCCACCGCCTCGACGACCTTGCGCGCGGCCGTCCGGCGGTCGGCCAGCAGATGGCCCGCGCCGAACGGGACCAGCACCAGTCGACCCAGGTGGTCGGCGCCGAGCTGGATGGTGGCAAACGGCAACGGTCGCAGCGGTAGTCGGCGCAGTGCTACGTCGTAGACGGCGGTCGGCAGGATCCCGAGCGGCCGCCAGATCCGGGCCATGTCGGCGCTGAGGTCGACCCGGGGATGGACGAGGAAGGCGAATGTCATGCCACCGAGGAGCGCGCTCCGCGATCACTGATACCCCGAATGGAGCAGTGGCCGGTCGTCAACCACCCGTCGGTTCGTCACACCGCTCGACCCTCGCCGACGCTCCGATCAGTCCTCGCGAATACCCCAGGGTGAACCGTATTCCGTGACGAGTTCCAAGAAAGGCTTGGGCGGCAACGCCTCCGGTCCGAGAACGCCGGATCCGGACCAGACTCCGGCCGCCATCAACTCCAGCGCGACCACCGGATTCAACGCGGTCTGCCACACCACGGCCTGGGCACCGTATTCGCGCATCGACCATTCGTTGTCGACCACGTGATAGAGGTAGACCTGCCGCGGGGCACCGTCCTTGCCCGTGCCCTTCACCCACAGGCCCGCACAGGTCTTGCCGGACATGCGATCTCCCAGATGCGCCGGGTTCGGCAGCACCGCCGCGACGACGTCACGCGGTGAGACCTTCACGTCGCCCACCTGCACCGGCGTCGTGCTGTCGAGTCCGAGCTTGTGCAGTACCTGCAGCACGGTGATGAATTCCTCGCCCAATCCGTACTTGAACGTCACCCGCCCGGCGTCGATCCAGCGCGGCATCAACAGCACTTCCTCGTGCTCGACGTTGACACACTCGACCGGGCCGATGCCGTCGGGAAACTCGAAGACCTCCGGTTCACTGAACGGCGGCGTCGTGAACCAGCCGCGGTCCTTCTCGTAGATCACCGGCGGGTTCAGGCATTCCTCGATCGTGGTCCAGATCGAGAAGCTGGGCGCGAAGTCGAAGCCGGCCACGGCGAGGTTGGCGCCGTCCCGGACGCCGAGTTCCTCGATCTCGGAGAACAGTTCGTCGGCGGCGTAGCGGGCGAACACGTCGGCAAGCCCTGGCTCGATGCCCATGCCCACCAGCGCGAGCTGACCGGCGGCCTCCCACTCGTCGGCCAGCGCGAACTGCTCATCGCCCAGCTTCACGCCGGTCTTCGAGTACGGCTCGGTCGGATGTGGCTTGGACAGGGACATCGCCATGTCCAGATAGTTCGCCCCACCGCGCAGCGCCGCCGTGAACAGGGGCATGACGAAACGCGGATCGGTCGCGTTCATCAGGACATCGCAGCGGTGCTCGGTGAGCAGCGCGGAAACGGCGTCGACATCCGACGCATCGACGCGGGCGGCCACAAACCGTGGGTCGGCGGTCATCTCGACCACCTGAGCCGCCCTTGCCGCATCGAAGTCGGCGACCACCATCGCCTCGAAGAACGTCCGCCGAGCGGCGATCAGGGCGATCGAGCCGCCGACGCCGCCCGCTCCCACCAACAACACTCGCATGGATGAACCCTTCGGCCGGAAAAATGACTGTCAGAGACCGGACCTTGCGCAAATGGGTCTCAGCAGTGACATTATGACCCTTCACCGGACAGTATCGCCGGGCAGAACAGATACGCGGGTCAGCGTCGCGTCGGAGCGATGTCGGGAACCGCTCGAGGCCATGGCCCTCCGGGTCTGGCGTGGAGGACACGATGGCGACTGAACCCGCTGCCACACCACCTGCTGCCACCCCGCCACCGTCGGACCCGTTGCAGGACAGCGGTTCATCGGAGGCGACGCTCAAACCCGGTGCCATCGGTTTCGTCAGCTCGATGGTGATCGGGCTGGCCTCCACGTCCCCGGCCTACTCGCTCGCCGCCATCATCGGGCCGATGGTCGCACTGCTCGGTGTCTATGCGCCGGGCGCATTGTTGGCGTCATTCGTACCCATGTTGTTGATCGCGTCGGCCTTTTACTACCTCAACCGGGTCGATTCTGATTGCGGAACGACATTCTCCTGGGTGACGCGGGCAATGGGTCCCTGGTTCGGGTGGATCGGCGGGTGGGCGATCGGTATGACCGGTGTGCTCGTCGTCGGCTCACTGGCGAACGTGGGCGTCACCTATTTCCTGCTGGCCATCGGCGCCGACGACCTGGTCGAGAACGAATGGCTGATCCGGGCTCTCACCGTCGCGCTGATCCTGGTCATGACGGCAATCTGCGTGATCGGCACAGAGCTGTCGGCGCATTTTCAGGACATCCTGATCATCGCCCAGGTCATCGCGCTGATCGCGTTCGCCGCGACCGCCCTTTACGCGGCCTTCTCCGGGACGAGCGAACTCGGATCCATGACCCCCGAATGGGGTTGGCTCAATCCGTTCGGAGCGGGCGGCGCGGCGCTCACCGGCGGGCTGCTGCTCGGGGTCTTCGCCTATTGGGGTTGGGAATCGGCGGTCAATCTCAACGAGGAGACCGAGGGCGCGAGCTCGACCCCGGGCCGGGCCGCGATCGCATCGACCGTGGTGCTGCTGGTGACCTACGTGTCCGTCGCCATCGCCGTGGTCGCCTATGCAGGCGTCGATTACCTGACCGAGAACGCCGAAGAGGAGGAGGCGATCTTCGCCTCGCTCGCCGACAGCGCGATGGGCGGCTGGTCATGGGTGCTGCTGCTGGCGGTGTCGACGTCGGCCATCGCCTCCACCCAGACGACGATCATCCCGGCCTCGCGGACCGGCCTGTCGATGGCCCGCCGGCACGCCCTGCCGAAGGCGATGGGCCATATCCACCCCCGGTTCCGCACGCCTGATGTCTCCACCTGGACCGTGGCCGTCATCGCCATCGTCTGGTATCTGGTCGTCGACTACATCAGCGAGAACGCGCTGTTCGATTCCCTCACGGCGCTGTCCCTGCTGATCGCCTTCTACTACGGCCTCACCGGCATCGCCTGTGCCATCTACTACCGGCACGAGCTGACCAAGAGCGTGAAGAACTTCATCCTGATCGGCGTCGGGCCGGTGATCGGCGCCGTGCTGCTGTTCTGGCTGCTGGTCGAGTCGATCATCGACATGTCCGACCCGGAGAACTCGTACACCGGCGAGGCATGGTTCGGCGTCGGACCGCCGTTGGTGATCGGTGTGGGCGTCTTCGTCGCCGGCATCCTGTTCATGATCTTCTGGCGCATCAAGGACGGTCGCTACTGGCAGGAGCAGCGCAGCGTCGCGGACCCGGTGCTGGCCGCCGGCCCCGGCAAGAAGTCGGCCGGGACGACCGACAGGGACGGAGAGGGCCGATGAGCATCGTCCTGGGGTATGACGAGTCGCCGGGCGCCCGGCGCGCGCTCCGCTACGCCATCGACCTGGCAAAGCTGCTGAACGACGAGCTGGTGCTGGTGTACGGCGCGGAACCCCCCAGCCGGATGGGCGAAGAGTTCGCCGAGCATCTCCATGCGCTCGCCGAGGAGGGCAAATCCGCACTCGCGCACGCCGTCGAGCAGACCAAGGCCGCCGGCGTCCCGTCCATCGTCGAGTTGGTCGACGAGAAGCCCGCGGCCGCACTGCTGGCGGCCGCGGACAAGCACGACGCACGGCTGATCGTCGTCGGTACCTACGGCGAGAGCCCGCTGCGCGGAGCCATCCTCGGCTCGACCCCGCACAAGCTGCTGCACTGGTCGTCGCGGCCGGTGCTGTGCGTCCCGCCGCCTGAAGACCCCGCAGACGACTGACCCAAGAGACGACTGACCCCGTGGACTGACCGACGACTGACAACGATGGACAGCGGACCGACGGTGGCCACCGCATGCCGCCCGCGCCCGGAGATCCGGACCCACCGCCGTGGGTTCGCCGTGCGAGGCCACCCGTGCGGCACCATGGCAGGGTGATCGTCTGCCCTCGGACCCGGATCAGGACCGACGTCCGATGAGCGCTGCCAGGGTCACCCTGATGGACGTCGCCCAGCGCGCGGGGGTGTCCCGCACGACGGCGTCGTTCGTGATGACCGGCCGGCGCGACATGCGGATCTCCTCCGATGCCGAGCAGCGGGTGATGAAGGCGGCCAGGGAGCTGAACTACCGGCCCAGCCTGCTGGCCCGCAGCCTGCGGACGAACCTGTCGCAGACCATCGGGCTGCTCTCGGACGTCATCGCGTCGGAGGCGTTCGCGGGTGAGCTCATCCGCGGCAGCATGGCGTCGGCGCTGTTGCACGACCACCTGATGTTCATCGGCGAGACCGAGGGTGACCCCGAACTCGAGAAACGCCTGGTACAGAGCATGCTCGACCGCGGTGTCGGCGGTTTTCTCTATGCGTCGCTGTACACCCGGAACGTCCGGGTGTCGCGCATCCTGCGCGAACAGCAGGTGGTGCTGCTCAACTGCCTGTGCAGCAGCACGAAATTCCCGGCTGTGATCCCGGACGAGAAGGCGGGCGGCAGGGCAGCGGCGGCAGAACTGCTGCGGCACGGACACCGGGACGGCATCGTGCTGGTCGGCGAGCGCCCGCGATCGGTGGTGGCCGCCGTGGAACGATGCGCCGGCATCGAAGAGGAACTGGCCGGCAGCGATGCGCGCATCGCCGGTTTCATCGACACCCTGTGGTGGCCGGAACCGGCGCAACAGGCGGTCCACGACCACCTCGCGGCCGGTCACCGGCCGACGGCGTTCATCTGTTACAACGACCGGATCGCGATGGGGGTCTACCAGGCCGGCCAGGACTTCGGGCTCCGCGTGCCGGACGACTTCTCGGTCGTCTCGTTCGACGATTCCGATCTCGCCTGCTGGCTGGCGCCGAAGCTGACAAGTGTGGCCATTCCGCACCTCGAGATGGGCAGGCGCGCAGTCGAATTGCTGCTCGACCCGGCGCGCGAGGCGATCGTGCACCGGGTACCGATGCCACTACGACAACGGGAATCCGTCGGGCCGCCTCCGAGCGTCAGTAATCAACCCCTGAAGGGTCGAATACCGCGCTGACCGACCGCGGGGCTGACCGCCGGGCTGACCGACCGCCGGTCTGACGGCATGCACCCGTCGGACAGCGGCCCGGGACGTCAGGCCAGCGCCGCGGCGGCCGGGGCCACGCCGGACACCAGCATCGGCCGGGTCCGGCCGTGCCGGATCAGACCCCGCCACCGTTGCACGTCATACACCGAAGGATCCGTGCGGCGGATGAAGTCGGTCAGCAGCGTGACGAATCGGTCCGGGAACTCCTCATGCGGGAAATGCCCGGCTCCCGGCACGATGTCGATGCGGGCGTCGGGAATGACAGCCCTGGCCAGTTCGGCGTGCCGGACCGGCAGGACGCTGTCCCGTTCGCCCCACATGACGCAGGTCGGCATGTTCGACGCCAGATAGGCACGATCGGCCATCGTCACCACCTGGCCGCGCCAGTCGACGACCGCCCGCAGGACGTGCAGGAACGCCGCCCGCTCCTGCGCATCGTGCTTGCCGGCCAGCACGGACAGCGCACCCGGCAGGTCCGCGGTACCCGGCAGCCCCGCAGCGTGCGCCCGGGTGCCCAGGAACCGGGCCACCGCGAACACCGGCGGGGAGGCGGCGACCGCAAGAGCCGTGCCGGCTCCGGGCAGCGTCAGTCCACGCAGCACGGGGCTGACACCCCGGCCCAGCCCGCCGGGCGCGATCAGCATCAGCCGTTCGGTGTACTGCGGGTACTGGTAGGCGAACTGCATGGCGACCCCGCCGCCGAAACTGTGGCCGACCACCGTGGCCCGTTCGATCTCCAGCAGTGCCAACAGGTCTCGCATACCGTTGGCGTACCCGCCCAGCGTGTAATCCGCCCGCGGCTTGGCAGAGGCTCCGTGCCCGAGCAGATCCGGGGCGACGACGGTGAACCGTCGGGCCAGCCGGTGCAGTACCGGGTTCCACGTGGTGTGGTCGCAGCCCAGGCCGTGCAGCAGGAGGAGGGCTGGGCCGCGACCGGCCACCACGAAGGCCCGCCGGTGCCCGTGCACCACAACGGAGCGAACGCGCGGTTCGCTGGACCGAGGCATCGGCACGCCTCCAGGGACGCGGTGATCACAGTGGGACGATCGGCGCGGCACCCGCTGGGTGACGGGCGCCACACTTCTCTTCGCACGATAACCCGTTTCGCCGTCAACCGTCGCGCGGAGTACGGCTACCCCGAGTCGGCTGCGTGCAGCCGACTCGGGAGTGTTTTCAGCCGAGCCGTTTCCTGATCGCGGACAGCGGGTTCCGGCGGGCGATGGCCACGGTGAGCGCGGTGGCGAAGCCGCACCACGCCGGGTACGGCGCCAGCGCGATGCCGGCGCGGCGATCCGCGGCGCCCACCCGGCGGACGAGATCGGCCGAACTCGCGGTCAACACCGCGCACTCGGCCGCCGCCACCCATGGCCGGCGGAAGCGGAAGAACAGCCACGACCACCCGGCATTCAGGGCCAGGTTGATGCCGAGGGCCGCGATCAACGAGCGTTGCTCCCGCACCCGGTGCTCGTCCCCGAGCCGGGCGATCGCGTGCCCGGCGGACAGCGCGACATCGACGTACAGGGGCGTCCAGACGATGCCGTAGACGGGGGGTGGCGGCTGCCAGGACGGCTTCTCGAGCGTCCGGTAGTACGGCCCGTCGGGGTCGGTGGCGAGCCCGCCGGCCACCGCGGTCGTGGTCACCCCGGCCAGGCAGCCGGCCAGGATCTTCAGTTTCGTCCGCCCATTCATCCGCCCACTGTGCATGACCGGCGACGCTCCGGCCCGATCGGACCCGCCGCCGGCAGACCCCTGCACCGGCCGGGGAGCCGGGCGGATTCCACGCCCGGGATGACGAATACGTAAACTCCGGCCGTCGATTCGAACCATCTCGAGGTGTTACAACGAGTATCCGAGTGGAAGTGTCCGCAAGTCCGCCCCGGTCGGTCGCGCCTGTGTCGGCGCGACGACCGAAGCCACCCGGAGGATCCACCCGTGACCCCAGAGCCACGCACGCTGCCCCGCCGCACCGTCCTCGCCGCCTCGGGAACCGCCGTCCTGGCCGCCGCGGCCGCCTGCGGTTCCAATTCGGCGGCGACGGACAGCTCGACGCCGGCGGCGACCTCCGCCGCGGGCAGCTCGTCCGCCGCAGCATCGTCGACCGCTTCGTCATCCGCCCCAGGATCCTCGACCGCAGCATCCTCGACCGCAGAGTCCTCGACCGCCGAGTCCTCTCCCGCCGAGTCGTCGACCGCGGCGTCATCCTCCGCCGCCGAGTCGACTCCGGCCGGCAAGTCCCTGGCGACCGTCGCGGACGTCGAATCAGCCGGATCGGTCGTCGTCGAGGGACCGTCGGGGCCGTTGTTGCTGGCCGCCGCGAACGGCTCCGTCGTTGCCCACACCGCGATCTGCACCCACCAGGGCTGCACCGTGGCGGCGAACGGTGGCTGCCCGTGCCACGGATCCAAGTTCAACGTGCAGACCGGAGCAGTGGAGAACCCCCCTGCTCTGCAGCCGCTCGCCGAGGTCCCCGTCACGGTCAGCGGCGGTCAGGTCTTCGCGACCTGAGTCCTGAATTCACGGAGCGCCGCCGATCACCCCAGGTAGCGCAGGGCGCACAGCAAGCACACAGCTCAGACCTAGACGGGGCACACTGCCGGCGCCGAGTATCGGTCACCATGAGCATCAGCAGCCCCCTCTCCAGCGCGGGAGCACCCGTGGACCGTGCCGCACTCCGCGGACCCGACGGCCGGCCGATCCGGGTTCTCGTCGTCGACGACGAACCCACACTGTCCGAACTCGTCGGTCTGGCGCTGCGCTACGAGGGCTGGCAGGTCCGGACCGCCGCCGACGGGATGTCCGCCATCGCGGCCGCCCGCGAGTTCAAACCGGACCTCGTCGTGCTCGATGTGATGCTCCCCGACGTCGACGGTCTCGAGGTGCTCCGCCGGCTCCGGGCCGATATCGAGCGGATGCCGGTGCTGTTCCTGACCGCGAAGGACGACGTGAGCGACCGGATCGCCGGGCTCACTGCCGGTGGCGACGACTACGTGACAAAGCCGTTCTCGATCGAGGAACTGGTGCTGCGACTGCGCGCGCTGTTGCGCCGCTCCTCCCTTGCGTTGACCACCGATTCGGCCACCATCGTGGTCGGCGACCTGGTGCTGGACGAAGATTCCCGTGAGGTCCGCCGCGGTGACGACCAGATCACCCTCACCGCAACCGAATTCGAATTGTTGCGATTCCTGATGCGCAACCCGAAACGGGTGCTGTCCAAGGCACAGATCCTCGACCGTGTGTGGAATTACGATTTCGGCGGCCAGGCCAATATCGTCGAGTTGTACATCTCGTACCTGCGCAAGAAGATCGACGCCGGCCGCGAACCGATGATCCACACCATGAGGGGCTTCGGTTATGTCCTCAAGCCAGCGCCGTGATGCCGCACCGCAGGCAGCAACGGAGAAGCGCCGCACCCGCCGCCCGCTGACCCTTCGCACCCAACTGACCGTCGGCATCGTCGTCCTGATCACCGTCGTCTGCGGTGTGGTCGCCGTCTCCACCGAGATCTTCCTCAGCCGTTACCTTGTCGCGCAGGTGGACAACCAGGCACGGCAAGTCAGTAGATTCGCCATCGGTCCCGAGCGTTCGCGGGACGACGTCCCGTTGCCGGGCAACGTGTTCGACTGCGATGGCGGGGCTGGAAGGTTCGGACCCGGGCAGACACTGGGCGGCCTGTCCGCTCTCGTCTTCGACGACGAGGTGGTTTCGGCCGGCATCCTGACGCTGACCGATCAGAACACCCCCAACTGCGCCGCAGTGCCTGCGTCGTCGGAAGCGGCCATCGCCTCGTTGCCGACCGACGGCACCGCACACACCGTCACCATCGACGGCGTGGGCGACTACCGCGCGGTGGCGAGCCCGCTGCCCAACGGCTCGGTCGTGGTGAGCGGCGTGCCACTGGCATCCGTGCAGGCATCCATCGTGCAACTGGGCATCATCATGGCGATCGTCACCGGAATCGCCCTGCTGCTCGGTGTTCTCGTCGTCTTCCTCATCGTCCGGCACGCCCTGCGCCCGCTCGACAGGGTGGTGGCCACCGCCCGGCAGGTCTCCACCCTGCCGCTGGATCGCGGCGAGGTGGACCTCGGGGTGCGGGTTCCGGAGCGGGATACCGACACCCGGACCGAGATCGGCCAGGTCGGCGCCGCGCTGAACCAGATGCTGGGCCACGTCTCCGGTGCGCTGGTCGCCCGGCAGGCGTCCGAGATGCGGGTCAGGCAATTCGTCGCCGACGCGTCGCACGAGCTGCGAACCCCACTCGCCGCCATTCGCGGTTACGCCGAACTCGCGCGCCGGGAGGAGGACGACACTGTCGGGGTCGCACACGCGTTGCGCCGGGTCGAATCCGAATCCGAGCGGATGACGACGCTCGTCGACGACCTGCTGCTGCTCGCCCGCCTCGATTCCGGACGACCACTGTCGAACGAGGAGGTCGACCTGACACTCGTGGTCGTCGACGCCGTCTCCGACGCCCGGGTGGCCGGGCCCGACCACCGCTGGCAGATGAATCTGCCCGAGGAGCCGGTTACCACCTTCGGCGATGCGGCCCGGCTGCATCAGGTGCTGGCAAATCTGCTGGCCAACGCACGCACCCACACACCACCCGGCACGACGGTGTGGAGCGGCCTGCGAACGGAGCCCGATTTCTCTGTCGTGACGGTGACCGACAACGGTCCGGGTATCCCGGCCGACCTCCAGCCGGAGATCTTCAACCGCTTCGTGCGGGGCGATTCATCACGGTCGAGAGCGGCCGGATCGACCGGTCTCGGCCTTGCCATCGTGGCGGCCGTCGTCGGCGCGCACGGCGGCACGGTGTCGGTGGCGAGCCGACCCGGCGAGACGACGTTCACCGTCCGGCTACCCCGCGGCGGCCCAACGGCCGACTCCGCACATACTTCGCAGGTCCGATCGGGGGCATCGGTCCGCGGCGGACAGTGACCTGAACTGGGCCGTTGTGCATGAGGGCCACCGCCCGGGTGGTGACCGGAGAATTCGTCTGACCGCGGGTGCGCGAGGCGCTGAAACCGTTGGGCTGTCAGGGTTTCCGGTCATCACCGGCACCGCGGCGGGGACGCGTACCGTGGCCGCATGTCTGACGGCAACGGGGGCGCCGATTCGGACAGCCCGATCGGACGCCTCGCCACCGCGTCGGCCGCCACGGATCCCACCGCAGGGGACCGGACCCTCGCCGATAGCGAGTTGCGCTACCGGCGCCTCGTCGAGAGCGTTCCGCACCAGGCGTTCCTGATGGCCGACACAGAGCTCCGCATCGTCCTGGCGATCGGCGATCCACTCCGCGCGAACGGCCTCGACCCCGACAGTCTGCCCGGGGCGCTGCTGGGAGACGTGATCCCGGCGGGCGCCTGGCAGATCCTCGAGCGGCACTATCTGGCTGCGCTGGAGCGGGTTTCGGTCGACCTGGATTACACCAGCCCGGTCCGCGGCCACGACTTCCGCATCCGCATCGGACCCGTCCTGGGCGACGACGGAAGCGTCATCGGCGTGCTGTCGGTCAGCGAGGACGTCACCGACCAGCGGTTCCACCAGTTCGAGCTGGAGTACCTGCACGGCCTCAGCCGGATCGGAACGGCCCGCTACGACCGGCAGATCGGGTGGCAATGGGACCGGCAACTGCTGGACATGTGCGGAATCGACACCGCCCGCGCGAACGCCGGTGCCACCGGCGGGACAGGCGATCCGGCCACCGCGATCGCCGGACTGATACTGCCGTCGGACAGGGCCGATACCCTGGGCGCGTGGGCGGCTGTGCGCGCCGAGGGCGGCCGATGCGTGACCTCCTACCGGATACGGCACGGAAGGACAGGGGAGGTCCGCCACCTGCAGAGCAACCAGCGTGCGGTCGTGGATACCCAGGGCCGGTTGCTGCATGCCATGGCCACCCACGTGGACGTCAGCGATTCCGTGATCGGGCGGGAAAAGGCCGAGCGGGCACGCAGGCAGGCCGCCGACGAACGGGCGGCGTTACTCCGCAGGGCCAGTGGCGCGCTGGCCGAGTCCGGCGGCGGCGCAACGGATGTCTTCCCGATGATCGTGGAACTGGCGGGCGTTGCGCTCCGGTCGGGCGCCGTTCTCCGCATCCTGACACCGGACCGCCGGGCCATCGAACGGGATGTCGTGGCTCACCACGATCAAAGAGTCCAGGAGCAGTTCGCCGCCGGGGTCCGACGGTCGACGCGCTCGATCGAACCCGGATCCGAGATCCGGAAGGCGGTGATCATCGGCTCGCAGATGATCTCCACGATCGGCGATGACGGGAAATGGCCCGCCTATCTGAGCGAGTTCCCCGACGATGCCGGCTACTTGCCGGAACAGAGCATCATTGCCCCCGTCCGGCATGACGGAACCGCTCTGGGATTGTTCTCCGTCGTCCGTTCCGACCTCGACGATCGATTCGAACAAGCCGACGCCGACCTCGTCCAGGTGCTGGCGGACAGCATGGGATCCGCCATCGCGGAGCGGCGGGCGCGGGCGCGGGCCGAGGACGACCAGCGCCGACTGCTCGATCACCTGGCGGAGACCGAGTCGCGCGAGCGATCCATGCTCGCCGAGGCCATCCACGACGAGCCGATGCAGATCATCATCTCGGCGATGATGCGTCTGGACCTGATGAGGACGCAGGATGGATTCAGCGATCCCGAGCAGGGCGAGGACATCATCGCGACGCTGGAGACGGCCGTCGAGAAACTCCGCACACTGATCGTCGCTGTCACCGCGCCGGACTTCGAGAACGGCCTCGGTGTCGCAGTACGAAACCTGGCGGACGGCATGTTCACCGGCACCCGCACCACCGCGACCGTGCTCGGGGACACCCACGTCACCCTGGCGCCGGCGACCAAGGCGGCGGCGTACCGCATCGTGCGGGAGGCACTGGTGAACGTGCGCAAGCACGCCGCCGCCGGAACCGTCACGATCCGGCTCACCGACGGCGAAGATGCCGTCACCATCGCCGTGACCGACGACGGCGTCGGATCCGCGCAGTTGGACGCCGGGGCAGGGCATCTCGGCCTGCTGGCGATGCGGAACCGCGCCCGCGCCGAGTCCGGGCGACTGACGATCGGCAGCGCGGTCGGCATGGGCACCACAGTCGTCCTGACGTTGCCTCCTTCGGTCCGGGAACCCAGGCCGCGGACCACACCCACACTGCGCGTCTTCGTGGTCGACGACCACCCCGCCGTCCGCCGGCAGGTCACCGAATTGCTCGACGAGGAGCCGGACATCACGGTGGTCGGGCAGGCGGCGTCGGTGGCCGAAGCGCTGGCGCTGATACCGGCGGCGGCCCCTGACGTCGCGGTGCTCGACGTGCGACTCCCGGACGGCGACGGGATCGGGCTGTGCCGTGAACTGCTCACGCTGATGCCGGACCTGCACTGCCTGATGCTGACGTCCTATACCGATGAGCCGGCCATGACCGAGGCACTGCTGGCCGGCGCCGCGGGCTTCCTGCACAAGGACGTCAAGGGAATGGAACTGGTGGACGCCGTCCGTGCCGTCGGTGCCGGCCGCTCCATGCTGGACGGCCGGGCGACGGCCGCACTGATTAACCACCTCCGTGCACGGAGCGAATCGTCAACGGACACAGCCCCTCTCACCGGCCAGGAGACCACCATGCTCGACCTCATCGGCGAGGGCCTGACCAACCGGCAGATAGCCGAGCGCACGCAGCAGTCCTCCACGGCGGTCGCCGATGGCGTCGGCCGACTGGTCGCGAAGCTCGGGCCCGATCCCGCCCGCTGAGGTTCGGCCCGAGCAGAATCATGGGTTGCGGGCAAGAGTCGGATCAACGCCCGCGATGATCCGCAATGCACCATGCCAAATGGGGGGCGGATATCTACACTGGGTCGACGTTGTTGCCGGATGACATCGGCGGCAGCTCAGGTCAGGGCACCGGCGTGGGAGGTTTGTCATGGAGTACTCGCGTCTGGGTCAATCCGGTTTGCGGGTGAGCCGGATCGGCCTGGGCTGCATGAGTTATGGGAAGGCCGCGACCGGACTTCACGGATGGACCTTGGACGAGGACGCCGCCGCGCCGTTCTTCCAGCAGGCGGTCGAACTCGGTGTCACCTTCTGGGACACCGCCAACGGCTACCAGGCCGGCACGTCCGAGGAGTTCGTCGGGCGCGCCATCAAGAAGTAGTCCCGACGCGAGGACATCGTCGTGGCCACCAAGGTCTGGGGCAAGATGCACGACGGACCCGGCGGCAGCGGGCTTTCCCGGAAGGCAATCCTGGAACAGTTGGATGCGTCCTTGCGGCGCTTGGACACGGACTACGTCGATGTCTATTACATCCACCGGTTCGATGACCAGGTGCCGGTCGACGAGACCATGCAGGCACTGGACGACGTGGTCAGGGCCGGGAAAGTGCGGTACCTGGGCGCCTCGTCGATGTGGGCATGGCAATTCGCCAAGATCCAGTACGCCGCCCGGTCGAACGGCTGGGCGACCTTCTCGGCGATGGAGGACCAGTACAACGTCCTGCGCCGGGAAGAGGAGCGCGACATGATCCCGCTGTGCCTCGACCAGGGGGTCGGGCTGACCCCGTACTCACCGCTGGCGAAGGGCCGGGCGGCCAGGCCGTGGGGTGAGCAAACCGCCCGGTCGTCGGCCGACGCGGTGGCCAAAGCCTTCGACCGGGACGTGGACCAGCCGGTCGTCGATGCGATCCAGAAGATCGCCGAAGCTCGAGGCGTCCCGATGGCGCAGATCGCGCTCGCGTGGGTGCTGTCAAAACCGGCGGTCTCCTGCCCGATCGTCGGCGCGACCAAACCGCATCATCTGCAGCACGCGGTGGCGGCCCTCGACGTGAACCTGAGCGAGGACGAGGTCGCCGCACTGGAACAGCCCTACGTCGCGCAGGACAACTACTGGTGGTGAAGGCGGATCGATCTGGCCGAAGCCTGACAGCCTTCAGTCGGCGCGAGCACTCGGCTGTCCGGAACGGTCACCGTCCTACCCCTGGCAAGCTGGATAGGTGACCGATGCGGAAACCCGGCCCGCGGCCGGGCCGGTCAGCACTGGGTGGAACCCGCCGTACCCGGTCGACCTGCGACGCACCCTTGCCCCGTTGCGCCGCGGCAGTGGTGATCCCACGATGCGGGTGGACGGCACCGGCGTCTGGCGGACCGGACTGACCCCGCTCGGGCCGATGACGATGCACCTCGCCGCACACGCGGGGATCCAGGCCACCGCCTGGGGCGACGGTGTGGAGTGGGCGATCTCCCAGCTCCCGTCGATGCTGGGCGACGGCGACGACTGGTCGGAACTCGATTGCAGCGGCCACCCCTTGCTGGACCGCACCCGGCGGATGGTCCCGGGACTGCACGTTCCGCGTACCGGCCTGGTGTTCGAGTCCCTCGTTCCCGCTGTCCTGGAGCAGCGGGTGGTCGGCGCGGACGCACGACAGTCGTTCCGCCAGTTGGTGTCCCGTTTCGGCTCGGTACCACCCGGGCCCGCGCCGGACGGCATGCGGGTCCCGCCGTCGGCGGCCGAATGGGGGCGGATTCCTTCCTGGGAATGGCATCTCGCGGGCGTTGACCCGGGTCGGGCGGCGACGGTCGGCGCGGCGGCCAGGGTGGCCGCCGGCCTCGAGCGGACGGTGCAGCGCGGCCGCGGCGGCCCGGCGGTGATCTCGGCGCTGCGGACGGTGCCCGGCATCGGGATCTGGACGGCCGCCGAGATCGTCCAACGCGCGCACGGCGATCCCGACACCGTCAGCGTCGGCGATTTCCACCTGTCCGCACTGGTCGGCTGGGCGTTGGCGGGCCGCCGGACGGACGACGACGGCATGCTCGAACTGCTCGAACCGTGGCGGGGTCACCGGTACCGCGTCGTTCGGTTGATCGAGGCCAGCGGCTTCCGCAAGCCGCGGTTCGGGCATCGCGCCGCCCGGGTGGATCACCGCCGTCACTGAGCCGGCACCGTGGTGCCGCACGCCGCAAATCCCGTTGCCCTACGGGTGTCACCTGCGCTGTGATCGTCGGATGCGGGCGACCGGCCCGTCCGAACTGCGGGGAGCAGCGCAATGCTGGCAACGACGTTCGACATCGAAGAGTTGACGGTGCCCGCCACCCTGGGCGAGCCGGCAGCAGCCGCTTTCATCGAGATGGTGCACGTCCGGAACGCCATCGAGACCTCGACCCTCGGCACCGATGCACTCGCCGTGACGCCCACCGAACTGCTCCCCGCCTACCGGACCGCCTTCGAGCCGAAGCGCATCTTCGTCGCGCGGGTGGACGGCCACATCGTGGGCAGGTCGGTCATCGACTGGTCGAGCGCGCCGGGCGCGGTATCTTCATGGATGGCCGCCGAGGTACTTCCCGGCTTCCGCCGGCGCGGTATCGGGTCGGCACTCTTCGAGCACGTCGAGTCGATCGCGGCGCGGTCGGGACGGCCGATCCTGCAGGTGGAGGCCCTGCACCAGCCCCTTCCCGGTGGCGACCGGGTCGCCGCCCCGACCGGCTTCGGTGACCTGTCGACCGAGGACAGCGGGGTGCGGTTCCTGCTCCGTCGCGGCTATCGGCTCGAACAGGTGGAACGGGTGAGCTTCCTTCCGCTGCCGGTCGACACGGCCCACCTGCGGCAGCTGTCCGCCGACATCACCGCGGCCGTCGGCGAGCAGTACGCGCTGCTCAGCTGGACAGGTCGGACGCCGGCCGAGCGGGTGGCCGACATGGTGACCCTGCACGCCAGGATGTCCACCGACGCACCCGCTGCCGGTCTCGTCATCGACGAGGAGAAGTGGACCCCGGAACGCCTCGAAGAACTCGAGTCCTCCGCTCGGGACAGCGGGCGCACGTTGCTGACCGTCGCCGTCGAGCATCGCGCGACGGGCCGGCTGGTCGGGTTCAGCGACCTGACGGTGCCCGAGGACCGGAGCCGACTCGCGCACCAGGGCGACACGCTGGTCCTCCATGGACACCGCGGCCACCGCCTCGGCATGCTGTTGAAGGCAGCGAACCTGTTGACGCTCAACGAGTTCGATCCACTGCCGCCGCAGATCTCGACGTTCAATGCCGAGGAGAACCGGCACATGCTGGACGTGAACGAGGCCGTCGGCTTCCGCGCGGTGGCCCACGCGGGGTGCTGGCGCAAGGGCTAGCGGCTGGTTCCCGCTGCCGCACAGGGCGGTCACAGCAACGGCCTGCGGCAGGCACAGTCCCGTGGCGCAGCGTGCTGATCATGAGCGCGCACACCCTGACCGATGGCACTTCCGGTGCATCGCCCGACGGACTCCTGCCCGGGAGCCGGCCGACAACGGTTGCCCTGGACGTAGCGATCCCCGTCCACAACGAGGAGAAGGACCTTCGCCCGGCGGTGCTGCGGCTGCACGAGTACCTGTCCGCGGAGTTGCCGTTCAGTTTCCGGATCACCATCGCCGACAACGCCTCCACCGACGGCACGGCCGCGATCGCCGATCAGCTCGCCGTCGAGATGCCCACGGTGCGCAGCATCCATCTGACCGAAAAGGGCCGGGGGCGGGCCCTCAAGCACGTCTGGACCGACTCCGACGCAGGGGTTCTCGCGTACATGGACGTCGACCTGTCCACCGATCTGGCCGCCCTGCTGCCGCTCGTCGCCCCGCTGATCAGCGGCCACTCGGATCTGGCCATCGGCACCCGACTGCATCGCGGATCCAGGGTGGTCCGCGGGCCTAAACGCGAGTTCATCTCGCGCTGCTACAACCTGATCCTGCGTGGCACACTGGCCGCCCGGTTCTCGGACGCCCAATGCGGATTCAAGGCAATCCGCGGACCTGTTGCCGCGCAACTGCTGCCGCTCGTCGAGGACACCGGGTGGTTCTTCGACACCGAACTGCTGATCCTGGCCGAACGCAGTGATCTGCGTATCCACGAGGTTCCGGTGGACTGGGTCGACGACCCTGATTCCAGGGTCGACATCGTCAGCACCGCACGGCAGGATCTGCTCGGCGTCGCGCGGGTGGCCAGGGCCCTCGCGACCGGTTCGCTGCCACTGACCCAGGTCCGGCGCCAGCTGGGCAGGGCACCCTTGGATGCCGAGACACCCGGGGTCCCAACGGGAATGACCCGGCAGGTGGTCAGATTCGCGGCCATCGGCGTGCTGAGCACGCTGGCGTACCTCGTGCTCTACCTGATGCTGCGCTCGTTCGCCGGCGCGCAGGTGGCCAACCTCCTCGCCCTGGCGTTGACGGCGATCGGCAACACCGCCGCCAACCGTCGCGTCACATTCGGCATCAGGGGCCGGGCCGGTGCCGTGCGACATCAGTTCCAGGGCTTCGGAATCTTCCTGTTGGGCCTGGCCATCACCAGCGGATCGCTTGCGCTGCTCCACCTTTCCGATCCGGACCCCGGCAGCCTGCTGGAGATCGGGGTCCTCGTCGCGGCCAACCTGGTCGCCACCACGGTGAGGTTCCTCCTGCTGCGGGGCTGGGTCTTCCGGCGCGCTGCGGTCGCCCGATGAACAGCACCCACTCCCCCGCCATGACGCCACCAGCTACCGAAGGAACGATCTCGATGAACGAAGTGCTGACCGATCCCGCCCTGCCGGCGACCGCCCCCGCCCCGGCGGCTTCCGCTGCCCCGCCGCCGATCCCGCCGGGCCCGCCGACTCCCCGGACTTCCGGCGGCGGGACGCCGACCAGCAGGTGGCGACGGATCGTGTTCGGTCCGCCGGACGAGCCCAGGTGGGCCCGACCCGCCCTGTGGGCACTGCTGGCGGGCACCGCCGTGCTCTACCTCTGGAACCTGTCGGCCTCCGGGTACGCCAACGAGTACTACGCCGCTGCCGTCAAGGCCGGTACCGAATCGTGGAAGGCCTGGCTTTTCGGCTCCCTGGACTCCGGGAATGCGATCACCGTCGACAAACCGCCCGGTTCGCTGTGGGTGATGGTGCTCTTCACCCGCGTCCTCGGCTTCTCTTCCTTCGCGATGCTGCTGCCGCAGGCCTTGATGGGCGTCGGCACGGTGGCCGTGCTGTACGCAACGGTCAAACGGTGGTCCGGGCCCGCCGCGGGACTCGTGGCCGGTGCGCTCCTGGCCCTGACACCCGTTGCAGCGCTGATGTTCCGGTTCAACAATCCGGATGCGCTGCTCGTCCTGCTGCTGACCGTGGCCGCCTACTGTGTCGTGCGGGCCATCGAGGCACCAGCCGGCCGCACAGCACTGCGCTGGCTGCTGCTGGCCGGTGCTGCCGTGGGTTTCGCCTTCCTGACAAAGATGATGCAAGGCCTGTTGGTGCTCCCGGCGTTCGGCGTCGCGTACCTGGTCGCCGGCCGTTCCGGCCTGTGGACCAGGATCTGGCATCTGCTCGCCGCGGCGGGGGCCGTGGTCGTGTCGGCCGGGTGGTACGTGGCGCTGGTCGCGATCTGGCCGGCCGACGCCCGCCCGTACATCGGGGGCAGTGAGACGAACTCGCTGTGGGAACTGGCGATCGGCTACAACGGCCTGGGCCGGATCTTCGGCAACTCGGGCGGTGGCCCTGCAGGCGGTGCTGCTCCCGGCGATGCCGTTCCCGCGGGTGCCGCAGGCGGCGCCGGAACCGTCGGCGCAATGGGCGGCAACAGCGGCTTCGGCGGGTCGACCGGCATCGGCCGGATGTTCGGCTCGGCGTTCGGCACGGAGATCTCGTGGTTGATCCCAGCGGCTCTGATCGGTCTTGTCGCCGGGCTCTGGTTCACCCGCCGGTTCCCGCGGACCGACCGCATCCGGGCGTCCCTCATCCTGTGGGGCGGGACGCTGCTGGTCACCGCCGGCGTGTTCTCGTTCATGGAGGGCACCATCCACCCCTACTACGCGGTCGCCCTGGCACCGGCGATCGCAGCAGTCGTGGCGAGCTCCGGACGGGAACTCTGGCGTGCCCGCGGCTCGGTGTTCGGCCGCGCGGTGCTGGCGGCGATGATCGCCGCCACCGGTATCTGGTCGTTCGTCCTGCTCGGTCGCGATCCGGAATGGCTGCCGTGGCTGCGCTGGCTCGTCCTGGTCGGATCCCTCATCGGTGCCGGACTGCTGGTGGCGTCGTTCGCCCGGCTTCGCCGGCTGGCCGTCATCGGACTCCTCGTCGGGTCGCTGACCGCGGTCAGCGGCACTGCCGCCTACACCGTCGGGACGGCGGCGACCCCGCACTCGGGTTCGATCCCCACATCCGGTCCGAGCGGCTCTGCGATGGGCGGCATGGGTGGCTTCGGCGGCGGCCGTGGAACCGGACAATTCCCGGGCGGCAGTGAGCTGCCCGAGGACCTCACACTGCCGAACGGTGGCCAGCTGCCGGACGGAACACAGCTGCCCTCCGGAACGCAGCTGCCCTCCGGAACCCAGTTGCCGGCCGGAACACAGTTGCCGGCCGGGATGCCGGGCGGCGGCGCGACCACCGTCAGCAGCGATCTGGTCGCCCTGCTCGAGGCCACGGACAGCCGGTGGGCGGCGGCCACCACCGGCGCGCAGTCGGCTGCCGGGCTCATCCTCGGTACCGATCGGGCGATCATGGCGATCGGCGGTTTCACCGGCAGCGACCCCTCACCCACGCTGCAGCAGTTCCAGCAGTACGTCGCCGACGGGGACATCGGCTATTTCATCAGCGGCGGATTCGGCGGCGGCCCGGGCGGACCGGGCTCGGGTTCCGGCTCGGATATCGCATCCTGGGTCGAGGCCAATTTCACCGCGACCACGGTCGGCGGGATGACGGTCTACGACCTCACTCCTGAAACGTCTTGACCCTGACGTAACGTCAGGCTGCATTCTCGTGATGTCCGGCCAACCGGTCCGGACATCCAACCAGGGAGCAGGCATGAGTTATTCGGTCGGGCAGGTCGCCGACCTGGCAGGTGTGACGGTCCGGACGTTGCACCATTACGGCCAGATCGGGCTGCTGGAGCCGGAGGATCGCAGCGGAGCCGGTTACCGGCGCTATTCCGACGGTGATCTGCAACGGCTGCAGCACATCCTGTTCTACCGCGAACTCGGCTTCTCCCTGGATGACATCGCGACCATTCTCAGCGATCCCGGCGCAGACGCGTCCGCGCATCTCGCGCGGCAGCGTGAGTTGCTCAACAACCGGATCAGCAGGCTGCAGTCGATGGTCTCGGCGGTCGAGAGAGAAATGGAGGCATTCACCATGGGTATCCAGCTGACGCCCGAAGAGAAATTCGAGATCTTCGGGCCCACCTACAGCGAGGACTACGAGAAGGAGGCGGAGCAGCGTTGGGGTGACACGGACGCCTGGGCCCAATCCCAGGCGCGGACCGCCACCTTCAGCAAGCAGCAGTGGATCGAGATCAAGCAGGCCGGTGACGACCTCAACCGCAGGTTGGCGGAGGCGATGACCTCCGGTGCAGCGGCCGACAGCGAGCAGGCCATGGCGCTGGCCGAGGAACACCGGGCATCGATCCAGAGGTTCTACGACTGCGGTTACCCGATGCACCGCGGACTGGGCGAGATGTACGTCGCCGACGAACGTTTCGCCAAGACCTACAACGACGTGGCGCCGGGGCTCGCCGGCTGGCTGCGGGATGCGATCAACGCGAACGCCGACCGGGCAGAAGCCGCACAGGGCTGACGCGATGACGCCGGGCACGGGTGATGTTCGATTCGAAGCATCACCCGTACCCGGCGGCGATCAACAACAGATACCGACCGTCAGGCGTCAGGTCAGGGCGCGACACCCGCGACCGCGGGCTGTGCCTGGAGTGCGGCCAGCACCTCGGGATCCTGCATCTCCATCCAGGCGATGACGTCCTGGTAGGTGGCGCAGTAGGTGTCCGGCTGGCCGCACTTCTCCTTCATGAAATCCATGGCCGGCGGGTTGAAGGAGTCGCCATTCCACTTGTTGAAGTGATTGGCGATCAGGACGGGCGCCCGGTTCCCGTTGTACGCCTGGTCGTACATGAAGTCGTAGGTGCTCTTGACGATGCCGCGCAATTCCGGTGCTGTCTCCGGCTCGTCCTGGCCCTGGTTGAACTTGAACCAGAAGTTGTAATCCATCGCCATCGTCGTGCTGTCGAAGCCAGGCGAGTAGACGGTGGGCATCCAGAATTCCCAGATGCCGTCGACCTTCTCCGGCCAGGCAATGCCGGAGTACGGCGCCGGCATCGACGAGTCGTAGGTCATGCCGAACTTCTTCCACGCGGGCGTCAGGACCTCCAGCGAACCGGTGAGGCACGGGGTGCGCCCGCCCTTGATCGACTCCACGGGCACCTTCAGGTCAGGCGCGTCGGTGTAGCCGTTTAGCGTCTTCCAGTCCTTCATGAACGTGAAGAACTGGTCGAGTTCGTCGGTCCAATCGGCGGTGCTCCACTGGTTGCCGCCCGGCAGGTTGTCATCGCAGAAATGGCCGTTGTAATGGGTGCCGATCTCGTGGCCCTTGGAGTACGCGAGGTTGAGATCGTTGACCTCGGTGACGATCTCTTCTTCCGGGCCGCCGTAACCGATCGAGGCCTTGCCCGGTGCGTGGCCCGGTCCGATGTAGACGCCGGCGTCCTTGGCCGGGTCACCGAGCAGGTAGATGCCGGACAGGAATCCGGTGAACCGTGAGTTGGTCGGCTCGGCGGCGGCCATGAACTCGTTCCACCGCTGGTGCGAGCCCGCACCGTCGAAGGAGAAGATGATGAACTGCGGTGCCTTGTCCCCGGGCGCCAGTTTCGTCATCGGGACATTGGTCGGCGGCCGGTCGCCGGCCGGGACATCCACCGGCGACTCCGTCGCAGCGGCGGTGTCACGGCCGAAGGTATCGGTGGGCGTGCCCGCTGCGGTCGAGGTCTGCGTCACGGTGAGTGGCGATGAGCTCGCGGCGTCGGTCTGATTGCCCTGATAGATCAGGACCCCGGTGACCACGGCCAGGACCACCACCAGTCCGGTGACCAGGTATCGGGCTCGCATGCGTTTCCTCGTTTCGTTCGTTTCGCGTCCTGCGTGCAGCCGTCAGGACGTACCGACGTCAGGACGTACCGACCGTCCCGCAGGTTGCCGACCGATGTCGGAAGTCGCCCGATCGCCAGGGTGCCAGAACCCGTACCGCAGGTCCGGCAGGTCAGCGCTGTGTCGCCGGGCGGAGATGCGTCCTCGGCGTCGGGTGGGTCTTGTCGGGTGTCAGGCCGGCTCGAAGCAGGCGGGCACGCCGCCGTTGCGGCCCTTGGTGAACCACTCGACCCGCTGGAAGGGGTCACCGTGATCGGACGCCATCGTCCAGGGCATCTGGTCGGCGAGCGTGGTCAGCGACCCGATCAGCTCCTGGTCGTCACCGGGCTCCAGTTTCAGCGTCTTGTCCGCCACGGCTCCGTACATCGCAGCGGCACCGAGGCAGTCGGCCTGCAACTCCTCGGCGGTCGCGACCAGGTTGTCCTCGAGGCGGGCCTGGATCGCGTGCCCCCACTCGTGCGCCACCACCAGGTACACCCACGAATCACCGATCAGGTCGGCGCCGTTCACCAGCAGGCTGGCGTCCCAGGCGACGTAGTCCTCCGACACGCAGTAGAACGCGTTGTACGACTCGAGCGGCTCGCCGTCACAGGTCGGCGCGTTCTCCTCGTCGGTGCCGTCGTACAGGCCCACCACCGTCGGTGGCTGGTACTCGCCGGTGTAGTAGTCGGTCCAGTGCTTGGCCCAGAAACCGTCGACGACCTGCTGTGCGGCATCCAGGTCATCTGCCAGTTCTTCGATGGTCACGCCGCTGGCGAGCGTTCCGTCGGTGCTCGCGGCGGTGTCGTCGGTCTCGGTGGCGTCGGTCTCGGTGGCCGAGGTGTCCGGAGCAGTGGAGTCCGGCCCAGTGGAGTCCGGGACCGAGACATCGGACGCGACCGGGGTATCAGTCGTGACCGGCGTGGACGTGGCCGTGCTGGACGGGGTGGTCCCGGCCGACGTAGAGGTGGCTGCGACCGCGGCGGTTCCTACCGCCGGGGTGCCGCTGACGCCTGACGCGCAGCCGCCGGCCAGCAGAAGGACAGCGGCAATGGCACACACGGTGGTTCTTCTCATGGCAAGGCCTCCCCAGACCGCTAACTGTGCGTGACCACCGCCGCGGCGTCAAGCACAAATCGGACACACTCGGCGGAGCGGCCGGTTGCGCCGGTCGGGTCAGAGTTCCTTGACCAACTGGCGCTTCAGCACCTTCCCGGACGGGCCGAGCGGCAACGCCTCGAAGAACTCGACGCGGCGGGGGTACTTGTGGCGTCCGAGCCGGTCCTTCGACCACTCGATCAGGGTCTCGGCATCCAGCTCACCACCCTCCGGTGAGCGCACCACGACCGCGCAGATCTCCTCGCCATGGTGGCTGTCCGGCACGGCGACGACCGCGACCTGAGCGACGCCGGGGTGGCCGGCCAGCACCTCCTCGACCTCGCGGGGATAGACGTTGAACCCGCCGCGGATGATGAGGTCCTTCTTGCGGTCGACGATGGACAGGAACCCGTCCTCGTCCATCACCCCGAGGTCACCCGATCGGAACCAGCCGTCCACCAGCACCGCCGCGGTCGCCTGCGGATTGTTCAGGTAGCCGGCGAAGATGTTGTGCCCGCGCAGCACCACCTCTCCCACCTCGCCCTGCGGGAGCAGCTCGATCCGGTCCTCGATCTCGGCCGCGGCGATCGCTGCGTCGGTACCCCAGACGGCCCGACCGACCGTGCCCGCCTTCCGCCCGAAGACCGGCTGGTTGAACGTCGCGACCGGTGAGGTCTCGCTCAACCCGTAACCCTCGTAGATGTCGGCGCCGAAGACCTCGGCCACCGTGTCGATGATCGCGACCGGCAGGCTGGCACCGCCGGACACGGCGATCCGCAGGACCGGCCTGCGGTCATCCTCGCGCGCCGCGGCGAGCAGGCCGATGTACATCGTGGGCACCCCCATGAACACGTTGACCTGCTCTGCCACGATCAGATCAAGGGCGGCCGCACCGTCGAACCGGGGCAGCAGCACGAGGGTGGACCCGGCGAAGAAGCCCGCGTTCATCGCACACGTCTGGCCGAAGGAATGGAAGAGCGGCAGGCAACCGAGGATGACGTCGTCCATCGTGAGCATCACCACCGAGGTGGCCGTCACGATGGCGTTCATCGTCATGTTGAGCTGGGTGAGCACCGCACCCTTGGGCGCCCCGGTGGTCCCCGATGTGTAGAGGATGACCGCTTCATCGTCCGGCTTGCGCTCGACGTAGGCGGCGATCGGCTCGACATCTGCGGCCAGCTGATCCAGCCGGGGGGCCTCCCGGCCCTCGGCGTCGTCGCCCATCACGGCCATCAGCGGCACGCCCGCCTGCTCGGCGGCCGGGATCGCCTGAGCCAGCAACGGTGCCGCGGCGATCAGCATCTTCGCCTGCGAATCGGTCAGCACGAAGCCGATCTCCCTGGCGACGAGCAGTGCGTGCACCGGGACGACGACGGCACCGAGCGACAGGATGGCGTAGTACGCGCGCGGAAAGTCCGGGACGTTCGGCATCAGCAGCGCGACCCTGTCACCTGGACCGATGCCCGCATCCCGCAGCACCCGGGCGTACCGCCGGGTCTGCTCCCAGAGCGTCGCGTACGTCGTGCGCTGCTGCCCGATCACGATGGCGTCCCGATCCGGGTGCCGTGTCGCCGATTCGGCCAGGATGGCGGCCAGGGTCAGGCTCATCGTCGATGCCTTCCGTCGGTGGTGTGCGCAGGTTACGTCGCGCCCCGGCACCTCGCAGGCTGTGCGATGGGCCACCGGCGACCCGGGCGCCGACCCTCCCGCGGCTCGAGCGGTTAGCTGGGGCCAGTAACCTCGGATGTCATCGGCGCCATTCCGCAGCCCCCGCCGGGATCTCTCCTGAGGGGCGTGCCGGCAGTCGCCGCGAGACACATGGAAGGCGAGCCCCTTATGCCCGAGGTCACCGACACCGCCGCGACGTCAGATGTTGAGACGAGCAAACCCGACGCGGTGTCCGACGGCGCTACGCCGGCCGTCACCGAACAATCGGACGAGACGCCGACCGCGTCGATGCGCTTCGGCGACCAGGAACTCGAACTCAAGGTCATCCCGGCCACCGAGGGCTCGCCGGGAATGGACATCTCCAAGCTGCTGACGACGTTCGGCGCGATCACGCTCGACCCCGGGTTCACCAACACCGGCTCGACCACGTCGGCGGTCACATACATCGACGGTGATGCAGGGATCCTGCGCTACCGCGGCTACCCGATCGAGCAGCTGGCGCAGAACTCGAACTTCCTGGAAACCAGTTATCTGCTCATCCACGGCGAACTGCCCAGCACCGACGAGCTCAGCGCCTTCGTGCAGCGGATCAGCCGGCACACCATGCTGCACGAGGACCTGAAGCGTTTCTTCGACGGCTTCCCCCGCGACGCCCACCCGATGCCGGTGCTGTCCAGTGCGGTCAGCGCGCTGTCGACCTTCTACCAGGACGCGCTCGACCCGTTCAATCCCGCTCAGGTCGAGCTCTCGACGATCCGCCTGCTCGCGAAGCTGCCGACGATCGCCGCCTACGCGTACAAGAAGTCCGTCGGCCAGCCGCTGCTGTACCCGGACAACTCGCTCGGACTGGTCGAGAATTTCCTGCGGATGTCGTTCGGGTTCCCGGCCGAGCCGTATGTGGTCAATCCCAAACTGGTCAAGGCGCTCGACCAGCTGCTCATCCTGCACGCCGATCACGAGCAGAACTGCTCGACGTCGACGGTGCGGCTGGTCGGTTCCTCGAACGCCAACCTGTTCGCCTCCGTGTCGGCCGGAATCAACGCACTCTTCGGGCCACTGCACGGCGGCGCCAACCAGGCCGTGCTGGAGATGCTGGAGAAGATGCGGAGCGAGGGCGGCGGTGTCGACTCGTTCGTCAAGCGGGTCAAGAACAAGGAACCGGGCGTCAAACTGATGGGCTTCGGCCACCGGGTCTACAAGAACTACGACCCGCGCGCCGCCCTGGTCAAGGCCACCGCCGACGAGGTACTGGCCGACCTCGGCGCCAACGACGAACTCCTCGACCTGGCCAAGCAACTCGAAGAGGTCGCCCTCTCCGACGACTACTTCATCTCCCGGAAGCTCTACCCGAACGTCGACTTCTACACCGGCCTGATCTACAAGGCGATGGGCTTCCCGACCCGGATGTTCACCGTGCTGTTCGCCCTCGGCCGGCTGCCCGGCTGGATCGCCCAGTGGCGCGAGATGATCAATGACCCGGCCACCAAGATCGGCCGGCCCCGGCAGGTCTACACCGGGTATGCGGCGCGCGACTATGTGGACCTCGGCGGACGCTGACCGACCGTCGGGGGGCGCAGGCATGATCGGAGCATGACGCCACCCACTGTGCTGTGGTTCCGCCGCGATCTGCGGTTGGCCGACCATCCCGCGCTGCTCGAGGCCCTTTCCGACACTCGTGACGTATTGGGTGTTTTCGTCGCGGACGACACTGTGCTGACGCCGTCCGGTGCACCGCGCCGGGCATTCCTGGCGGGTTGCCTGGAGACGTTGTCGGCCTCGCTGGACGGCCGGCTGCTGATCACCCACGGGCGCCCGTCCGCGGTGATACCCGAGGTCGCGGCGGCCGTCGGCGCCTCGGCCGTGCACATCTCGGCCGACTACGGGCCGTACGGCAGGCGACGCGACGCGAAGGTCGAGAAGGCGCTGGCCGAAAGGGACGTGCAGCTGGTGGCGACCGGCTCGCCCTACGCCGTGGCGCCGGGCCGGGTCCGCAAGCCCGACGGCAGCCCGTACGCGGTGTTCACCCCGTATTTCCGGGGGTGGACCGCGCACGGCTGGCGTCGCCGAGCACAGCCGGCCGGGTCGGTCGACTGGCTGGACCCGGCAGCGGCGGGCGGCGTGCCGCGGCTGACCCCGGCGGATATCGGCGCCCCGGTCGGCTCGGCCACCATGCTCCCCGAGCCGGGTGCGGCGGCGGCCCAACAGACCTGGCGGGATTTCCTGCAGCACAACGCATCCCGCGCGGATCGGCCGTCGGAGCCGACCGGGAAGTACGGCATCGACAGCTATCAGGATCAACGGGACAGGCCCGATCACCCTGGCACCAGCCGGATGTCGCCGTACCTCAAATGGGGCTGCATCCACCCACGGACGATGCTCGCCGACCTCGCCGAGCGTGGTGGGGCCGGCGCCGCCGCGTACCGGCGCGAACTCGCCTGGCGGGAGTTCTACGCCGACGTCGTGTTCCACCGGCCGGCATCGCTGTGGACCTCCATCGACCCCGTCGTCGACGTCCTGTGCGGCGACACCGGTCCGGTGGCCGACGAGCGACTGGCCGCCTGGAAGAAAGGACGCACCGGGTACCCGTACATCGACGCCGGAATGCGGCAGCTGATCGCCGAGGGCTGGGTGCACAACCGGGTACGGATGGGCGTCGCGTCGTTCCTGGTCAAGGATCTGCACCTGCCGTGGCAGCTCGGGGCGGCGTACTTCCTGGAGCACCTGGTCGACGGCGACTACGCCTCCAACAACCACGGCTGGCAATGGGTGGCCGGCTCGGGGCCGCAGGCCGCTGCTTTTTACCGGATCTTCAACCCGGTCGGACAGGGAGAGAAGTTCGACCCGAACGGCGATTACGTCCGCCGCTTCGTGCCGGAACTGCGGGACATCCCGGGAAAGGCGGTGCACAAACCCTGGGAGCTGCCTTCCGGCGCGGCTCCCGACTACCCGAAGCCGATCGTCGACCACGCCGCCGAGCGGGCGGAGACGTTGCGCCGTTGGGAGTCCCGCCCGCGGGGTTGACCTGCCGTCCCCGTCAGACGGGTGTCAGAACCCGGTCGGTCGCAGACCCCATGACGCGCTCCACGCCTCGCCCGGCTCGAGCCAGAGCAGCCCGTCACCGCTGTTGAACGCGTTGGCGGGACAGGTCATCGGTTCGATCGCAATGGCCCGGCGCGGATCCGGTGCGCCCGCGCCGGGGAAGTTCGGCGGCGAGTACACCTGTGCCCAGCCGAAGACCGCGTCGGCCCACAGCACCAGGCCGGTGCCGTCCGGCGCGGCGAGCCGGTGCTCGACCCGGCCGTCGGCAACGTCCAGGCCGGTGAGCGCCACGTCCAGGTCGAGCTCCGCGAGGCTCGCGCCGGCCCGCAGGTCGTTCGGTGTGCCGTCGACGGGCTCGAGGCCGATCGGGATGAGATGGTCGTCGGTCCGGAGGTAGCTGTCGCCGGACACCGTGATGGTGAGGTCGGTGACCGGGTGCCGTCCGACCCGGAGATAGGGATGCGCGCCCACTCCGAACGGTGCCGCGGCCGTGCCGGCGTTCGTCAGCCCGTGGGTCACCGTCAGGCCGTGATCGTCGACGGCGTACGTCACTTCGGTGTCGAGGGTGAAGGGGTATCCGTGCTGCGGGTAGATCGTGGCGCCGAGGGTGACGCTCGAGTCCTGCTGGTCCAGTGCGCGGTAGGCGGTGTTCCGCAGCAGGCCGTGACTGGCGGCGTTGTGCCCGACGTCGGTGATGTCCAACTGCTGCTGGGCACCGCGAAGCGTCCACGTTCCCCCGGCGATCCGGTTCGGCCACGGCACCAGCACGATTCCGCAGCCCATGGGTGGCAGCGAGCCGTCGTCCCAGGTTTCGGTGAACGGTACGTCGCCGACGCTGAATTCGCGAAGGACGGCTGCGACCTCGCCGACCCTCGCGGTGACCGGCCCGCTGCTGATCGCGAATTGCCGGCCGCTGACCGGCCGGGGCGCCGTCATCGGGGACTCCCGGCTGATTGGCCGGCCGCCCGGGACAGCGCCCGTCCGAACTGGAGCAGTCTTTCCATCTGGGCCAATCCCCCGTCGGTCACGGATTTGGAGAAGCGATAGGTCTCGACATGGTGCACGGCTCGGGTCTCGTTGGCAGCGGCCAGTTCGGTGATCGACCGCTCCGGCGTCTGCGTCGAGAGATAGAGGATCACCGCGTTCATCGTCCTCGATCCGTCGGGTTCCCGGCGAAACCGGTTGCGCAGCCCCTGATCAACGATCGCCGAGAGCGGGATGGTGCGGATCGACGAGGAGAACATCTGCCGTCCCGGATGGTCGTCATCGACCTCGTCGTCGCCGTGCCAGAGAACCAGCCGCTGCCCGTCGGTGACCGCGACCTCCTGCCACAGCGACTCGCCCCACGACTGCTGGGAGGCGACCCGCTCGCAGGTGAAGGCGACGACGCTTGCCGGATCGAGCACGCCGCCGAGGGCCTCGAGCGCCGCATCCGCATCCCTGACATAGGCCCTGACTGCATCGTCGAGGCGCGGGTACGGCGCCCAGTCCTGCGGCACGTGCCCTCGCTGGTCGGACATGGATCGGGCCTCCTGGTCGGCTGCGGCCTCGGCGCACCGAACAGCCCTCGCGGTGATTGTGCCGGAACCGAGCGGCGGAGGGCGCCAACCGGGTGGCTGACTGCGCCAGGCGGTGGCGGGTCACCCCGTCGGTGAGTGCACCCGGGTGTCGTATCGCCACAGCGATCGGCCCAGCAAGGCGGCCAGCAGGGTGAGCACGATCGTCGCGACCCCGCCGGCGATGACGGCGAACGAGGTCGACGTCGCATCGGCCACCACCCCATGCACCAGGTCGGCCAGGCGCGGCCCGCCGGCCACCACGACGGTGAACACACCCTGCATCCGCCCGCGCATCTGATCGGTGGCATTCACCTGCAGGATCGTCGATCGGTACACGGCGCTGACCAGGTCGGCCCAACCGCCGATGGCCAGGTACAGCACCGCGAGCCACAGCACCGAGGTGGTGCCGAACAGTGCCATCGACAGCCCCCAGATCAGGATCGCCGCGATGATCGCGATGCCCTGCCGGTAGACCCGGTGGATCCAGCCGCCGGTCAGGCCGCCTATCAGCGACCCGACCGCGAGCCCGGCATTGAGCAGTCCGAGAGCCAGGCCGCCACCGGGCGGACCGCCGAAGGTCTCCTGCGCCATCTGCGGGAACAGGGCGCGCGGCATGCCGCAGACCATCGCGATGATGTCGACGACGAACGTCATCAGCAGCAGGGGTTTGAGCCGCAGGTAGGCGATGCCGTCGAGCACCTTCGCCCGTCCCCGGTGCTCGCCCAACGGCGGGATCGGCGGCAGCTTGACGACGGCGTAGAGGATCGCCACCAGGGTGAGCGCATCGAGAAAGTAGAGCCATGGCAGCCCGACCACCGGGATCAGCAGCCCGACCAGCAGTGGGCCGACGATCACGCCCAGGCTGAACACCGTCATGCCCAGGGCGTTGGCCGCCGGCACCATGTCCGCCGGCACGATTCGCGGGATGATCGCGCTGCGGGTCGGCTGGTTGACGGCGAAGAAGCCCTGCTGGACCGCCAGCAGGATCAGCACCACCCAGACCGACTCCGCCTGTGACAACGCCGCGAGCCAGAGGCCGATGCTCGTCGCCGCGATGCCGACGGACGTGATCATCAGCAGCTTGCGGCGGTCGTAGGTGTCGGCGATGGCGCCGCCGAGCAGCCCGAAGGCCACCAGCGGGACCAGCGCGACGAGCGAGGCGATCCCGACCCAGGCCGAACTCTGGGTGATGTCGAAGATCTGCTGCTGGACGGCGACCGTGGTCAGCATCGCGCCGATGACGGTCGTCACCTGGCCGAGGAACAGCCGGCGGTAGGCCGGGATGCTCAGCGGTCGGGTGTCCGGTCCGATCCGGCGCAGCCGGGAGCGGGAATCACCGGCTGGTTCAGCAGCCGGAGCCACTCCGTCCGCAACCGGCTCGTCAGACTCCGACCCGTGCGAACCCGCCGTCACCGCACTGTCACGGAGCGAGCCGTTCGACGACCCAACCGCCGGCACCGTCGGATCGGTATCGCAGCCGGTCGTGCAGCCGGCCGACGCGGCCCTGCCAGAACTCGACAGTCTCGGGCTGGATCCGCCACCCACCCCAGAACGGCGGGAGCGGGATGTCCGCCGCGGCCGTCGACGCCGGGTCGTCCTCGTCCCCGAAGCGCTCGTACGCCTTGGCCCGCAAGTGTTCCAGCGCGGCGCGATCACGCAGCACGGTGGACTGCGGGCTGGCCCATGCCCCGATCCGCGAGCCGCGCGGCCGGGTGGCCCAGTACTGCTCCGCGGTCTCGTCGGAGACCCTGACCGCCGGTCCGCGGAAATGCACCTGCCGCTGCAGGGCGATCCACGGGAAGGTCGCCGCGGCGCGCGGATTGGCCTGCAGGTCACGGCTCTTGTCGGAGCTGAGGTTGGTGTAGAAGACGATGCCCGTCTCGTCCAGGCCCTTGCAGAGCACCGTCCTGGTGGCGACGTCCCCGGTGGGCGACGCCGTCGCCACCACCATCGCGTTCGGTTCCCGGATACCGCTGTCCACAGCCTCGGCGAGCCAGACCTTGAACTGCGAGAGCCAGTCGGGCGCCAGGTCGGACTCCGAGAGTCCGGCCAGCGAGTAGCTCTCCCGCATGGCGGCGAGATCCGGACCCGAATCCTGCCCGGCTTGGCTGACGGCCACGTGCGTTCCCTTCCACGACCCCGGTCCGCTCGCCGGTGGGCAGGGACCGGAGAAAACGCTACGCCGGGCTCAACGGTCGGTCGGCGGGACGGTGCGTCCGAGCCGGGCGGCGATCACCCGGCCGGCTCCCCCGGACGGGTGCAGGCGGTCGACTCGGAGGGTGATCTCCGCTGGTCACAGGGCCTTTCGGGTTGCTTCCACGTGATGGATAACACGCCGCTCCCGCTGGCCACCGGGTCAAAGTAAAGGCATTGTGATCTCACGGCTTGAAAGCGGGCCGGTCGTTGTACGCCTCAACCAGGCACGGCCACCCGGTCGTCCGGCCGATGTCGCTCCCTGTCGACGCCTGCGCTCGCCGGCGTTGCCCCTGCAGTCGGCACTCCTCAATGTGGAGGTACGTCAATGACGACCAACGGAACCAAGTTCGTTTCCGGCCTGGAAGGCGTCGTCGCCTTTCACACCGGCATCGCCGAGCCCGACAAGGACGGCGGCTCACTGCGGTACCGCGGCGTCGACATCGACGATCTGGTCGGCACTGTCGGCTTCGACGACGTCTGGGCGCTGCTGGTCGACGACGCGTTCGGCGCGCGACTGCCGATCGAGACGGCACCCCCTGCCTTCCTCTCCGGCGATGTCCGGGTCGACGTCCAGGCATCGCTGCCGCTGCTCGCACCCGCCCGCGGGTTCGGTCCGCTGCTCGACATCACGGACGAGCAGGCCCGCGACCACCTGGCCCAGACCACCTCGGCGGTGCTGTCCTACGCGGCGCATTCCGCCCGCGGTAACCGGCCTGCCGTCTCTGCATCCCGCCTGGCCGAGTGCTCCAGCATCGTCGAGCGGTTCATGACCACCTGGCTGGGTGATCCGAGCCCGGAGCAGGTCAAGGCCATCGACGCCTACTGGGTCTCGGCCGCCGAGCACGGGATGAACGCGTCCACCTTCACCGGTCGGGTGGTGGCCTCCACCGGCGCCGATGTGCCGGCCTGCGTCACCGGTGCGATCAGTTCGATGTCCGGGCCGCTGCACGGCGGCGCGCCCGCCCGGGTGCTGCCGATGGTGCAGGCCGTCGAAACCTCCGGCGATCCGGACGGCCTGGTCAACGGGATCCTCGACCGCAAGGAACGGCTGATGGGCTTCGGCCATCGGGTGTACCGCGCCGAGGATCCGCGCGCGAGAGTCCTGCGCCGCACCTGTCGGGAGCTCAACGCACCGCGTTACGAAGCCGCCGCCGCACTCGAGCAGGCCGCCCTGCGGATTCTGCGTGAACGCCGGCACGACCGCGCCATCGAGACCAACGTGGAGTTCTGGGCCGCGGTGATCCTGGACTTCGCCGGTGTCCCCGCGGCGATGATGCCCGCGATGTTCACCTGCGCCCGGACCGCCGGGTGGAGTGCGCACATCCTGGAACAGAAGAAGCTGGGCAAGCTGGTGCGCCCGTCCGCGATCTACACCGGGCACGAGCCCCGCAAGCCGGAGCTGGTCGACGGGTTCGACCACCTGGTCGCCGCTGTCTGAGTCACCCGCAAGCCCGGCCGGGGTCTGTGCTGACGGTCGGTTCTGCGTCCAGCGCCACACCCGCAGGGACAACCGCTGCCGCACAACGTTGCAGACCCTGCACACGTGGCACTGGATCCGGCCGAGCCCGTTCTAGATCGCTTCCGGCCGACGACCCGCTCCTGGGATGTCCTGACCGCGGGGTGTGCCGACCCAGCAGGTGCTCCCGCGTCCAGTGCCACACCCGCAGGCGCACAACGTTGCAGACCCTGCACCTGTGGCACTGGACCCGCCGGCAGCCTCCTCGCGGCGAATCGGACAGGCAAGCGTGACCAGCACCACCGATCCCGTCGCTGCCCGGACCCCGGAGCGGCTTCGGCCGTACCGGCCGCGGTGGCAAGATTGGCCCGGACCGGAGATCGGGCCGCCCGCCTGCTTCCGGCACCGCCGCGGCAATGGCCCGTGGCGTCCGCCCTGTGAGGAGAACGCGCCGTCATGGCCGATGGAACCACTCTGACCCTGCCCCCCGCGATGCTGCCCAGCGACGGCCGATTCGGTTGCGGACCGTCCAAGGTCCGCCCGGAGGCGCTCGCCGCGCTGGCCGGTTCTGGTTCGTCGGTGATGGGCACGTCGCACCGACAGGCGCCGGTGAAGACGCTGGTCAAGCGGGTCAGGGAAGGTCTCGACTCGCTCTTCGGTCTGCCCGACGGCTACCAGGTCATCCTCGGCAACGGGGGGACCACGGCGTTCTGGGATGCGGCCGCGCTCGGCCTGGTCCGGAACCGGGCCCAGCACCTCACCTTCGGGGAGTTCTCCGCGAAGTTCGCCACCGTCACCCGCAAGGCCCCGTTCCTGGCCGATCCGCAGGTGCTGTCCGCCGATCCCGGCGATGCGCCGGACGCCGAGGCGGCTGACGACGTCGACGTGTACGCCTGGGCGCACAACGAAACCTCCACCGGTGTCGCCCTGCCGGTCAGCCGGCCCGCGGGTGCCACCGACGACCAGTTGGTGCTCATCGACGCGACCTCCGGAGCGGGCGGGCTGCCGCTCGACCCGACGCAGGCCGACGTCTACTACTTCGCGCCGCAGAAGGTGTTCGGTTCGGACGGCGGCCTGTGGATCGCGCTCGCCTCGCCGGCTGCGCTGGCCCGGATCGGCGAGATCGCCGCGACCGACCGGTGGATCCCCGAGTTCCTGTCCATCGCCACCGCGCTGGACAACAGCACGAAGGATCAGACGCTCAACACACCGGCCGTGGCGACGCTGTTCCTGCTGGCCGACCAGATCGACTGGATCCTCGGGAACGGTGGCCTGGACTGGGCGACCAAGCGGACCGCCGACTCCTCGGGCCGGCTGTACGACTGGGCCGAGGGCAGCGAGTTCGCCACCCCGTTCGTCCGGCGCCCGGAACTGCGTTCGCAGGTGGTCGGCACCATCGACTTCGCCGACTCGGTGGACGCCGCCGCGGTCGCGAAGGCGTTGCGCGCCAATGGAATCGTCGACACCGAGCCCTACCGCAAGCTGGGTCGCAACCAGCTGCGGATCGGAATGTTCCCGGCGGTCGAGCCGGATGACGTGAGCGCGCTCATCAGCTGCATCGACTACGTGGTCGAGCGCCTCTGACCGGAGGTTCTGCCGGGCCGGCCGGGGTGATTCGCGAACCGCTCGGCGAGTGGCGGCGCGCCTGGACATCGGCGGCCCGGCACCGCGATAGCGTCGGGTTCGGTGTTCTGAGATCCGGGAGGAGAACCCATGCGCGCGTTGCGGGTCCTAGGGCTGGCCGAGGACGGCGAGAACCTGGTGTGCGAGGACGGCGCATCGGGTGAGCTGTTCACGCTGCCTGCCGATGAGCGGCTGCGTGCCGCCACCCGCGGCGACCTGAGCCGGCTGGGTCAGTTGGAGATCGAACTCGAGCCGCAGCTGCGGCCGCGGGAGATCCAGGCCCGCATCCGGTCAGGTAGTTCGATCGCCGAGGTCGCGGCCGCGGCGAACACCAGCATCGGGAGGATCGAGCGGTACGCCTATCCCGTCATGCTCGAGCGTTCGACGATGGCGGAGAAGGCCCGCGGTTCGTTCCCGATGATCGACGGCAACCCGGCGCGGAAGACGCTGGAGGAACTGGTGATGTCGACCCTGGGCGCACGCGGCCAGGACAGCGCCGTCACCTGGGATGCCTACCGTGACGCCGACGGGTGGGTCGTCGCCGTTCGCTGGCAGGCCGGCCGCAGCGAGAACTCCGCGGTGTGGGACATCCACGCCGGCCCACGGACCCCCACCCTGCGGGCGCGGGACGACGCCGCGCGCGACCTGATCGAACCCGAGAACCGGCCGCTGCGCACCATTCCCGAGATGCCGGGCGCGGATGTCTTCCACCGCCTACCCGACCCGGCACTGCCGATCGAGCCGCTGACCAACGCACAGGGCGCCGAGGCCCCCGGTTCAGCCGCACCGTCCCCCACCCCCCGTCGCTCTGCCGCCCCGACCGGCTCGCACCACCCGGCCGGCACCCGTCGCACGTTGGCGGATCGGGTGGAGCAGGAGACCGTGGAGCGGACCGTCCTCGACGAGCGGTCCGGCATGCCGCAACCGACGCGCAAGGAAGCCGCGCGCACCGGCACCGAGCACGCGACCGCCCGCGGACAACGCAAGGGACAGCGCCCCGTCATGCCCGGCTGGGAAGACGTGCTGCTGGGCGGCGGACAGACGCCGAACGTCTGACGCACTCCGGCTGACCTGGTTCGTGCTGGGTCGCGGCTCGACGCTCGCTGCTTTTCTGGGCGCTGTCACTGGACGCTCCCTGTTTTCTTGGTCCGTCACCCGGCGCTCACTGTCTTCTTGGGCGCTCGCATCCGGCCGCGAAGTGCCCACACCTGGGTGTCGGATCGCCCGGTCCCGGCGCTCGACCTACTCGCGGACCGTCGACAGCCACCTCAGCAGGGACTTTCTCGCCTCCGAGGTCGTTTTTCCCTGTTCAAACGACACTCGAATGAGCAAACCCTGTCAACCACCGGTCGGGGTGAGGTGCGGGATGCGCGGTGCCGCCGGTATCCAACACTTTCAAACATGATCCACCACCTTTCACGTTCGAACTTGTTGACTCCTTGAACCGGGGACGCCATACTGGAGTCACCACTTCCGACCCTCAGGAGCACTGTGACGTCGACGCCAACCCGATCCGCCGGCGGGCGGATCACCCGCACCTCGACCACGATGGCCGACGGGCGGGAACTCATCTACTTCGATGAAACCCCCGATGCCGAGAGGATTCTCGTCGACGACCGGGACCTGCCCGCGGTCGTCCCGGGATCAGAGGTGCGGTTCGACGCACTGTCCGGCGAATGGGTCGGGATCGCGGGGCACCGGCAGACCCGGATCTACCACCCGCCGGCGAATGCCTGCCCGCTCTGCCCGTCGACGCCCGAGAACGCCAGCGAGATCCCCTCCCCCGACTACGACGTCGTGGTGTTCGAGAACCGCTTCCCGTCCTTCGCCGGCGCCGGGCCCATCGCGGCCGACGGCGGGCTGTTCGACACCAGGGCGGGCAACGGCCGATGCGAGGTCGTGTGCTTCACCTCCGACCACAACACGACGCTGTCCAGCCTCCCGGTGTCCCGGATGCGGACCGTCATCGAGGCGTGGGCGGACCGGACCGCGGCGCTGTCCGCCCAGCCGGGCGTGGAGCAGGTGTTCTGTTTCGAGAACCGGGGCGTCGAGATCGGCGTCACGCTGGCGCATCCGCACGGTCAGATCTACGGCTACCCGTTCGTCACCCCGAAGACCGCCGCGGCCATCCGCTCCGCGCGCGCCTACCGGGAATCGACGGGCGGAAATCTGTTCGAGGACCTGCTGAACGGCGAACTGGCGGACGGTTCCCGCATCGTCAGCCAGAACGACTCCTGGGTGGCGTTCGTACCGTTCGCGGCCCGCTGGCCCGTCGAGGTCCACCTCTATCCGCGCCGGCAGGTCAGGGACCTTCCCGCGCTGGACGAGAAGGAGCGCGCGGACCTGGCCGAGCTCTACCTCGACGTCATCCGCCGGATGGAAGGGGTCTTCGAGGACACCCTGCCGGCCATCACCGGAGTGCACCAGGCACCCGTCCACGCAGAGCTGGAAGACTTCCGGCTGCATCTCGAGGTCTTCACCATCCGGCGGGCCGTCGGGAAGCTGAAGTACCTCGCCGGTTCGGAATCAGCGATGGGAGCATTCGTGAACGACATCACCCCGGAAACCGCCGCGGCCCGGCTGCGCGACGTGGCGACGGTGGCCCGATGAAGGCGCTGGTGGTCGGCGGCGCCGGCTACATCGGCTCGGTCGTCACCCGGCAGTTGCTGGCCGAGGGCAACGAGGTGGTCGTACTCGACGACTGCTCCACCGGACACGCCGACTCCGTGCCGCCCGAGGCGGAGCTGGTGCAGCGTGACATA
The DNA here is from genome assembly GCF_052976845.2 of Nakamurella sp. GG22. Taxonomy (NCBI): domain Bacteria; kingdom Bacillati; phylum Actinomycetota; class Actinomycetes; order Nakamurellales; family Nakamurellaceae; genus Nakamurella; species Nakamurella sp. GG22. Next base: position 90,491 of record NZ_JBRIIO020000008.1, on the reverse strand, counting down.
GCGGAGGCCGCAACAGTTCTCAGTCGCGGCGGGTTCGATGCGGTGCTGCACTTCGCGGCCAAGTCGCTGGTCGGCGAGTCGGTCGAGAAGCCGTCGCTGTACTGGCGGACCAACGTCTGCGGAACGCGGGCACTGCTGGATGCGATCGCGGAGAACCGGGTGCCGACATTGGTCTTCTCCTCCACGGCGGCCACCTACGGCGAGCCGGACACGGTGCCGATCACCGAGGACGCCGCGACCCGGCCGACGAACACCTACGGCGCCACCAAGCTCGCCGTCGACATGATGATCACCGGCGAGTGCGCGGCCACCGATCTCGCCGCGGTGTCCCTGCGGTACTTCAACGTCTCGGGCGCCGCCTTCGGCGCCGGTGAGCGGCACGGCACCGAGACACATCTAATCCCGATCGCACTGGACGCAGTGGCCGGCCGGCGTCCGGCGCTGACCATCTACGGCGACGACTGGCCGACCCCCGACGGCACCCCCATCCGGGATTACGTCCACGTCAAGGACCTGGCCCGCGCACACGTTCTCGCACTGTCCGCGGCGACGTCGGGCGAGCACCTGATCTGCAACCTCGGAAGCGGCAGCGGATTCAGCGTGCGCGACGTGCTGGCCACCATCGAAGAGGTCACCGGTCGCCCGGTGCCCGTCTCCGTCGGCCCGCGGCGCGCCGGTGACCCGACCCGGCTGGTGGCATCCGGCGAGCGGGCCGCGCAGCGCCTCGACTGGACACCGGAACTCACCTTGGCCGACATGGTCGCGGACGCCTGGGAGTTCGCCGGCGGCGACCGGACGGGATCCGCGACGGGCATCGGCGGCGCACGATGAGCGCCGCAGACCTGTTCCGCGCCACCTTCTCCCGCGAACCCGACGCGCTGTTCTCGGCGCCCGGGCGGGTCAACCTGATCGGCGAGCACACCGACTACAGCGGCGGACTCGTGCTGCCCTTCGCCATCGACGCACGGGCCCACCTGGCCGCCGCCGCCAACCAGGACGGCACCATCCGGGTCACCTCGGCGCAACGTCCCGGCGAGGTCGTCACCGTTGCGGTGCAGGATCTCTCGCCGGATTCCGCGGTCGCGAAATCCTGGGCGGGCTACCTGTTGGGCGCCATCTGGACGCTCCGCAGGGCAGGCCATCAGATCGGCGGATTCGATCTCGCGCTGGACTCCCAGGTGCCCTCGGGTGCCGGGCTGTCGTCGTCAGCGGCCATCGAGAGCGTCACGGCGCTCACCGCGTCGGCACTGTCTGGAGTGGACCTGGACGTCATGCAGATCGCCGGCCTCGCACAAGCCGCCGAGAACGACTTCGTCGGGGTTCCGTGCGGCCCGATGGACCAGACCGCATCGTCGGCCGGCCTGAAGGGGTCGGTCCTGCTGTTCGACACCAGGGCCGGCACCGTCGAGCACATCCCGTTCGACCCCGCTGCGCACGGGCTCGAGGTGTTGGTGATCGACACCAGGGTCGCGCACTCGCTGGCCGACGGGGAGTACGGCCGCCGGCGCGAGTCGTGCGAGAAGGCCGCCGACATCCTCGGTGTCCGTTGGCTGCGTGACGTCACGATCGACGACCTGCCGGCAGCGCTGGACCGGTTGGGCGACGAGGTGCTGCAGCGCCGGGTGCGCCACGTCGTCACCGAGAACGACCGGGTTGCCAGGACCGTCGAGAAGTTGCGGGCCGACAACCTGCCGGCCATCGGCCCGCTGCTCACCGCATCGCACCGATCGCTGCGCGACGACTACGAGGTGTCCAGCGAGGAACTGGATGTCGCGGTGGAGTTGGCGCTGGCGGCCGGTGCGATCGGCGCCCGGATGACCGGCGGCGGTTTCGGCGGATCGGCGATCGCGCTGGTCCCGACCGACCGTGTCGACGCCGTGACGACGGCCGTCACAGACGCCTTCGCGGACCGCGGCTTCACCGCGCCGGTGGCGCGGTTGGTCCGTCCAGCACAGGGCGCCCGCCGGGACCAGTGACCGGCGGTTCACCGGACCGCAGAGGAGTTGCAGGCAGATCCACCCGGATATACTTTCGTGCATGCACAAAGTCGGCTCGCCGTTCCCGGCGTTGTCGCAGGCATCGCGATCGGTCCTGGTGGATCTGCTGGTGCACGGCCCGGCGTCCCGCGCCGACCTCGCCAGAAGGTCGGGACTGTCGCCGGCCAGCCTGACCAGGATCACCCGGTCGCTGGTCGACGCCCGGCTGGTGAGCGAGTCCGACACGACCTCACCGCAGCGGACCGGCCGGCCCTCCCAGCCGATGGACGTCAACGTCGACCAGGCCCATCTGATCGGCATCAAACTCTCCGCCGGGCAGCTCGACTCGGTGACCACAGATCTTCGGGGCAGGCTGCTGACCGAACGCACCGTTGCGCTGACCGGCTCCGATCCACAGACCGTGGTCGACACCATCGCCACGGTGATCGACGACGCCGCACGTGATGACGACACCATTTGCGCGGTGGGCGTCAGCCTGGCCGGGCCGGTCTCGCCGCGGGCCGAGATCATCCACACCTCACCCTTTCTCGAGTGGACCGATGTGCCGCTGGTCGCGATGATCCGCGAGCGCACCGGGCTCCCCGCGGTGGTCGAGAACGACGTCCGGGCGCTGACCGCGGCCGAGCACTGGTTCGGCGCCGCCGCCGGCTGCAGCGATTTCGTGCTCGTCACGATCGGGGTCGGCGTCGGCTGCGGCATCGTCGTGGACGACCGCCTGATCGACGGCGCGAACGGCGGAAGCGGGCAGGTCGGGCACCTGCCCGTCACACCATGGGGGGCGCTGTGCGAACGCGGACACCGGGGCTGCGTGCGGTCCTACCTGTCCTCCACCGCGATCGTCGGCGCGGTCTCCGCCGCGACCGGCCGGCAGGTCAGCTATGACGAAGTGCTGCAGATGGCCAGGGACGGTTCCCCGGTTGCCCGCACCGTCGTCGAGGAAGCCGGACAGGCGCTGGGCACCCTGATCGGCACGATTGCCACCGTGACCGCACCGGCGAAGGTCATCGTGTCCGGCGAGGGCGTCGCGCTCGCGGCGATGGCGCTCGACACCACCCGCGAGCGCGCACGCGAGGTGCAGCATTGGACGCTGCCCGACGTCCCGATCGAGATCGCGCCGTTCACGTTCACCGAGTGGGCGCGTGGGGCAGCCGTCATTGCACTGCGGAATCAACTGGACGTCGCGGTCCGGCCGGACGCCTGAGCAGGCTCCCGTCCCGCAACATCACGTCCACGAACACCAACCCGGTGGCGATGACGGCGAGGAACTCGGCGAACGAGACCAAGGGCAGCGCAACGACTGTCCGCTGCCACAGGAACGGCGCGTAGCTGAGCAGAGAGCACGCCGACACCACGGCGGCGACGACCCAGTACCGGCGCACGTAGAACGCTGTGACGATGGTCAGCACATCGGCGAGGTAGAAGTACCGCTCGTGCATCTCCGGCAGGACGAACGGTACGGCGAGCGCGAGAGTCGTTGCCAGCGCGACCATCTGCGGTCCGGACAGCGGGCGCCTGCGCAGCAGAGCGGCGGTCGCGATCGCAGCGACGACGACAGCGGCGGCGCCCAGGCCGAGATACTTCCAGACCTCAGCGTTGCCCGAGGTGACCCACTGGAAGATCGTCGGTGCGTTCTGTGTCAGGCTGCTGGTCGTCCCGGCGCCGCCCCCGACCTGTGCGAACCGCGCGCCGCCGCTGAACGCATCGACCCCGCCGCCGGATCCCCCCGAATCGACCTGATTCGGGTAGATCATCAGCAGACTGCCCCAGCCCCGGCCGGTGAGCGCCGCCGGGATCAGCAACACCAGGAAGGTCACGGGCACGGCGAGCAACGCGAGGACGCGGCGCCGGTTGACGATCAGGACGATGATCAGAACGGGCAGGAAGAAGATCGCCTGCAACTTGAACGACAGTGCGATACCGAAAAAGACGCAGGCCCACCATGGCTTGCCGCGCAGCAGGAAGTACAGGCACCCCACACAGAATGCCGCGTAGATGGAGTCACACTGGCCCCACGCCGCGCTGTTGACGACGACGGTGGGTGCGAACAGCACGGCCGCGAAGCAGGAGAGCCAGACGACCGGGCTCGGCAGGTGATGCCGGACGACCAACGCCGCGAAGGCAGCCAACACAACGTCGAAGATCACCGAGATCAGTTTGATGGCAACAATTTTGGGCAACGGCAGGTAGGTCGCGGCAGCCAGCAGGTACAGATACGGCGGGTTGTAGTTGGCGATGTCCGTGCCCACGGCGGCGAAACCACCGTTCGCTGCCAGCTCGTCGTACCAGGGTCCGACGAACGCCCGGTAGTCGCCGCTCACCTGGTCGACGAAGAGGAAGCGCAGGACGAGCGCCGCGAGCACGATCAACGCGACCGTCAGCGGCACCGCCGGTCGGATCCGCGAACGCTCCCCGGGCAGACGGCCGCTGGTGGTGCGCGCAACCAGCACGGACACCCCCTGCGCTCCTGAGAATGGTCGGCGACGGAGAATTCCGACGCCGACCTGGAGCATCGCGAGTCGAGCTGTGCGCCAACCCAGAACACCCCATGCGGCAGTTCTGCGGATGCGGGCGCTTCAGGATTGCCGCGCCGGGGCTTGCTGCCCGGCGGCCCGGTTCTTGCGCGCCACGTACGCCCGCTTCATCTTGATGTGATTGCCGCAGCCTTCCATCGAGCACCACCGCCGAACCTGGTTGCGGGACGAGTCGTAGAACGCCCACCGGCAGCTGTCCCGGTCGCAGACCTTGAGCCGGTGCCAACTGCCGTTCTCGCCGGCCTGCCGGACGGCTTCCGCCAGCTCGCCGAGCGCGTGACCGAATGGCGTGTCGACCGCGCCGACGAGCCGGAAGCCCCGATCGGTGAACGTCAGACGGACCGGAACCTCCGCGAGCGCCCGGTTCAGCGTGTCGATGGCCGCATGGTCACCGGCGTGCCCTGCATGGCCGAGCAGGACGGCACGCAAGCCTTCGCGGACGTCCACCGCCAGCGCGAGATCTGTTGCCTCCAAGGATGCGTCCACGGCCATCAGGTCGCGCTCGGCACACCACTCGCGGAGGCTTTCCGGGCTGCCGAGGGACTCGGCATCCACCTGCGGCTCGTAGGTGTTGACGAAATCGCGAATCAATCGGGCAGCCGCCGGCACCTGGTCATCCACGGTCATCGCGCCTCCTGCATCGTTTACACCAGTCTAATCGCTTGACCGGTGTACGAGCCCGTGTCATGGTTATCACACCGGTCAAAGACTGTGGCCGGTGTGATCGAGAAAGGCAACATGACAGACACCCGACTGAAGGAATCGACGCGCCTGCTGCGACGACCCGCTCGTCAGCGCGCGGTTCACACCGCGGCCAAAGATCGCCCACCACCCACAGGGACATCGACCCGCCGGCCGGCGGACGGTCCGGCGGAACCTACGGCGCCCCCGGCTGAGCGCGACAACGATGAGCAGCGCCGCGGCGGCTGGTTCGATGAATTGGTCAGGGTGTACGGCTGGGCGAAGATGCTGGGCGGCTGACTGCCCGTCGGCCTGTCGCACGCCGGCCGAAACCCTCTGGACGGGACCGTGTGTCGGTTTCGCGCCACGGAGAGCGGGTACTTCAGCGGTGACCAGCGTCGGTCAACGAATGACGGGAGCGGACGAGATGGACACAGCAGCCAACCCTCAGGACGGGGATTCGACCGATCGGCTCGCCGAGGTCGCCGATACCTGGCAATCGTCACCGTTGACCGAACCCGAAGAGGCGATGGACCCGGGGGCCAAGAGCGCGGCCGACCACGGTGACTCCGATGACAGCATCAGCGCACTCGAGCGAGAAGAGCGGCGAACCAGCCGCACCGATCACTGACGGATTGCTCGTTCGACCGCTTCAAGCCCATCTCGGTCCCGGACGGGTGGTGCGCCCGGCTCAGCGCTGCGGCGGCCCGTCCGGTGACAGGTCGGCCAACGGCAGGTCGACGGCGTCCTCCGAGGAATTGGACGCCTGAACCGACGACAGGTAGTCGACATGGGCCTCCAGGGCCGCCACCGCCCCGTCCGGATCCTGTCGTTCGATGGCCCGGTAGATGGATTCGTGCTGCTGCCAGACGGGTTCCTTCTCGAGTTTGCCCAGCAGCAGCGTGTTCGTCCGTGGGCGCACGAGATGCACTGCCGTCATGGCGAGTTCGATGATCCCGTTCTTGGCTGCAACCGCGATTGCGGTATGGAAGTCGACATCCGCGGCAAGCCACAACGCGGTGTCCATGGCCGGGTCCGCTGCCACCCTTTCGATCGGCGTCCAGATCGCGACAAGATCTGCCTCCGTCCGGTTGATCGCCGCAAGACGAACACATTCGCGTTCCAGCAGCCGGCGCGCGTGGTTCACCTCCCCCACCGACAGATCCCCGGCGCGCAGTCGCAGCACGATGAAGTCACCGATCTGGCCGGCAACCGTATCGGCCCCCGGCACGACGACGAAGGTGCCGCCCGCGGCGCCGCGGATCGAGTTGATCAGATTGTTGGCAGCGACGAGCCTGAGCGCTTCACGCACGGTGCCCCGGCTCACCCCGTAGGTCTGCGCAAGCTGCCACTCGGGTGGGAGCCGATCGCCGGGGTTCCAGACACCCGACGCGATCGCCTCCCGCAATTGGTCGGCAATCTGCGCGGCAGCACCCTTGGTGGTGAGCGCCTGCGGGACGAACGACGGTGTCACGGTCATCGCTGGATGTCTTCCCTTCGACTGCGTGAACCGTAGCAGTGCGCCCGTCAGACTCGGTCCTTCAAAGGCTTGACCTTTGAATGTTCCACCTCTTACGGTTCCCATAACACGGTGTGCAGCTGTGGTGGCGATCCGCTGAGCCAAGGGGAAAACGATGGACATCAACGGACTTGTGCTCGAGAAGGCGGACATCGCCGAGATCCAGTCCGCGCTGTTCACCGGTCGGGTCACGGTGCGGCAGATCGTGGATGGGTACCTGCACAGGATCGATGCACTCGATCAACGGGGCCCGACCCTGAACGCGATGGTCACCATCAACTCCGGTGCACAACAGGAAGCAGACGACCTCGACGCCGCCTACCGCGAGTCGGGCCGTCCGGTGGGGCCACTGCACGGCATCCCGATCGTGATCAAGGACTGCCTCGAAACCGCTGACATGCCAACGTCTTTCGGCTCGGAAATCTTCGCGGACTATCGCCCGCACAAGGACGCCACCGTCGTCAGCAAACTCCGCGAAGCCGGCGCCGTCATCCTGGGCAAGACGACGCTCCCCGACTGGGCGACATCGTGGTTCAGCTATTCCTCCCGAACCGGCCTGACCAAGAATCCGTACGACCTGCAGCGGGACCCGGGCGGTTCGAGCAGCGGGACCGGAACGGCAGTCGCGTCCGGTTACGCCACCGCCGGTCTGGGCACGGACTGCGGTGGCTCGGTGCGGCTGCCGTCGTCGTTCTGCGGACTCGTCGGAGTCCGTTCGACCCCGGGCCTGATCAGCCGCTCGGGATGCAATCCGCTGGTCAGCGTTCAGGACACCATCGGCCCGATGACCCGCTCGGTGGAGGACGCGGCCCGGCTGTTCTCCGTCATGGTGGGCTTCGACGAGACCGACGAGCTCACCTACGCGTACGGGGTGTCACGGGCACCGGCGTCCTACCTCGGCGGCCTCGTCCCCGACGCGCTGAAGGGACTCCGCATCGGGGTGCTGCGCAGCGCCTTCGGCTCCGACGACGACCCGAACGCCTCGCCGGTCAACCAGGTCATCGCCACCGCGCTGACCGAGCTGACGGCCGGCGGGGCGGAGCTGGTGGATGTCACCATCGACGACCTCACCGGATGGATCGTCCGGACCTCCATGTACACGATCAAATCGAAGTACGACATCGACCGGTGGCTGGCCGGTAAGCCCGACGCGCCCGCGAAGTCGATCGCCGACATCATCGAGTCCCGCAGGTACCACCCGAAGCTCGATCTCCTGGAAGCCCTCGCCGAAGGGCCCGACGACCCGTTGAACGACCTCGAGTTCTACAAGGCGTACACCGCCCACGAAGAATTCATGAAGCTCATCGTCAACCTCATGGAGACGAACGGGCTCAGCGCCCTGGTGTACCCCACCTGCCAGGTCATTCCGCCGACCCGCGAGGACACCGATTCGGGACTGTGGAACACGCTCAACTTCCCCACGAACACGGTGATCAGTTCGCAGACCTGGATGCCCGCCATCACGGTGCCGGCGGGCCTCACCGACTCGGGGCTGCCCGTCGGTCTGGAGATCCTAACGCGCCCCTACGACGAACCGACCATGTTCCGCGTCGCCTACGGCTTCGAGCAGGTGGCCGGACACCGGAACCAGCCGGCCAGTGCCTCCGTCGACGGTCGATGACGTGACCGCAGTCAACCCGCTCACCGTCGACATCAATTGCGACATCGGCGAGGGTTTCGGTCGTTGGCGTATGCCCAACGACAACGCGCTGATGGACATCGTCACGTCGGTGAATGTCGCGGCCGGTTTCCACGCGGGCGATCCGACGATCATGCGCGCCACCGTGAACTACGCCATCTCCAGGGGCCTGGATATCGGCGCACACGTTGCCTTGCCGGACCTGCTCGGTTTCGGGCGTCGCGAGATGTCGGTGACCCCGGCAGAGGTGCAGGACTATTGCACCTACCAGATCGGCGCAGTGGCAGCCTTTGTCACGGCGGCGGGTGGCACGCTCACCCACGTCAAGCCCCATGGCGCCCTGTATTCGATGGCCTCGCGAGATCCCGAGGTGGCCGGAGCGGTCGCGGCTGCCACCGCCGAGTTCGGCCGGGGTCTGTGCGTGTTCCTGCTGAACGACCGGTGCCGACCCGCCGTCGAGGACCAGGGCGTTGAACTGGTCACCGAAGGTTTCCCGGAATTGAACTACGCCGACGACGGGACACTCGTCCTCGAACGCGAGAAGGCGGAATGGGAACCTGCCGTGGTGGCCGGTAGAGCGGTCGACATGGTGTTGAACCATGCTGTCCGCACGGAGTCCGGTGCGTCGTTGCACGTGGATGTGCGAACCATCTGCATCCACAGCGACGCCCGGAACGCGGTGCAGGTTGCGCAGCAGGTGATCACAGACCTGACGAACAACAATGTCCTGGTAGCGCGACTGTAGTCGTCTGGCGAACCACCCGCCGGTCTCCGACAGGGTGCGACGTGCTCAGGAGGAGAAGTCGGGCCGGGCCGACCGGGCCGATTCGCTCCGACCCTTGGGTTCCTCCCATTCCTCCTGACGACCGAGTGCGGTGAGGTCGAGAAAATAATACGAACCGCCGGTGGATTCGAGCCCGCGCGCGTACTGGGAGTAGGTGTGGAAGATCCGGTCGTCCACCCGCAAAAAGCAGCTGCGGCCGGGCATGTCGAATGGTTGCGGTGACGCGAAGAAGTCGGTCCCCATCGCTTCGTATTCGGCCTTCGTGCGGTAGTTGAACTGATCGGCTCCGACCGATTCGTCCATGGTGACCCCGAAGTCGGTATTGAAGTCAGTGCCGAAAGAGGAGTACCACGGGACGTCCCAGCCCCTCTTTGCCTTCCAGGCCTGGAGTTTCTCCAGCGGTGCGCGGGACACCATCGCGTACGAAGTGTCCCGGATGTGCAGGTGTTCGAGGAAACCCTGGGAGATCTCGTCGGTACCGGCCGTGCAACTCGGGCAGCCGTCCTCCCACTCGGGGTGGAACATGAAGTGATAAATGATCAATTGGCGCCGGCCCTCGAACAGGTCGGTCAGGGTGACCGACCCGTCCGGTCCTTCGAAGCGGTACGGCTTGTCGATCTCCATCATCGGCAGCTCGCGGCGTTTGCTGCTCAGCCGGTCGCGCAGCCGGGTGAGTTCCTTCTCCCGTGCCAGCAGATCCTTGCGGGCGGACAGCCATTCGTCTCGGTTCACGATCTTCGGAAGCGTCATCGGTCTCCTCATCTCCGGCAGCCGAGGCTGCGGTCAGAAGTGGTGACCGCGGCGCGTTGCCGAAATGATCGGTGCGGCTGACGATCAGAAACTATCGCCCGTGCGCCAGCCCATCTCCTGCAGCACCAGCGAGTTCCCGTCCGGGTCGGCGAACCAGGCGTACTTGACGCCGCCGCCGACGTCCTGCACGTCACCGACCTCGACGCCCCAGCCGATGAGCTCCTCCCGGCCACTGTCGATGCCCACAGGGCGGAGGGCGATCGGGACATGGGCCCGCTTTCGCGCGCTTCCACTGAAACGCTGCGTCGTGGATCTCCCTTGGGAGTCCGTGCTCGCCGCCGGCACCAGGAACAGCGTTCCAGCCGGTCGGCCTCCGGTTGCGAGCCTGCGGTTTGGAGGCGTCAACAGTGCCATGACGCTCATGAGTTTCCGTCAGCACCGCACATGGTGACAACGTCCGGCCTACTCGAGGACACGTCGTCTGGAGCAACCGATAGAGCAGTTAGCACCCCGAACGGGTGGACTTTTGAAAAAGGGACCTTTGGCACACGCCTGCAGCGGGAGATTGAACACAAACTGAGTCGATCCGCCCAACCCGGGCCGGTGATGACCCATGGGTCCGGCGGACGCGACAGGTGAGAGCTCCGGTGCAGGATTCCATGCTTCGAATCAGAGGGGCGAATTCGCATGGAATTCCTGATAGTGCTCGCTGTAGTAGTGACCTTCGGACTGTTGGGCGCGATCCTCTTCCATCGGCGCGGAGGCGTAAAAGCACGCCAGTATAGAGCAACTCATAGTGATCTGGTGAAGTTTCACAAGCTCGCGACCAAACGCCATGATTCCGCTGTGGATTCGGCGCGAAAGACAGCGGACGCAGCGCGCTTAGCCCACGATGCAGGGATCAGGCGTACCGAAAAGGAACTGCAGGGGCTACGCAGCCCGGACGGGCACCGCTTGGGGGCTTATCGAGGAATCACGTTGTATCAACTCAGCGTGACAACCCCCCAGGGCTCGAGTTCGTTAGCTGGCGCTACCGCCGCAGTCGACACCAGCGGAAACCTCGCGGTCACGCGGCGGGGAACAGTCACGCGGGCCGTCGCGGGCGGTCTCTTATTCGGCCCGGTCGGGGCAATAGTGGGTGGCGCCGGCTTTAAAAAGAAGACCGAGCACGATTCACGTGAGCTGTACCTCATGGTCGAGACTCCCAGCTTGGTGTCGGTCGTCAAATGCCCTCCCGACCAGGGAATGCAGGCTCGGGCCTTCGCGGCGAAGATTCAGACGGCAGCTAAGCGAGCAGCCGAGCTCGAAGCGAAACGTCCTGCAATGCTGGCTGACGCGGAGCAGCGTTTAGCGGCCGCTCGCAGTGATACCAAAACAGTTGAAGCTACACTGCTTAATCTGAAGGAAGTCAAGGCTGATCCGGCCATGCTCCTGCAAATAGAGAGTACGAAGCGAGCAATTGACGTTCACTTCGAAGCACCTTGAAAAGGGGTCGCCGCTTACTGCTGGCAGCGGGCAATTGGCATATTCAAAAATTTTCGCCCGTGCGCCAGCCCATCTCCTGCAGCACCAGCGAGTTGCCATCAGGGTCGGCGAACCAGGCGTACTTGACGCCGCCGCCGACGTCCTGCACATCGCCGACCTCAACACCCCGGCCGATGAGCTCCTCCCGGGCACTGTCGATGTCGTTCACCACCAGATGCAGGCCCTTCTGCGTCCCCGGCGTCATGTCGGAGATGTCGTTCAGGCCGGTGCCGATGACGATCGAGCAGGCGGATCCCGGAGGGGTGAGCTGAACGACGCGCATCCCCTCGAACGGCCGCACGTCGACGTCGAGGGTGAACCCCACCTTGTCGGTGTAGAACGCCTTGGCCCGATCCACGTCGGTCACCGGCATCGGTACGAGCTCGAGCTTCATGTCCATGGCGATGATCCTTCCGTTGGCTGCGGCGGCTCACGACGGGGCTAAGGGCAAGACCGGATCAGCTTAGTCAACTCATCGGTTGACAACGATCGGTCTTCGTTCCGCCCCGCAGCTCTGCGTTGCTACCGGTCAGGAGGTTGCGGAATCTCCAGTGGCGCACCCTGACCATAAAGCTCGTTGTACGCGGAACCCGCTGCCCCTACCCCACGGGCCAGACGGCCCGACCGGTGCCCCCACACATGACGCAGCAGGACAGCCACCGTCGAGAGACCGGCTACGAGCACGATGGGTACCAGCACGGCGAGAGTCCCCTTCAACTGAAGGCAATGCAGTTCCCGGAAGTCGAGGCAGACTCTAGTGCGACAGTTCGCCGAGGGCCCGTCGGTTCACCGGGCCTCTCGGACCACCGCCCAACCACCGGCCGGCAGCATCAGGTCACCGTCGAGGGTTCGTTTCGTCACCAGGTCCACACCGCGGGCAGGCAGGACGACGTCGGACGTGGAGTGGTTGAGGGCGAACAACCACGATGCATTGCCGGAGCGCCGGCGCACCACGTCGACCTCTCCCGCGATGACCGCCGGGTCGTCGGCCGGGAGTGGCACCGCCGGTGCCGCACCAGACTCCCGCAGGATCCGGGCCGTCACGGCAGCCATACCGGCGGCATCCGGCTGGCAGGACAGGTACCAGAACGCCCCGTCGCCGATCCCGCGCCGGGTGAGTGCGGCGAACCCGGCGGTCGGGCCGTCGGAGTACCGCGCCAGCACGTCGGTTCCGGCGGCTGCGACGGTGTCCTCGACCCATCCGGATGCCACCGTCCCGTCGTCCCAACGCACCGTCACCCCGGGGCCCAGCGGAAAGAACTCCTCCGTCCTCACGCCGACGAGATCGCGCAACACACCGGGATATCCGCCGGTCACGACCTGGTTGTCGGTATCGGCGATGCCCGAGAAGTAGGTCACCAGGACGTGGGCTCCGCCCTCGGCCGCCGAGGCCAACCGGTTTGCGGTGTCGCCCGACAGCACGGTGACGGCGGGAACGACGATGACCCGATATCCACTGAGGTCGGCACCGACCGGGATCACATCGCAACCGGTCCCGGTGCGGCTGATCGCCCGGTGGGCCAGCATCGCGACGTCGAAATGCTGCACCGCCGCACTGGGATTGGCCTCCTGCTGACCCGCCCACGCCGAGTCCCAGTCCACCAGGACCGCCGCCGACGCCTCCACCCGCGAACCGGCGATCTCACCGAGCCTGCCCAGCAATTTCCCCAGGGCACAGACGTCCCGCCAGCGGCGTGAATCAGCTCCGGCGTGCGGAAGCATTGCGGAGTGGTACTTCTCGGCACCGATCACCGACTGCCGGAACTGGAAGAAGCAGATCGCGTCGGCCCCTCTGGCCAGGTGCGCGAGTGAGTTCCGCTCCATCTCCCCTGGCTCCTTCGCCCGGTTGATCGGCTGCCAGTTGACCGCGCTGGTCGAATGCTCCATCAGCCACCAGGGCAGGCCACCGGCCAGTCCCCTGGTCAGGTCGGCGCTGAACTCGAGATGCAGCCGGGGCGACCGCTCGCCGGTGCCCAATCCGATCAGGTAGTGATCGGTCGACACCACGTCCTGCTCGGGCGCCCACCGCGCATAGTCACACGGCCCCGGCCCCACTTCACCGGGTCCCATTCCCACGGTGAAGTTCGTCGTCACCGGGATGGCAGGCGAAATCTCGCGCAGCACAGCCTTTTCCGCCCGGTACTGGTCCAGCAGGGCATCGGAGGAGAACCGGCGCCAGTCCAGCAGCTGGCCGGGATTGCCGAACGCGGTGGTCGCCGAGGGCACGCCGATCTCGTCGAAGGACGAATAGTGCTGGCTCCAGAACGCCGTCCCCCATGATCGGTTGAGGGTCTCGACGTCGCCGTACCGGTCGGCCACCCATCGGCGGAAGTGCTCCGTGCTGACATCGCAGTAGCAGTAGGCGTTGTGATTCCCCAGCTCGTTGGAGACGTGCCACATCCGGACGGCGGGATGATCCGCGAAACGGCCCGCCAACCGCCGGACGAGATCCAGCGAATACTCGCGGAACACCGGAGAACTGGGACACCACGTCTGCCTGCTGCCGATTTCCAACCGGGTTCCGGCGGCGTCCACCGGGCGGATCTCCGGATGCAGTCTGGCCAGCCACGGCGGGGGTGACGCCGTCGCGGTCGCAAGGTCGACGGCGATCCCGTTGTCGTGCAGGAGATCCAGGATGCGGAGCAGCCAGCCGTCGTCCCAGGACGACGGTTCGGGCTGCAAGCGCGCCCAGGAAAAGACGCCGACGGTGACCACCGTGATCCCCGCCTCCCGCATCAGGGCGACATCCTGCGGCCAGATCTCCTCGGGCCATTGCTCGGGGTTGTAGTCGCCGCCGTAGGCGATTCCGGCCGTCGGCCAGCCGGGCCGGTCGGTGTGTTCAGGACGTTCCGGCACTGCACCACTCTCCTGGTGTGTGAACCTCGTGGGCGATTCGCAGTTCGGCGGCGGCATCCGCGGCAGGCAGCGGCCGCAGCGCCGGATCGATCCGCCAGTGGAACCGGTCGTCCGGCGCCGCGTGCAGCGCGTGTTCGGCCAGCGCGGCCGGGATCAGCCGCAGCCGGGCGTCCATCCATTCCGGCGTCCACGGGCCCTCGGACAGGATGTGCTCGGCCGCCCTGAACTCGAAGTAGATGGTGCGGCGCAAGGCATTCCCGATCGCGGGCGGCGATCCGTGCACGATCATGTCGTCATGCACGAGCACGTCACCGGGCTGCATCTCCACTTCGATGGCGCCGGGCAGGTCCCATCCGTGTGTCTCGGCCAGACCACAAGCGTCGGTGCGGCTGCGCTGCGAACCGGGCACCACGAACAGCGCGCCTTTGCCCCGCCGCGAGGCGTCGAGGTAGACATCGACGTTGAACAGCCGGAAGTTGCGCGGATGGACGGCGTCCTGGTGCCACGGGATCGGCGCTCCGTCCCCGGCCGACTTGAAAACCATCGACTCGTAGGTGGGGACGAAGTTGTGCCCGGCAAGACTCTCCGCGATGCCCAGCACCTCGGGGGAGCCCAACAGCTCCAATGACTCCGGTCGACCCTTGGCGTGGATGTAATCGACCCGGTACATCACCCGGCCGGACGGCCGGTCGGCGAACAGCCAATCCCCTGCGGCGCCGGGCGCGGCGCGGTGGCCCTGCTCCACCCAGTCCACCGCAGCGTCCTGCAACCGGTGGAGCAGGTCGGGGTTGATCCGGTTGCGCAGCACCAGGTATCCGTCCCGGTCGAACTGCTCGACCTGCGCGTCGGTCAGCAAGCCGGACGAGTCGGCGCCGGGTGCGATCGCGGCGCTGGAAACACTGCCGGAAATGGTCATGCTCTGTTCTCCCATCGGTGGGACGGGCGCGGGTCGCGCGGTCTGCGATGAACGCTAGACAGCCGGATGCAGGCATACTTCCGAGATGAGCCTCGTTCTTTCCTGGATCTGATTGTCCTGCCATGTCCCACACCACGACACAAGCACCACGCGGCCTGCGTGCCGTTCACCAGCAATTCGGCTTCGCCTGCGCGCTCAGCGCCGTCCCCGCGATGGCCACCGCTCATCGGCATGACGATGTGGAGGTGCTGCTGAGCATCGGCGGGGCGGTGGTGCTCGAACACGGCGGACGGCGGCGGCAGGTTCCCGACCGGTCCGTGGCGGTGTTCTGGGCCGGGATCCCGCACCGGTTGACCGACACAGAACCCGCCGCGACGGTGCGCTGGCTGACAGTGCCGCTGGTCGACGCGCTGGCGTGGTCCCTGCCGGACGTGTTCGCGGCCGATCTGCTGCGCGGCATGGTGTTTGCCGGCCCAGCGCCCGATTCGTCGGCGGACAGGATGGCGACCTGGGCCGACGAGATCGGCACCGACCGCGTGCTCACCGAAGCGGCCAGGCTGGAGGCCCGTGCGCTGCTGCTCCGGCTGAGCCGGTTCCACGGAGCATCCGCCGTCGCCGGCGACGTCTCCTTGCCACAGGGCACCGACCGGCATGCGGCCGCCATCGCCGCCCATATCTCGACCCACTTCCGGGAACCGTTGCAGCTGGCCGACATCGCCCGCGCGGTTCACCTGCATCCCAGTCGCGCCGGTGCGCTCTTCCGTCGGCACACCGGCGTCTCGATCGGTCACTACCTGGCGCAGTGCCGGGTCGCCGAGGCGCAGCGCCTGCTCATCTCCGGCGATGCGACGACCAGCGACATCGCCACCCGGGCCGGGTTCGGCTCGACCAGCAGCTTCTACGCAACGTTCCGAAGCCACTGCCACCTCGCTCCCGACGCATACCGGAGGGCCTTCACCGGGCGCGACGTGCGGGTTACTTGACACCGCCGGCGGACAGGCCGCTCTGCCAGAACCGCTGCAGGCCGAGGAAGGCAATCAGCAACGGCAGGATCGAGACCATGCTGCCGACGATGACGAACAGCCGTAATTCCGGCGCCTGGTTGATCGAGCTGTTCCAGGTGTAGAGACCCAACGTGATCGGGAACAGCCGCTCGTCGGACAGCATGACCAGGGGCAGGAAGAAGTTGTTCCAGATGACCACGAACTGGAACAGGAAGATGGTGACCAACGCGGGCTTCATCAACCGTAGCGCGATGACGAAGAAGGCGCGGAACTCGCTGGCCCCATCGAGCCTCGCCGCTTCCAGCAGCGGGTCGGGAACCGATGCAGCGGCATAGATCCGGGCGAGGTACACCCCGAACGGGCTGACCAGGCTCGGCAGGAAGACCGCCCAGTAGGTGTTGACCAGGCCGACCTCGCTGAACATCAGGAACAACGGCAGGGCAAGGGCCGTCGCGGGCACCAGGACACCGCCGAGGATCAGGTTGAAGACCAGCTCCCGGCCGCGGAAGACGTACTTGGCAAGTGCATAGCCGGCCATCACCGCGAACAGCGTGCCGAAGCCGGCACCGAGCACGGCGTAACCGATGCTGTTAATCAGCCACCGGACGTACAGCCCGTCCCGGAACGCGAAGAGGTTCGACACGTTGGAGAAGAGCTGGAACGGCTGGGCGAACCACAGGCCGTTGGTGGTGACGAGAGTCGCCTGGGACTTGCTGGAGGCGACAACGAGCCACCAGATCGGGATCAGGAAGTACAGCGCGGCCACCACCAGGCCGCCGGTGGCCAGCACCACGGACAGCGGCCGCTCCCGCGGCCCCCTTGCGTCGGTGCCCTGATTTGGCGTGCCCGCCGCCGGGATCGATGTCACGTCGCTGCTCATGCGAATGCTCGCTTCTGGGTGACCTTGAGGAAGAGGAACGACAGGGCGAATGTCGACAGGGCGAGCACCACCGAATAGGCCGCGGAAAGGTTGTAGTTCGGCACGATCGACGTCGAGTACACGACCATGTTGGGCGTGTAGTTGCTCGACACCGAACTCGTGATGGTGCGGAAGACCTGCGGCTCGTTGAACAACTGCAGCGTTCCGATGATGGAGAACACGAACGTCAGGATGATGGCGGGCATGACGATCGGGATCTTGATCGACCACGCGATGCGGAACTGACCGGCTCCGTCGGTGCGGGCCGCCTCGAAGATCTCCTGCGGAATCGCCTGCAGCGCCGAGAAGATGATCAGCATGTTGTAGCCGCAGAAGACCCAGGTGATGACGTTGGCGATGGACCAGAGCACCAACCCGGACCCGAGGAAGTCGACGTTCTCGGTGATCCCGAACGGGGACAGCGACGGCACGTACAGGAAACCCCACATGATGGCGGCAATGACACCGGGAACCGCGTACGGCGCGAAGATCGCCAATCTGAAGAACTTCTTCCCGCGCGCGACGGTGGAGTCCAGCAGCAGCGCGAACAGCAGGGCCAGGCCCAGCATGATCGGCACCTGCACGATGAACAGCAGCAACACGCGGCCGATGGACGCCCAGAATTCACCGGAGGAGAAAACCCGCTGGTACTGGTCGAACCCGCCGAAGACGGTTGTCGCCGCACCGAAGGTGCCCTTGCGCTCCGTTTTGAAAAAGGATTGGTAGAGCGCGTACAGCACCGGAATCGCATAGAAAAGGCTGAAGAGCACCACAAAGGGAGCCAGGAAGCCGACGATGGCGCCCTTGTGTTTGGTGGGTTCGCGTTTCTTCTTGACGGTGACCGGCGGGACGCTGCCCGCGGGCGCTGCAGTCGCGGTGGTCATGAGCGTCACTCTCCTCGTCGAGGGTGCCCTGATGGATGGGGTGGAAATCCGGTCCGCGCGGCGGAAGTGGGGCTTCCACTCCCGCCGCGCGACGCCCGATCGGTCCGGTAGCCGCCTTCCGTCATCGAAGGCGCCCGCCAGGTTCTACTCGACGACCGGGATCGACTGTGCCTTCATGGCGTCGATCGTCTTCGTCTGCGCTGCCGCCAGCGCATCAGCGAGCGTGCCCTGACCGTTGAGCGCTGCACCGAAACCGTCGGTCAACGAGTTGTAGGTCTCGTTCATCACCGGGCCCCAGGTGAAATTGGGGTCGACCTCGGCGGAGGCCTCGTTGAAGACCGTGAAGATCTCCTGGCCGCCGTAGAAGGCACTCGGCTCCTGCAGCGCCGGCAACTCCTGCCCCGCTGTGGTCGCCGGGTACAGCCCGCCCTCGCTGTTCAGCTCGGTCAGCGAATCGGTGTTGGTGTTGAGCCACAGCGCGAACTTCGCCGCTTCCGCGGGATACTTACTGCCCTTGAACACTGCCGTGGTGGAACCGCCCCAGTTCCCGGCGGCCTTGCCACCCGCGGTCCACTGCGGCATCTGGACCACGGCCCATTTCCCGGTGGTACTCGGTGCGTTCGATTCAACGGTCTGGTTGCCCCAGACAGCCGAGACCCAGCCCCAGAGCTCGCCGGAATCGGCCGCCTTGTTCCACTGGTCGGTGAAGTTCTTGACCGGCGAGACGAGCTTGGCGTCGATCAGACCCTGCCAGTAATTGGCGACATCGGTGGACGCCTGCGAGGTCAGTTCGACCTTCCAGCCGTCGGCTGTGTTCTCGAACCACTTTCCCTGGTTCTGCCAGACGAAGCCGGCGAACTGGTTCGGGTCGCCGCTGGAGAAGTTCGTGATGAACGCACCCTTCGCCTTGACGGCCTCGGCGGCGGTCTTGAACTCGTCCCACGTGGTGGGGACCGTGATGCCCGCCTGCTCGAAGAGGTCCTTGCGGTAGAACAGCGCCATCGGGCCGGTGTCCTGCGGGATCGCGTAGACCGCGTTCTCCTCGCCGAATGTTGCCTGTGACCAGGTCCAGTCGACGAACTGGCTCTGTGAGTCGGAAACCCCCGGGCAACCGGCGATGTTCGCGAGACCGTCCTGGATACGGAAGTTCGGGAGCCGATCGAATTCGATCTGCATCAGGTCCGGCGCATTGCCGGCCTGAATCCCGTTCGAGAAATTCTGGTAGGCACCGGCATTGCCGCTGGGGCCGGTTGCCACCTTCACCTGGATGTCGGGATTCGCGGCATTCCAGGTGGCCACGACCTTCTCGATACCGGGAATCCAGGAATAGAAGTTGAGCTCCACCTTTTCGCCGGCCGCGGCCGGCGCGCAGGTCGGGGCATCCCCGCCACCGCCGGCGGCGGACCCGTCAGTGGTAGCGGCGGAACCGGAGTCACCACTGCCGCCGCAGGCCGCCGCGAAAAGCATCACCGCTCCGGCCGTCACCGCCAACCAGCGTCGCGACATCTTTGTCGTCGCTGTCATTTGTTACTCCTTTTCTCGGGCCCGAGAGGCCGCGTCTGCCGCGCTCTCGTGCCACATCTGGTGTGCTCGACGGATGGTCGAGACTGTCGGGTGATGCTCGCCGGACTCTGATCCGGGTCGGGTCGGCCACATACGGGGTCGAGGAAGATCAGAACGTGATCAGCCGGGCCTCGGGGTCCACCAACCCGATGTCCGGCACTGCAGATTGCCCGACCGGGCGCCGGCTGCGTCGCGGATCGCGACAGGGCGCCACGGTCAACACGCTCACCGTGGTGGACTGGTCATTGCCCCTCCTCCACGGTCGCTCGCAGCAGGTGAAGGTATTCGGGGTACATCGCGGGGATCTGGATCCCCACGGTCCCCAGCACCCGGCCGGTGGCGCTGACTCCCTCGCTCCACCAGGCCGGGAGCTGTCCGGCCTCCGGATAACGGTCCGCCGGCGCAAGGGGGCTGAGCCGGTAGCGGCGGTCGGGCAGCAGCCCGGGCAGCCGAACCCTGCCGGGGGGCCAGGTGGTCGAGCGGTCGACAGCCGCGATGCCGAACAGCGCCTCGGAGCCATCGTCGGCAACCACGCCGTTGACCCAGATCGCCGGATCAGGGTGATCGGCGACGACCACGGTGCCGCTGTGCAGCAACGGCCGGAACCGCTTGTGCAGCTCGACCCACGTCCGGAGTCGGTCGAGTTCCTCGGCTGTTGCCGACGTCAGGTCCCACTCGATGCCGAGGTGACCCCAAAAGGCCGTCCCGGCACGGAAATCGAGCTGTTGCGTCCGGCGGGTCGTGTGCGCCTGGGTCGGCCCGACGTGACTGCCCATCAGCTCCGGGGGAAGCAACAACTGGGTGTACCGCTGGATCTGTTGACGTTCGAGGGCATCGTTGCAGTCGCTCGCCCACACCCGATCGGTGCGTTCGAGGATCCCCAGATCGATCCGGCCACCGCCGCCCGCACAGGTCTCGATCTCCAATCCTGGGTGTCGTTCCCGGATCTCGTCGAGCAGCCGGTACAAGGCCGCGGTGTGCGCGTGTACCCCCGGGTGCCCGTGCGGCCCGTGGCCGGCCTCGACCACCATCCGGTTGTGATCCCACTTCAGGTAGCTGATGTCGTACTCGTCGAGCAGGCTGTGCAGCCGGGACGCGATGTGTGCGTAGGCATCCGGATGGGCGAGATCGAGGACGTATTGGTTCCGGCTCGGGATGCCCGGGCGACCCCCCGCCCGGAAGATCCAATCCGGATGTGCGCGGGCGAGATCCGAATCCAGATTGATCATCTCGGGTTCCACCCACAGCCCGAACTCCATACCGAGACCGGTGACCTTGTCGATCAGCGGTCCCAGCCCGACCGGCCAAACCCGCTCGTCGACATACCAGTCGCCCAGTCCAGAGGTGTCGTCGCGTCGGTGCCTAAACCACCCGTCGTCCAGCACGAACCGCTCGGCGCCGACCTCGGCGCCGGCCTCGGCCAGCGCGGTCAGCCGGGCGAGGTCCTGGTCGAAATACACGGCCTCCCAGGTATTGATGACCACCGGGCGCGGGCGCCGCGGATAGCCGGCGCGAGCCCGCAGATGCGCATGGAACCTGCGTGCCACCCCGTTGAGCCCCTGCCCGTAGGACGCGTAGAGCCACGGCATCGTGTACGTCTGGCCGGGTTGTAGCTGCACCTCGCCGGCCAGCAGCAACTCGCCGCCGCCGAGCTGGCGTATGCCGTTGTAGCTGCGTTCGGCGTACGCGACCTGATTGCCCGACCAGCCGACGTGCACCGCCCACACCTCGCCGGCGGTGAAGCCGAAACCGGGTACGCCGGCGGCCAGCAGATACGACGCATCGAGTCCCGGCTTGCCCTTCCTCGACTCCCGCAGCAGGGTCCCCACTCTGAACGGGCCGCGCTGCGGAACCCGTTCGCGTGCATGCCGTCCGGTCAGGTCGAACAATTCGTCGGCCTCGGACGGCACCGGCAGGGCGAGGACCATGCCGCCAAGGGAGTAGACGTCCTCACCGGTGTTGGTGCAGGCCGCACGGACCCGGAGCAGGCCGTCGGGAGCGAGCTCGACCTCGATCGTCAGCCCCAGCCGCGCGACGTCGTCGACGGCGGTATAGACGCGACTGTGCGGCGCCGGTGCGGCTTCGTCGACAACCGTGAAGTGGGGCGAGAAGTCGCGGCCGGTGCGGCTACCGGTCAGACCCGGTGTGCCGACCCAACCCTCCGCGGGAGTGGGCAACAGGCTGACCCTCGCCG
Organism: Nakamurella sp. GG22; assembly: GCF_052976845.2. NCBI lineage: Bacteria > Bacillati > Actinomycetota > Actinomycetes > Nakamurellales > Nakamurellaceae > Nakamurella > Nakamurella sp. GG22. Next base: position 68,730 of record NZ_JBRIIO020000008.1, on the reverse strand, counting down.
GAACATCGATCGCGCTGTCGCCGAGCGGGGCTCCGAGAGCTGATGCCGTCTCCAGGAGTGCGGACGCGGAGAGATCGCCGAGATCGGCACCCCAGTGCAGAACGGCCGGAAGGCCCCCGCCGGAACTGTCCAGCACCACACTCACCCCACCCGCGCGAAGGTGGGTCAGCGCGCCGTTCAGGACAGCGGTCGTCAACGCACGCACTCCTTGGTGAGCTGGCTCATAGTTGCAGTTCGGTATAAACGAGAGCCAATCATGCCTGCCCAGTACCGTCAAGTGGCGCAATCGGATCGTGATGTGACCCCCAACGGGTCAACGACTCCCCTGACGGGTGGCGCTTCTTTTAGTGTCGAACCAAAGTGCCCGCGTTGACAGGGCCGCCCGTTGACAACACCGTCAGTTGACGCGGGCTGTCGTCGAGCGCGCATGGCTCACGAGAACCTGCCGGTTCGTGGGCGGCGGTGCCGCCGGGTCGAAACTGGGCCTGGCCGCGGCCTCAGGTGATCGCGTCGAGGATCTCCAGCAACACGTGGCGGTGGTGCGGTCGGTCGACGAATTCTGCGAACGAGGCGGCACTGTCGGCGCGTTCGGGCGACCTCGGGTTCGGCTGCAGCCAGTCGCGGCAGGCCATCTCGCAGATGTGGCCCAGTTCCGCGATCAGCATCGAGAAGTTGCCAGGCCGGTCGACTCTCGCCGGACCGCCGGCACTCCGGTAGGCGTCGTACAACCGCCGTGCTCGATCGGGACTGCCCGCGGCGAACTCGAACAGGACGCAGCAGAGTTCCTGAGTCGGATCGGCGAGGCCGCTGTTGTCCCAGTCGATGACGCACAAGCCACCGGACGGGGTCGCGACAAGGTTGTCCGCCCACAGGTCGCGGTGGCAGGTCTGCAGGTTCTCGGGCGGTTCGATCCATTCCTCGAGCGCGACGAGCTCGTCCCGCATCTGGGCGAGGGAATCCGCGAATGGTGCCGTCGCCCGTCGGAGGTCCGCCACGAGCGCGTCCCACCGCTGCGCACCGACCGCTTCGCCGTACCAGGGGACGAACTCCTCACCGATCGACATCCGGACCCGGTGGATCCCGGCGATGAGTTCGCCGACCGCGACCGGGTCTGCCGCGATGTCCGGCGCCAGCAGATCGACCCACCCGTACACCCGCACCCTGGTGCCGCCCACCGCGGCGAACACCGTCCCGTCCACCGACCGGACCACCTGCGGCACGGGCACTCCGGCCTTGCCGACCGTCTCCTGGAACAGTGCGGCAGCGGCGACCTGCTCGTCAGGAACCCGTCGCACGGGTTCCTTCACGGCCCACCGGTCGCGCACGGTGTCGAGCCGCCAGACCAGCCCCTCCTTCCCCCTGGCCACCGGGCCCGCTGACAACTCGGCGCCCGCACCGAGGTCGAACCGCCGGGCGATCTCGACCGCCATTCCCGGGTTCAGCACGGGAAAATCCTAAGCGCCGTGACGGTTCTCGGTGCAGATCGACGACGGATCCGGTATTCGGACATCCGGGCGGTCAACCATGCCCGGCCGGTAAACCCGGTCGAGACTGTCGGTCCCCGGACGTAGCCTGGCCACGCCATGACGATCAGTTCCACCGCCGAGCAGGCGGGTCTCGACGACCAGTCACCCCGAACCGACGTGCCGATCCCGGATCGGACGCCGGGCGCGTCCGCGCGCGTCTCCGCGACCGGATCGCTGCGACGGCTGCTCCCGTTCGCCCGCCCCGCGTTACCGGCGTTGGCCGGCAGCACGGTCTGCGCGATGATCGCGATGCTCTGCGGGCTGCTGTTCCCGCTGGTGATCCAGCGGATCATCGACGGGCCGATCGCCGACGGCGACCTCGCCGGACTCTGGCCGCTGGCCGGCGCGCTGCTGGCGCTGGGCATCTTCGAAGCCGGCCTGTTCTGGGTGCGGCGGATGCTCTCCGCCCGGCCGACGATGCGGGTCGAGGCGACGATGCGTGTGGCGATCTACGACCACCTACAACGGCTTCCGGTGTCGTTCCACGACCACTGGCCGGCCGGACAGCTGATGTCCAGGGCAGTGTCGGATCTCTCCACCATCCGCCGGTTCATCGCGTTCGGACTGGTCTTCCTCATCGTGAACCTCACGACCTTCGTTGTGGGTGTGGTGATCCTGCTGACCCTGTCCTGGCAGCTCGGGCTGATCATCGCGGCGCTGGCGGTCCCGCTGGTCGCGCTGTGCTTCTTCTACGAGTCCCGCTACCAGGTGCTCGCCCGCCGGTCGCAGGATCAGGTCGGCGATCTCGCCACCCTGGTCGAGGAGTCGGTGCTGGGTATCAGGATCGTGAAGTCGTTCGGTCGCAGCGGATACCAGAGCGACAGGTTCCTCCGGGCTGCGCGGCAACTGCGCGGCACCGAGATCGGCAAGGCCAAGGTGATCTCCAAACTCTGGGCGGTCATCGTCGTCGTACCGGAGATCGCGTTCGGCCTCACCCTGTTCCTGGGGGTCAGGCAGGTGGCCGACGGGACACTGTCGGCCGGGACGCTGGTCGCGTTCTTCGGGGTGGCACTGGGCCTGCGGTGGCCGATCGATTCGATCGGCTGGCTGCTGGCGATGTCGAACGACGCCGCCAGCGCTTCACAGCGCTATTTCGAAGTGCTCGACGCGCCGATCACGGTGTCCTCCCCGGAGCATCCGCGGCAGATCGGGTCCCGGATCGACGGTCGGCTGACGTTCACCGATGTCAGCTTCCGGTTCCCCGACGCCGCACCCGGGTCCCCGGACCTGCTGCGCGGCGTCAACCTGGACATCAGGCCGGGCGAGACGCTCGCCCTGGTGGGTGCGACCGGCTCCGGGAAGACCGTCCTGACCTCGTTGATCAACAGGCTGTACGACGTGACCGGCGGCTCCATCACGCTGGACGGCATCGACATCCGCGAGCTCGATCTCGGATCGTTGCGCAGCCAGGTAGCGGTCGCGTTCGAGGAGCCGACGCTGTTCTCCGCCTCGGTCCGGGAGAACGTGTTGTTGGGCCGCCCCGACGGCACTGACGAGGACGTGCAGCAGGCACTGCGGGTGGCTCAGGCGGAGTTCGTCAACCAGTTGCCGTGGGGACTGGAGACCCGGATCGGTGAGCAGGGCCTGTCCCTGTCCGGCGGACAGCGGCAGCGGCTCGCGTTGGCCCGCGCCGTGGTCGGGCGGCCCGCCGTCCTGGTGCTCGACGACCCGCTCTCCGCGCTCGACATCCATACCGAGGCGCAGGTGGAGAAGGCCCTGCGGTCCGTGCTGACCGGGACGACGGCACTTGTCGTCGCGCACCGGGCGTCGACGGTGCAGTTGGCGGACCGCGTTGCGTTGCTCGAGGCTGGCCGGATCACCGCTGTCGGGACCCACTCCGAGCTGATGGCAACCGTCCAGGCCTATCAGGACCTGCTCGCGAGCCGGGAGGACGCGTTCTCGGCGTCGAACGCCATGCCCGGAACCGCTTACGCCGCAGCCGGAACCCGGAAGGGGGCGTCATGACGACGACCGGCAGCACGAACCCGGTGATACTCGATCCCGAGGCGGACGACGCCTGGCGCGGTGTCGCCGCCGAGGACACCTCGGAGACGTCGGCGGCAGTGGGCCTGAAGCTCCAGGCGCGCTCGCGCCGGCTCCTTGGATCACTGGTCCGGCCGCACCGCTGGTGGGCTCTGCTGGCCGCGACGGTCGTGGTGATCAGCGAGATCGCCTACCTCGTCGGACCGCTGCTGGTGGCGTACGGCATCGACACGGCGGTCCCCGCCCTGGTGGCCGGCGACTCCGGCCCGCTGGTCTTCGCCACCCTCGCCTACCTGGGGGCCGGCATCCTCAATGCCGGCGGGAAGGCGCTGTTCGTGCGGTTGTCGGCCAAGGTCGCGCAGGCGGTGCTGCTCGACCTCCGCGGCCGGGTCTTCGACCACTCGCAGGCGTTGAGCATCTCGTTCCACGAGAAGTACACGTCGGGCAAGGTGATCTCGCGGATGACCAGCGACCTCGACGCGCTGGGGGATCTCGCCGCAGAAGGACTCGAGGGCCTGGTGTCCGGGCTGCTGTCGGTGGTCGCGATCAGCGTCACGCTGCTGGTGCTCGATGTGGATCTGGGACTGATCGCGCTGGCCGCGTTCATCCCGATCCTGTTGGCCACCAGATGGTTCCAGAACCGGTCGAGGCGGATCTACCGGCGCACCAGGTCCGCCATCGCATCGGTGATCGTGCAGTTCACCGAGACCATGAACGGATTGCGTGCCGTCCTCTCGTTCCGCCGGGAGGACCGGAACAGGGTGATCTTCGCCGGCTTCAACGAGGAGAACGCCAGGGCGAACGGGGACGGTCTGATCGCACTCGCCCAGTACACGCCGGCGGTCCGGCTGTTCGGGAACCTGAGTCTGGTCGCCACGATGGTGGTCGGCGCGATCCAGGTGATCGACGGGACGCTCGAGGTCGGCGTGCTCGCCGCGTTCCTGCTGTACGTGCGGAGGATGTACGACCCGCTCGACGAGCTGGCGATGTTCTACAACACCTATCAGTCGGCAGCGGCCGCACTGGAGAAGATCTCCGGGCTGCTCGAAGAGGTCCCGGCCGTACCGGAACCCCGTGATCCCGTTGCCCTTCCCGCGGACCGGGACATCGCCGGCGAGGTGCGATTCGAGGCGGTGTCGTTCGCCTACACGCCGTCCGTGCCGGTTCTGCCGCGCCTGGACCTGACGATCCCGGCCGGACAGACAGTGGCGGTGGTGGGCGCGACCGGGGCCGGCAAGTCGACGATGGCGAAGCTGCTGGCCAGGTTCTACGACCCGACCGGCGGCGGGGTGCTGCTCGACGGCATCGACGTCTCCACCATCGCCACGGCCGATCTCCGGCGTGGAGTCGTGATGGTGACCCAGGAATCGTTCCTGTTCTCCGGCACCGTGGCCGACAACATCGCACTCGGGCGGCCGACGTCGACCAGGGAAGAGATCGAGGCTGCGGCCGACGCGATCGGTGCGGGCACCTTCATCAGAATGCTGCCCGAGGGCTTCGACACCGACGTGCGCAAACGCGGCGGCCGGCTGTCCGCGGGGCAGCGTCAGCTCGTCGGTTTCGCCAGAGCCTTCCTCGCCGACCCTGCAGTGCTGATCCTCGACGAGGCCACCGCGTCGCTCGACATCCCCGCCGAGCGTGCCGTGCAACAGGCGCTGCGCAGCGTGCTGCACGGTCGCACCGCAGTGATCATCGCGCACCGGCTGTCCACGGTGGCGATCGCCGACCGCGTGCTGGTGATGGAGCACGGTTCGGTGGTGGAGGACGGCAGCCCCGCCGACCTCATCGCCGGGTCAGGGGCGTATGCATCGCTGCATCATGCGTGGCGGGATTCGCTGGTCTGAGGCGCAGCGCCAGCGCCGTCTGAAACGCTGAGCTCCGTGGACTCTCCGACGGCGAAACGGGGACGTCAGCGGAAGTCGAAGGCACATTCAGGAGCCGCCGCCAGCGCCGGTAGCAGGTCCGAGCCGGTGAATACGGAGTGCACCCAGAAAGTGCATTCCCAACTCCACGCCCACAACGTGGTGGTGCCGATGCCGGCCGAGCTGAAGGGCACGTACAAGGCGGTGAGCAGGCCGGCGAAGCTCAGGTGGACCCCGTCCTGGTCGGCTGCGACCGCACTCCACGTCGGTGCCAGACCGTTGACGAGTTCGGCGGACTCGAACAGGCTGTCGTCGGACCCACCATGGGTCGCAGAGTCGCCGTACCGTGCGACCAAGGCGTGCCAGTCGGCGGCCGAATGCACCTCGTACACACGCGCATCGGCCGCAGCGTGCAGGCGACGCTGTTCGACGGGGTAGTCGACAACCCAATCGCCACAACCGCAACACAACTCCGCGTGCGCGCCGGAGCGGATGGGTGGGTCGTCGGCGACCGGCAGCTCGGTGGAGGTGATCACGGCACTGCCGGGCTTCTGGGCGTAGGTCTCCCAGTTGCTCACAGCACCGAAAGGCGCGCGAATCCGCATCGGATCCACCCCCGCGTCCTTGCGATCCGTGAGCAACAACTGACCGTCCCGGTGCAGCGGTGCGGCCCACCACGCGTTGCGCTCGTCGGCCAATACGTCGGCAATCAGCCGTTGTTGAGATCGCACCGCCTCAACGGCCTCCCGGCGCGCTGCCGCCGGCTCACCGTTGCCGCACCAGGGATTCAGCTGACAGATGGCCTGACTTGCCAACACGGCGACAGTCTGCGGGTCGGCCAGATCGTCTGGACGGAGCCCGTTCCGAGCAGCGAGAACGAACAGGGCAGCAGCGACCGGCGCCTGTGAGAACTCGTCGAGGCGTTCACCCAGCTCCGTCACCTTTGCACTCACTTCTCTCGAGCGTCGAAACTGTGTCAGTGGTGCGGTCTACCGTGCCTCCGTGACCGACCCATGGGCCCGAACCCGCACCGTGTACGACACGGTGGCAGAGAACTACGCCGAAGTCGTCCAGGTTTCCCGATTCGAGGCGCCGCTCGACCTCGCGGTCCTCGACGACTTTGCCCGGCGGACCGCCGCGCGCGGCCGCGTTCTCGACGCGGGATGCGGCCCGGGGCGCATGACCAGGTACCTGGGCGACCTCGGCGTCGATGCGGTCGGCATCGATCTCGCGCCGGGGATGATCCGCGTCGCCCGGCAACGACATCCGGATCTTCAGTTCTCGGTCGGCAGCATCGATGCGCTCGACGTCCCGAACGATTCACTCGCCGGGGTACTCGCCTGGTATTCGGTGATCCACACCTCGCCGATGCACCTGCCCGGAGTGATGGGCGAGTTCATCCGCGTCCTCGAGCCCGGCGGCTGGTTGCTGCTCGCGCAACAGAGCGGTCAGGGCGCCAGGCAGATCGCGCACGCTTACGGTCATGACGTCGATCTGACGGCGTACCTCTACACGGCTGACGACATCGCCGAGGCCATCGAAGCGGCCGGCGGCGTCGTCCACACCCGACTCACCCGCGGACCCGAGGATATCGAGAGGCACGCCCAGTCGTTCGTGCTCGCGCGCAAGCCGTAGAGCCCACCGCACCACATCGACCGGCCGCTCACGGGCCGCTCACCATCACACCGTTCGCAACTGAACCGTTCGCAACTGAACCGTTCGCAACTGAACCGTTCGCAACTGCACCGTTCGCAACTACACCGTCGGCATCGGCAGCATCATCAGCGCGGCGACCCACCCACCGACGATGCCCACCAAAGTCCCCGCCGCTATCCAGCGGAGCACCGGCAGATCCTTGGAGAGCCACATCGCCGGCGCCAGCCCTCCGGCCACCAGCACATTCACCAGCACGGCGACGATCGGCCGGTCGACGAGCCCGGCGGACAGTACCCACACCGCAACGCCGACGACGAGTGCGGAGAACACGGTGAGCGCGAGCCCTGTTGCCCACGGGGTCGGTTCGCGGCCGGCTCGCCACTCCACCACCCACGGCCAGTCCTCGCCGGCGGCCGTCCGGCCACCCTGTCGATCGGAATGTCGATCCGGCGCATCCTCGCCGCCCGCACCGTCGTCCCCTTCGGAAGCGACATCGTTGTCGTAGCCGGCGGTGGGATGATCCGTGAAGTCCTCGTCGAGGTGGTCGCCATCTGACTCGCCGCCCTCGGCCCGCGGCCGGTCCCGGACGAGGTACACCAGCCCTGCAGGGGGCCGCTCGGTATCGGGCGACCCGGCAGGTGCGTCCGTATCCGGGTCCTGCTTGTCGTGCGTCATCCGGCGATGTCGCTGCAGCGTTCGGACAGCGCGACTCCCACAGCGACGCCGCCCGGTGCGGCCACCCGGTCGACCGGAATCGGGAACCGCGACACATCTTTCACGGCATCAGTGTGCAGCACCTCTTGCGTCACGTGCCAGTAGCACCTGAACCCACCGATCCGTTGATGTCGGCCCCGCGGTCGACCTTCGATCGAGTGAAGACAGCGTGTCGGAGCGAGCGCGCTGACTACACACAGTTTCCCTCCAGCGGGATTCTTGTCGCTCGTGAGCGGCGCTTCCCACGAACGGCATAGTCCGATAGCACTCAGCGTGACATAGTTCGGACATACGCACCGGCACCTGACGTGGGCACGCCACCACGGGCCGGAGGGCCGACCGCGGTCAGCCGATGGTGCGCGGACCTGCTCCGCACCTGATTCACCAACCCGCACGAGCGGTCGGGTACTCGCGCGCCCTGGGCGTGCCCGGGGGACCGCCGGCCCCAGAGACAGAGGACCGGAGAATGAGACAGCACCCCGCGTCAGCGACCTCCCGGCCGGCCTCCCGGTGGCTGCCGATCGCGGCCGCGGTCGTGCTGATCGCCACCGGGCTGTTCTTCCTCGCCGGGGCCACCCGCTCCCCCGTCGGCGCCTCCGGGGCCACAGCGGGTCCCGCCGCGACGGACATCTCGACGACCGCGGCCGCCGGCGAGTCCATGTCCCCGATGACCGCCCAGTCGAGCACTACGTCGAGACCCGCCACACCGGGGACCACCTCTCCGAAACCCACGTCCCCGAAAACCACCTCCCCGAAAACCACGTCCCCGAAGATGACGTCCCCGACAACCAGGGCGACGGCGGACTCGGCCGCAACGACACCTGCACCGAGAACCCGCGCCCCGAAATCCCGCACACCGCAGGCCGCCGCCCCGACCACGTCAACAACCACACCCGTTGCGGCACAACCGGCACCGGCCCCAGTCGACAGTCTGCTCACCGGGCGGGTGATGCATGCGGTCGCCGACGTCAACGTCCGCGACGCTCCCGGCACCGACGGAACCACGGTGATCAGCACGCTCGACAGCGGCGCGGCCGTGACCGCCGGCGAGACAGTCGACGGATGGGTGCCGGTGAAGACCGGCGAGACGCTCGGCTGGGTCTCGGCCGACTTCCTCGCCGACGGCGACGCACCCGCCGCGGCCGACGAACCCCCCGCGCCCGAGGCGGCCGCCTCGCAAGAGAATGCTCCGGCACCGCCGCAGGCGTCCTCGGGAAACTGGATGACCGACCTCCTACCAGAGGTCGACCCGGGCGGCGCGGCGCAGTGGGAGTTCTGGAGGAACGGTGGCTGGGGCGCCACGGACGGGCACACGGTTTACATCGACCCGGATGTTCCTGCGGACAAGCGGTTCTCGGTGATGATCCACGAGTACAGCCATGTGCTGCAGGTGCAGGTCTACGGGAGCATCGACGCGTCCGCCGCGGCGATGGGCGCGATCTCCGGGATGTCCGCCACCGCTGCCAACGAGAGCACGGCCGACTGCATGGCCCTGATGCAAGGCGCGACCTGGGTGGATTACGGGTGCCAGGATTCGCTGCGCGGAGCAGCCGAGGCGGTCCTCGCGGGGCACCGCCCCTAACCGACGCGACCTCCCCCGTCGGGCAGCGCGGCAAAGGCGATCGCGGCGGCGGTGGCGACGTTCAACGAGTCGACGCCGTTCGCCATCGGAATGCGCACCCGGACGTCGGCCGCTCGCATCGCGGCCTCCGTCAGACCTGGGCCCTCTGCACCGACCAGCACCGCGACGCGCTCGTGCCATGTCATCGCCCCGATCGCCACCTCGCCGGAGGGTGTCAGAGCCACCACCTGAAAACCATTGTCCCGCAGGATGTTCACTCCTTCGACCGGCCAGGGCAGCTGCGCGAACGGAACGCCCAGCACCGTGCCCATCGAGACCCGGACACTGCGCCGGTACAGGGGATCGGAACACCCGTCGGCCAGCAGGACGGCGCCGACCCCGAGCGCGGCAGCGTTCCGGAAGAGCGCTCCGAGATTCTCGTGATCGCCCACACCTTCCAGGACCGCCAACGACCGGGCTCCGGCGATCAGCTCGGCCGCGGGCGGGAACGGCACCCGGTCGGCGGTCGCCAGGACTCCCCGATTCAAGTGGAACCCGACAACGTCGGCCATCAACTCGGGTGACGCCACATAGAACGGAGCGGTAGCGCCGGCCAGGTCGGCGGCCAGTTCCGCAGACCGACGGGCAACACCGAGCAGCGCCCGCACGGGATAGCGGGACGCGAGCAGCCTGCGGACGACGACCACACCCTCGGCGATGACCAGGCCACGACCGCCCGGTCTGTCCGGCCGGCGGTCTGCGTGGGTCAGGTCCCGGAAATCGTCCAGTCGCGGGTCGGCCGGATCGGAGATCTCGACAACGGCGCTCACCACGCCGTCCGGTCGGCAGAGGGCATCGGCGCCCCCCGCTGCGGCGTCACGACGCCTCCCGCGATCCGCCCATCTGCCGTCGGACCTTCGCCCCGATGGATTGCAGCGCGGCCAGTTCGTCGTCATCGAGCAGATCGATGAGGCATGAACGGACCGTGGCGACATGGCCGGGCGCCATCTCGCGCAGCTGGGTCACACCGAGCTCGGTCAGGTCGGCGAAATAGCCGCGCTGATCCTCGTCAACCCTGATCCGCCGGACCCAGCCCCTGGCCACCAACCGATCGACGGTTCTGGTGATCGCACTGCGGGTCGCCAGAGCATGATCGGCCAGCTCACTCATCCGCAGCCGCCGCTCGGGCGCCTCCGACAGGTGCACCAAGACCTCGAAGTCCGTCAGCGACGCATGGGAGTCGTTCTGCAACTGGCGATCAAGTGCCGGGAGCAGCAGTCGGTAGGTGTCCAGCCATCCGCGCCACGCCGCCTGCTCGCGCTCGTCGAGCCAGCCGCTGCTCACTGCGCGCCCGTCAACCGGCCGGATCTGTCGATATCCATGCACAGATCGAACAGCACGCCGTCGCAATCGGCACGCAGAAAACCCGGTTCGGGAAAGAAGTTCCCGCACGGCAACGGCCAGAGGGGATGAGACGGAGGGCTGGGCGTCGAATCGGACACCGCCGAGGCGGACATCGAAAGGGCCGAAAGTCCCCCGAACGCCCGATCTCAAACATGAAAACTACTGAGCGGCAACATCTCTGAGCAGCTGCCGGCCGACGAGCACCGAGACCGATACAACGCCCGACCGCGTTACTGTGACGCTGATCACAGGATCGAGCCAAACTTAGCACGTTAGCTGAGGTGCTGCTAACTTTCGATCACGGGCGTTCACCGCAGAGCGCCTCCCGACCTCAGAGAAGAGGATCCGGCATGAGCACCGCCACCGTCCCGCGAGGGGCAGCTCTCGATGCTGCCGGCCAGGCGCCGGCCAGCACCGTCGCGCCCGACCCGGGCGATCGGTACGGCCCGGTCGATCCCCGCTGAGTCCGCAGGTGATCACGGTGGCCATGACCCCGCCGCCACGCACCGAAACCCGCATCATCGGCCGCGTCGTTCGAGAGCTCCGAACCCCACGGCCGCGCAGCAGCATCCTCCCGGCCGGCCGGCCGGATTCCGAGAGCGCCACGCATAGGCTGGTTTTCATGAACAGAGGATGGTCTGAATCGTTGTCGCTCGGGGAGATGATTCGTCGGCAGCGGGAGATGGCTGCACTGCCGATGCGTCAACTGGCCGCAATGTCCGGCATCTCCAACCCCTACCTCTCGCAGATCGAACGTGGTCTGCGGGATCCGTCGGATCAAGTACTGAACGCCATCGCCGACGCACTGCAACTGTCGGCGGAATCGCTGCGGCCCGCGCAGCCGGCACCCGACCCGGACGCTGCACCCTCCGCAGTGGAGACCGCTATCCGGGCCGACCCGAACCTGACAGCACAACAACGCAAGGCCCTCGAGGAGTCGTACCTGGCTTTCCGCGAGGTCACCATCGAACGACGCCGAGTGAAGGGCCGCCGAAATGGTGGCGCCCCCGCCGACGTCTCCCCCGCCAACGAGGACTGAGGAGATCGTCTTGACCACGAAGAAGAGTGCTGCCGGTAGCAGCGCCGCCGACAGCACAGCTGCCGGCAACACCGCCGAGGATCTGCTGCCGCCGCAGCTGAAGCCGGCTGACACATCCGCCTGGGATGAGGTCGACCGCCGCGTTCGTGGTCGGATCGCCGAGGTACTGAGCCAGGCCGAGGAGCATTACTCCTCGACGCCGCTGGGCAAGCTCGACTCGATGGACGCCATCCCGGCATTCACCCGGACCGCTCTTGCGATGGCCTCCGAGCCCACGCTCGCCCTGCAGATCGGCACCAACTACGCCACCGGCATGATGCGCGCGATGCTGGCCGCCGGGGCACGCACGACCGGCGCGAAGGTGGACGGTCCGGTCAAGGAGGGCAAGGACAAGCGGTTCGCCGACAAGACGTGGTCGGACAACGCGGGATTCTGGCTGCTCCGCCAGGAGTACCTGCTGTGGGAGCAGGCGCTGCAGGAACTGGTGGCGAAGGCGAAGGTCGACGATCAGACCCGCCTCAAGGTCGGCTTCCTCACCCAGGCGATGGTGGACGCGCTCGCACCGACCAACGCGTTCCTGGCCAACCCGGACGCCATGCGCAAGGCCGTGGAGACCGGCGGCCAGTCCGTCGCCAAGGGTGTTCAGAACCTGCTGCACGACCTGGCCACGAACGGCGGTCAGCCGCAGCAGTTCGCCGAGGGCGTGTACGAGGTCGGCAAGAACATGGCCGCCTCGCCGGGCAAGGTGGTGTTCCGCAACGACCTGATGGAGCTCATCCAGTACGAGCCCACCACGGAGAAGGTGCACGAGATCCCGCTGCTGTTCAGCCCGCCGTGGATCAACAAGTACTACATCATGGATCTCTCGCCGGGCCGGAGCCTCGTGCAGTGGGCCGTCGACCACGGCCACACGGTGTTCCTGATCAGCTACCGCAACCCCGACGAGACCATGCGCTCCGTGCACATGGACGACTATCTGCTGTCCGGGCCGATCACGGCGCTGAACGTCATCCGGGACATCACCGGCCAGGAGAAGGTCAACCTGCTCGGGCTCTGCCTCGGCGGCACCCTGACCATGATCACGCTCGCCTACCTCGACGCCATCGGCGACGAGCGGATCAATTCGGCGGCGTTCCTGAACACCCTGACGGACTTCAGCGAGCCCGGCGCCCTCGGCGTCTTCACCGACGAGGGAACGGTGGCGAAGCTGGAGGTCTCCATGAAGAAGACCGGCTTCCTGCCGGCCGAGAACATGGCGAAGACCTTCAACCTCCTGCGTGGCAACGACCTGATCTGGAACTACGTCGTCAACAACTGGATGAAGGGCGAGGACCCGCCGGCCTTCGACCTGCTGTCCTGGAACGCCGACTCCACCCGGATGCCTGCCGAGATGCACTCGTTCTACCTGCGTACCTGCTACCTCGAGAACAGGCTCGCGAAGGGCGAACTCGAGATCGCGGGCCAGAAGCTCAACATGCACCAGGTCGATCAGGACCTGTACTTCCTGGCCGCCGAGCAGGACCACATCGCTCCGTGGCGCAGTTCGTACATCGGTGCCAGACTGCCCGCGGGCAAGGTGCGGTTCGTTTTGTCCAATTCCGGCCACATTGCCGGAATTGTCAATCCGCCGCATCCCAAGTCGAAGCACTTCGTCGGCGCCTCTGACGACCTGCCGGAGAACCCGGACAAGTGGTTGGAGACGGCGACTTCCCACCCGGAGACGTGGTGGGAGGACTGGGCGCGCTGGATGGAGCCGCGTTCAGGAGCGCTCGTCGAACCGCCGCCCGTCGGCAGCGAGACGAACCCGGTCCTGGGCGAGGCGCCCGGAACCTACGTGTTCGGCAAGTGACTCCGCTCGGCCCGCCGGTTCGCCGGCGGGCCGTGCGCCTGCACCACCCCCAGCTCCACGAGCAGTACCAGCAGCACCGTCACCAGCACCGTGAACAGCAGCACTCCCACCAGCACCACCCACCCCGCTACCGCAGAAAAGTCGAGGTCCCATCGTGTCGGAGTACACCGTCAGCAAGGCAATCGTCACCGGAGCCGCCCAAGGCATCGGCGCCGCCATCGCCCAACGGCTGTCCAGCGAGGGGCTGACCGTCAGCGTCCTCGACGTCAACGCCGCCGGAGCCAAGGAAACCGCCGAGAAGATCCAGGCAGAGACCGGAAACCCGGTCTACGGCATCGCCTGTGACGTCTCCAGCCGGCCGAGCCTGCACGGCGCCTGGGCCGAGGCCGTGGAGAAGATGGGCGGCCTGGACACCTACGTCGGCAACGCCGGCATCACCCGGGACAAGATGTTCCACAAGCTGACCGACGACGACTGGGACAAGGTCATCGCCATCAACCTGACCGGCACCTACGAGGGCATCAAGGCGTCCGCCCCGTACCTGCGGGTACCCGGCCCGGGCCGCATCGTCCTGATCTCCTCGCTGGTGGCCAAGATGGGCAACCTCGGCCAGATGAACTACATCGCCTCCAAGGCTGCCGTCGTCGGACTCGTGCGCTCGGGCGCCACCGAACTGGCCCGCTTCGGCACCACTGTCAACGGCATCCGCCCCGGCTTCATCGAGACCCCGATGACCGCCGCGATGACCGACGAGGCGAAGAAGGCCCTCACCCGCAACCCGCTGGGCCGGGCCGGCCAGCCGGAGGACATCGCCGGCGCCGTCGCGTTCCTGTGCTCGGAGGACGCTTCCTTCATCACCGGCGCCATCCTCGACGTCAATGGCGGCGAGATCTTCGCCTGACCCCGGGTGCACCACCGCCCCACCAGGGCGGCCCCACAGTCCGATGCCCGCCCGGTTCACCAGAACCGGGCGGGCATTGTCATGGACGGTGTTGTCGAATGCTCAGCTGAAGGCGGTGGCGATGCCTTCCGAACCGGTCTCCCGGCTGTCCTGGTGATCGTCGTCGGCCACCTTCTCGTGCCGCTTGCTCTCACTGACCACCACGGCCGGGTCGATGGTCATGACCGTGTAGCCGCCAACCGAGCCGGCCCCGAACCCGGGCGCGAAGATCTTGGTCGGCCGGTCGATCTTGCCGTCCTGCACGGCGTCAGCGATCGCGATCGGGATGCTCGCCGACGACGTGTTTCCGGCTTTCTCGATGTCGAAGTAGATGAGATCGGCGGACAGGCCAGCCTTTTCGGCCAGCCCGATCACCATCGTCTTGTTCGCCTGGTGCGGGACGACCAGTTCGACACTGTCCCAGGCGTTGGCCTTCTGGCCCAGCGGATCGGGCTGCGCACCGAGCTCGGTGATCATCTGCTCGAGGTACCGGCCGGCGAGCGCCTTCACCTCCGGGCCGAACACCGTGATGTTGTTGTCGAACGCCGCGTTGGGCCAGATGATCGAGTTCACCTGGCTGACCGGTCCACTGGCGTAGGTGTTCATCAGGTCGATGTCGGTGTCCTCGCCCTCTGCGGCGGGTGCGATGACGAATGCCGCGGCCCCGTCCCCGAAGATCATCCGTGAGGGTCGCACGGTGCCGATCTTGTCGGAGAACTTCTCCCCGCAGACGACCAGGACCGGCCGTTCGACCTCCTGCAGCAATCTGATGGCCTCGGAGAGGCCGTACGGCAGACCCGCGCACGCAGCGACGATGTCGGCGGACATGTGCGTCTGGAACATGCCCAGCTGGCCGGACAGCCAGGTCGCCATCGAGGGCATCGACCGGTGGTTGGTACACGAGCAGAAGATGACAGCACCGATCTCCTCGGGCTCGCGGCCCGACCGTTCGAGCGCGGCGATGGCGGCGTCCAGCGCCAGCTCGTCAAGGCCGCGTTCGCTGTACATCCGGGTCTCGATGCCGGTCTTCTGGCTGATCTCCTCGGCCGTCATCGGCGACCAGCAGTAGGCCGAGTTGCGGATGAGATCGTCGTTGGAGCAGAGGATCTCGCCGCGCACGACGGCCAGCGACTCGATCTTCGGCAAGACCTTGAACTGCTTGCGGACGTCGATCGCCGGGTACGGCCGGATGGGCTGCTTGGTGACGACCTCCGGCGCGAAGGAGGCGACCCGGGTCCCTGTCGACGGTCGCGGTGCGCCCTCCGTGACCTTGTGCAGGAACCTGCTGACCTCGCTCGACTTCGGCTTCATCAGCACGACCACGTCGTCGTCCTTGAGATCCTTGATGGCCGTGAGCTGCACGTCCGCCCGATCCCATGGGTACTGGTTGTGCAGCACCATCGCCCAGCGGTGCAGCGCTTCCAGCTCCGCGACATCCTCCTGCACATCGACGATGTCGGAGAAGGAGTAGGTCGGGTAGTCGGGGTCGTAGGTGTGCAGCTGGAAGGTCAACTGGCTGGGATCCGCGAGCGCATCCGCAACCGTGGGCCGGATGGCCTCCAGCGCGCTCGCATGGTGCTTGCGGTTGCCGAAGACGTCGAACAGCATCGCCCAGATGCGGTCCTCGGTCTCGGGGTCGGTGCCCGGAGGCAGCTCCTGGTAGGCGCGCTGCACGGCACCGACCTTGGTCTCCTTGTCCAGCCAGGGCGTGACGAACGGCAGGTACAGGTCCTTGCGGGTCCGCGGGACGTCGCGCCACCTGGTCGGCACCTTGTCGTACATGGTCATCGCGAAGCGATTGACCCAGAAGAGGTTCAGCGCGACATCGCGCATCAGGTGCACCCGATCGGCGTAGCGCCCCTGCTCGATCCGCACTCCGATCTCGGTCCCCGACGGGGCCTTCGTCTCGAAGTCACGGCGGACGACCTGATCCAGCTGCTCCTCTGTCTCGATCACCGAGAAGTCGAGGTCCGGCGTGAAGTTCGACGGAAAGACCAACTTGCCGTGGCTGTTGAGGACAAACGGCTGCATAGGGACTCCTTTGTCGGTCATGGACGGCAGGACCGGTCACGCCGGAGCCCGCCCGGGGCCCCGGATGACCTGATGAGTGACCCATCCTCCCGCACTCCGATACCGGCCGCAGCAGCGCCCCGCACATTGCCCGACACCGCGGTGGCGAGCAGCAGATGTGACCCCCGCCACGCCGCCGGACACAGTTGGGGCACAATCGGCGCGACGCGTCGCCGCGGTCCGCGCGCGCGATCACCCCGGTCGGACGACCACTCACCCCGGAGGACGCCATGACGACAGCAGACCTCGACCGCGCCGGTACCGCCGGTTTCGGCAGCAAGCTCAACGGGCGCGTCGCGCTGGTGACGGGCGGCAGCCGCGGCATCGGCGCCGCGATCAGCCGGAGCCTGGCGAACCAGGGAGCGACGGTGGCCGCCGGCTACGGCCGTGACAAGGAGCATGCGGAGCGATTTCTCGCCGAGATCCAGGCCGAGGGGGTCAAGGGCTCGATCCATCAGGGCAACATCGGCAAGGCGGACGACTGCCGCAGGGTCATCTCCGAGGTCATCGCCGAACACGGCCGGTTGGACATCCTGATCAACAACGCCGGGATCACCGCCGACAAGACGGTGCTCAACATGGACGACGCCGACTGGGAGAAGGTCCTCGCCGTCAATCTGTCGGGTGCCTTCTACCTGTCGCAGGCCGCACTGCGGCACATGGCGGAGCGCGGGACCGGTCGGATCGTCAACGTCAGCTCGATCATCGGCGAGACCGGCAACATCGGGCAGGCCAACTACGCGGCGTCCAAGTCGGGGCTCTTCGGGCTGACCAAGACCCTCGCGAAGGAGGCCGCGTTCATGCTGCAGAAGACCGGCAAGCTCGAGGAGAACATGGTCGGGATCACCGTGAACACGGTGACGCCCGGTTTTGTCGCGACGGACATGGTGGACACGATCCCGGAGAAGGTGATCAAGCGGATCACCGATCAGATCCCGGTGCGGCGGTTCGCCCGTCCGGAAGAGATCGCCAGGGTGGTGCACTTCCTCGCCGCGGACGCGTCCGGCTACATCACCGGGCAGGTCTGGGGTGTCAACGGCGGCATGGACATGTGAAGCCGGCGGTCAGCGGTCACCTCGAAGTCGGACGTCAGCCTGCGTGCTCGGCCGGCTCCTGGTAGGCGGCGAGCTGATCGATCAGCACCGTCGCCTTGCCGAGCAGATCCCGGTCCTCCTGCGGAAGGTCGGCGAGCTGCTGCTCGAGCCACAGCTCGCGGGCCCGTACGTACTCGTCCATCCGGTGTGCGCCCAACGGGGTGATCTGGACCAGCACCTGCCGTCCGTCGCGCGGATTCTCCAAACGCTGCACCAGGTTCAGCGCTTCGAGCCCGGTCAGTACCCGGGTGATCGAGGGCGGCCGCACCTTTTCCTTGGCCGCCAGATCCCCTGCGGTGAGCGGGCCATCGCGCCAGATGACCGTCAGTGCGGAGAGCTGGGTCAGCGTTAGTCCATCGGTGGGCGTCTGTTGGCGCAACCGGCGGGTAAGGCGATGCACAGCGATACGGAGTTCACTGGCGAGGGGGGCGACGTCGGACACGAATACAGGTTATCTCATGCGGCACTAAACGACTGAACAGGATTTAACGGACAGCCGCCCAGAGTTGTTCCGTGGTCGCTCGGGCCCGATCGGCCGTTGCTCCCCCGCTACGCTGATCAGGTGGAAACGCCCCGTTCGACCCCCGAATCGGCGGCTTATGTCCCACCCGACCTTCCGCCCGTCCGGACCGGACTCTGGCACATCGCCGTGCCGGGAACAGTGATCTGGTTCGTCGCGACCATCGTGCTGTTGTTCTTCATTCCGTCCCTGCAGGCCAATGACGCCTTGATCTGGCTGTGGACCTGCATGGCCGGGTTCACCCTCGGCATGGTCGGGCTGTGCGTCTACGCACTCCAGCGGCGGGCGGCCAGACTCGGCAGGCGGAGCGCCAACCAGATGGCGCTGGACGAGAAAATCTGACCGAACCGGTACCCGTCGCAGCCGTCAGCTGCAGACGTCAGTCGAAGCTGCTCTCGGCGATTCCCACCTCGTCGCCCGCGGCCGCCGCCGCCGCGAGGTGCCGGCGCGGCCAACAACCGGCCGCCCAGGCGACCGCCCGTCCTACTCCCTCGGCCGAGCCGTCGGTGAGGATGCCGCTCCCGGACACACCGCCACCCCACCACCGCACCGGCACGGGCGGCGCACCATCGACGGCCACCTGCAACGCCGGGCGCACCGTGACATCGACCGCTCTCGGATCAAGACCCAGCGCGACCGCGGCCACTCGAACACGATCCGTTGCTCCGTCACCCTCCTGCGGCGGGCCGTTTGCCGAGGACACCACCACCTCGCGGGTGGAGGCCAGCGGGAGGTCCAACACCCTGGCGACCTGTTCCGGATCAGCACCTCCCGGAACGAGGTCGGCCGGCGCGAGAACCTGTGCGAGCCATGGAGCGTCGAGCACGAACGCGTCGGCAGCATCCGCGACGTCGCCGGTCAGCGTGCGGACCCCGGACGGCAGGTCGACATCGTCGTAGGACGACAGGGCGGCCACCACCGCCGCGGTCACGGCGGCCACCCGGCCTGCCGGAACCTGCCGGGTCGGGTCGGCCAGCCTGTCCAGCAGATCCTCCGGGTCGTCGGCGGCGGCATCCGCGAGCCCGGCCCGGACGCCGATTGCCCGCGCCAGCTGATCGTCGAGATCCAGCGGCAGCACATCGAACAGACCGTCGAGGTCGTGCGCGGTCCGCAGCCGCCAGGAGGTGGGGCGCCGATCGCCGATCCAGGCGTGCCGGGCCAGCCACCACCCGGAGTAGGAACCGGGGAGCAGCAGGCAGGCCCGTGCCTCACGATCGGATGCGATGAGCCGCAGGGCCTCGGGCCATCTGTCGTCGTCGATTAGGTCGAGATCGGCCAGGCCCGTCACCGACGGGGTGTCGGCGTCCCTGCCGGGCCCGCCGAGCCACTCGTCAAGGTCGGGCAGCGCCGGACGGTCCGCCGCGGACGCGTCGGTGACGGTGACAACCGCGAAACCCGAACGCACTCCCGCGGCCACCAGCACCCACTCCGGATAACGCTCGAGCCACTCGGCCCCGATGAGGGGCCGGTCGGCATCGTCGGCCAGGACGGTCGCCAGCGGCGCGCCGGGCAGCAACAATTCGGCCGCCGGCCACGGTTGATCGTCGGCATCGGTGAGCACCAGCTCGCCGGTCAGGACGGCACCTGGGGTGTCTGCGCCGGCGACGGCCTCGGCCCGGTCCGAGCGCCCCTGATCCGAGCGGGACGCCCGGCCGCCGGCCGCGATCAGGTCCAGCACCACCCGGGCCAGCTCACGGAGGTCGTCCGGATCCGGATCGGCATCATCGAGATCGGCCAGCATGCCGTCCAGCGCGCCGGTGAGCGCCGGATCGCCCAGCAGCGTGTCCGGGCCGGCGGGCCGTGCTCCCAGCCGTTCCAGGTACGGGTGGGCGGCCGCCGGTTCGATGATCCGCAGACCCGTGACGACACGGCCGGCCCTGCGGGCGAGTTCGGCGTCGATGCGGCTCCCCGCCGCGGCATCGTCCTCGGCCGGAAGGAGGCAGCCGCGGGCACCGAGGGCCCGCCGACCACCGATGAGCGGGATGGGGATGTCTGCCAGGTCCTCCGTCAGCGGAGCACGTTCGGCGGTGGCGACCGCCTCGTAGACCTGCCACCAGAACTCCGGGTCGCGATCGATGACGGCGATCGCCGCACTGGCCTGCGACCAGCTCAGCATCTGCGCCCCCAGCCCGCGCAACACCGCTTTCGCCGCGCGCGGCTGCGGTGGGAGAAGGCCCGGGATCGCCTGCCCGAACAGCGCGGTGCCGTCAGCCCCGAGCCCGGGTAGCCAGCAGGCGTCCGCGGGCGTGACGAGGTCACCGGCCGCGGTCAGCAGCAGCGGGGTCGACTGCACCCGATGGCCGATCGCCTCGCGCAACGCGGCGTCGACCGGGCCTGCCGGGAACCCCGTGCCGGGCAACAGTTTCCAGCGGTCCGGTGGGTCGGCGCCGGCCACCAGTTCCAGGTAGAGATCGGCGGCTTCGTCCAGCAGGTGTTCGCGCAGCGGGCCGGCCGCGAGCCGGCGGCGGGTGTCGTCCACCGGGAAGGTGCCGATCAGCCTGGCCGGCAGGGTGAGCGGTTCGTCGGTGGGGGTCGGTGCGCCGATGGTCAGCGGGACCGCGTCGGTCCGCAGGCCCTCGGCAAGAAGAGCATCGAGGCCGACAACGTCGCCGTCGCCGTCGCCGTCGGACACCGGCAGCGCCCAGGTGATCCGCCACTGGGTGCGGCTGCGTTCCTCGATCGGCCGGTCCGTGAGCAGGGCGGCGGGAATGCGACCGGAACGCTCCGCCGTGCGGTACCGCGTCCGGGAACGGCCGTCGTCCAGCACGGTGAAACCGGCTTCGTCGATCCCGGTGTGGACGACGCGATCGGGCAGGTCGATCTCGGAGAGGCCGGTCAACGCCCAGAAGAGGTCCTCGGCCGCCGCCGGATCCGCCAGGAACCGCCGCACGTCGGCCAGCGCGGAGTCCCGCAGCGGCAGCCGGACCTCGGTGGTGTACCCGTCGGGCGGGCCCGGCTCGTCCGGATCGACGGGCCACGGCAAGCGGAGCACGGGCACGGCACCGGACCGCAACACCACCTCCCGGTCCAGCGACGGACTGCCGAGGTCGGCGATCGCGACCCTGGTGGCAGCACCGTCGAAACGCACCCCGCCGCTGCTCGAGACGACCCGGGGCGCCGCACTCCAGGAGAGCACAGCAGTGAAGCCGACGCCGAAATGGCCGACGGAGTCGTGGGTCTCGCGTTTGGCGGAGGCGCGGAGACTGGCCAGGCCGGCGACGCCCTGCGCGGTGAGCGGTGCCCCGGTGTTGGCCACCCGCAGTTCACCGTCCGCCAGCCGGATCCGGATGCGGGCGGGCACACCGAGTTCGGCCGCGGCATCGACGGCGTTGGACCCGAGTTCGACCAGCACCCGTCCGGCGTACCCGCCGACCGCGAGGGCCTCCTCGGCGTTGGCGTCCTCCCGGAACCGCGCGGGGGATGCCGACCATGCGTCGAGCACCACCCTGCGCAGCTCCGTGAGCCCGAAGACATCGGACTCCGGACGGTGAGCTCCCGGCGCGGTCAGGAGAGCGGACCGGCTTCGGTCGACGGATCCGACTCCGGCTCCCGGTCCTGTGCACCCCAGCGCACGTCCACCTCGGCGAACATGTCGGAATCCGTGTCGCCCGCCGGAACGGCGACCGGCTCCGGATCGCGTTCGGGCCGCCGCGACCTCGGATGGACCTCGAGGGTCAGCTCGTCGATCACCGTGTCGGTCGCGGCCGAGATCATCGGGGCGTCGATCACCGTCTGTGAGTGCGCCCCACAGCCGAACCCGGCATCGACCACCCGGCCGTCAGCCGGCGAGAACTCGTTGGTGCACGCACCGAACGCGGTGCCCAGCAGCCCGGCCAGCGGCACGTAGAAACCACAGCTGACGCAGTTCGCCGGCGCCGCCAGCGCCACCGGATCGTCGGGCCCGAAGCTGCCCTCGTGCCAGCGCTCCGCCGCGTCGTCCCTGCCCTCGCGGCTCAGCACCCGCTCGCGTCCGAACCCGAACTCGTACGCGACCTCCTTGACGGCCGGATCGTCGGAGTCGACATAGCCGGGCACCAGACGGATGTCGTCAGCGGGGGTGGGCAGCAGATCGCCCGGGCCGACGTCGCCCGGCCGGATCCGACGCTCCCACGGCACCCACGGCGGCGCCAGCAGCGCCTGCTGGCCGGGCAGCAGAACCACCTCGCTGACGGTGGGCCGGTCGGCGTCGACAACGGCCAGCGTGACCGACCAGTACCAGCCGCGGTACCCCTTGTCCGTCGCACTGAAAGCGGTGCTGACAGCGACATCGTCGTCGACCACCGCGCCGAGGTACTCGCCGACCAGGTCTGCGGATCCGGCTTCCTCGACAGCGGCGTCCCGGGCCGCCGCGAGCAGCTGATCGGTCAACTCCACCGCCGTCGGACGGTCCTGCACGGCCGGGTCGTCGGGCAGCTGGAACTGCTGGTCGACAGCCGCCGGCCCGGCTGTTGGGTCGTCACGACCGATCTGGGAGGGGTCGGCCGCACCGGTAGGAGAACTCACAGACCTCATGATGCCGCACGGGTGGCCGGTGCACGCCGCACCGGGCGGTCAACGGGTGATCCCAAGCCGTATCCGGTGGGGCAGGATGAGTGCGTGGATCCTTCCGTTCCTCCCTACGACGACGCCGGTGGCCCGCAGTGGCCGCCGCGCGACGCTGCAGGTGGAGCGCGACGCCAAGATCCGGGCGCCGATCAGCAGCGAAATATCGATCGACCCGGTACCGGTCGACTCGGTGACGAGCAGCCGACATCTCAGTTGCCGCGGCGGCCGGATGCCGCACGTTTCCCGTACCCGGCGCCGCAGCCGCCCGGCGGCGGCGTCGCCGATGACGAGCAGCCGACCGACCCCAACTTCGACGTCAGCAGCCTTCGCGCTGGGCAACCGCCGCACCACCAGCCCCCGTACCAGCCGGACCAGCCCGAGTACCGGCCACAGCCGCGCGGCAGCCACCTCCCGCCGTACAGCGAGCCGTTCCGCAAGCAGCCGCCGCCCGGACCGCCCGCAGCGCAGGGCACGGCCGCTCCGGACACGGCCGCTCCGAAAGATGCGGCCGTCGATCCTGCTGCCGGTGCACCGACCACACCGCGGACCGGCCCGCGCAAGCTGACGGTGACCAGGGTCGCCGCCTTCCGCAGCCGCGAGCTGACAACCCGTGGGGTGCAGATCTTCCAGCGCGCCGCGGCGGCGGACGGGGCGGACCGGTCAGGGCTGACCAACCTCACCTACGCCGTGATGGGCAACTACGCCGTCGACGCGGCGCTGGCAGTCGCGCTGGCCAACACCCTGTTCTTCGCGGCCGCCACCGCGGAGTCGACCAGCAAGGTGCTGCTCTACCTGCTGATCACCGTCGCCCCGTTCGCGGTGATCGCGCCGCTGATCGGCCCGGCACTGGACAAGCTGCAGCACGGTAGGCGGATCGCGCTCGCGGCATCGAGTTTCGCCCGCGCGCTGCTGGCCGTGGTGATGGCCCTGAACTTCGACTCGTGGGTGCTGTACCCGTGCGCTCTCGGGATGCTGGTGCTGTCCAAATCGTTCAGCGTCCTTAAGGCCGCGATCACCCCGCGGGTACTGCCGCCGGACATCACGCTGGTCAAGACCAACTCCCGGCTCACGGTGTTCGGGCTGATCGCGGGCGGCGTCGCGGGTGCGGTCGCCGCCGCGCTGTCCTGGGCGTTCGGCTCCACCGGGGCGCTGATCTTCACCGCGCTGCTGAGCATCGTCGGCGGCTGGCTGTGCCTCCGGATCCCGTCCTGGGTGGAATCCACTGCGGGCGAGATCCCGGTCGACGGCGTCGGCCCGAAGGCGAAACGAGCCTTCCCGCTGTCCGTCACCACGACGCTGTGGGCGAACGGCACGATACGCGTCGAGACAGGCTTCCTGGCACTGTTCATCGCCTTCGTCATCAAGAGCGAGTACACCGAGTCGAGCGGATTCACCCAGCTGCTGCTGCTCGGCGTGGTCGGCGCCGCGGCGGGCATCGGCGGCTTCGTCGGCAACGGGCTGGGCGCCCGGCTGACGCTCAACAAGCCGGAGAACGTGTCGATCCTGTCGCTCTCGGCCACGGTCGTCGCCACGCTGACCGCAGTGCTGATCCCCGGTCTCACCACCGCGGCGCTGGTCGGCCTGGTCGGATCCACGGCGTCGTCACTGGCCAAGGTCTGCCTCGACTCGGTGATCCAGCACGAACTGCCGGAGGCCAGCCGCGCCTCCGCCTTCGGGCTCAGCGAGACGGTGCTGCAGCTGTCGTGGGTGTTCGGTGGCGTGGTCGGTCTGTTGATCGGCGGTGTCTGGTCGTTCGGTCACGACAGCGTGTACTCGATAGGTTTCGCCGTCATCACCGTGGTGCTGCTGATCGGCCTGACGCAGAGCTGGCTCGTCCGGTCCGGCAAGTCGTTGTTCCCGTGGCTGGACTACTCGCGGCTGACCAGGCACTTCCGCCGCAGCGGCAAGCAGGGTGCCGCGGCCCGGGACGCCGGTCAGCCGCTCGGCACTCCGCCGACCACGCAGGCTCCCTGGCAGGGCCCGCCGGCCGGCTACCAGACCGGACCCGGGTGGCCGCCGCCCGGCCAGCAACCGCCCCCGACCCAGCAGTGGGCAGGCCCGCCGCCGCAGTCCAACAGCCCGTGGGCACCCGGACCGCCGACCAGATACATCCCGCCACCGGCCGGCGCACCGCCTGCCGGTCCACCGCCGGCGCGGGACGCCGGCGCCCGCCGGAAATGGAACAAATCGTGACGCCAACCCCGACCGCCGCCGCGACGACCCGACGGCGGTGGCCGCGCGTCATTGCAGTCGTCGCGTGCTGCGTGGTGCTGGCCGCGTGTGAGGCAGCGAAGCCGGACGTCACGTTCTACGGCAACCGGACTGCCGTCGAGACCGGTCCGACCCGCTGGTGCGAGGTCGACGCCGCGGCCCAGTCGATCAGCTGTATCGACACCCCGGAAGCCGAGACGGCGCGCCTCGGCCTGCGGCCGGGACAACCCGTGCAGATCAATGTCCCAGGGGCGGTGGGCGACAACCCATGGGGCGTCTATTTCCGCTACCGCAACGCCGCGGGCGAACTGGCGGACGGCCGCACCGAGATCTTCACCAACGGTGAACTCGCTTACACGTTGCGCCCGTTCACCGAAGAGGACCAGCTGGTCTACGTCGAGGTGCAGACCGGCTATGTCCTGATGGGCGGCGAGCAGAGCGGGATCGACTTCGCGGTGACCCGCAGCTGGCTGCTGCTGATCGACCCGGAAGAGCGGAGCGATCAGACCGCCGAGTGACGCCAGGTCAGGCGTCAGGACGGATCAGGCGTCAGAACTTGTCAGGCGTTGGCCCGGGTCCTCGGTGGTCAGGCTCAGGCGTCGAGCTCGTTGGCGACGGCGCGCAGCACGGCAGCGATCCGGCCACCCAGCGCACGGTCCGGGTAGCGGCCGCGGCGCAGCTCCGGCAGTGCCTTTGACTCGAGCAGTTTGATCATGTCGTCGACCAGGCCGTGCAGCTCCTCGGCGGGCCGCCGGTTGGCCGCGACCATCGACGGCGGAGCGTCCAGCACCTTGACCTGCAGTGCCTGCGGACCGCGGCGGCCGTCGGCGACACCGAACTCGACCTTCTGACCCGGCTTGAGGGTTGCCACACCGGACGGCAGCGCGGAGGACCGCACATGCACGTCGTCGCCGCCGCCGTCCTGGGAGATGAACCCAAAACCCTTGTCAGCGTCGTACCACTTGATCTTGCCGCTGGGCACCCAACTCACCTGTCCTGATCACTGGCGGGGAATTCCGCCGAAATGCGGGCGACCAAGAGTTTCGGGCCGGCGCACCGATCCTCAGTTTAGCCGCGCGCCGCGCGGCTCCGTGCCATCCGGAACCCCACCTGGCGCCCATCCTGCCGCCACAGTGAGATTGCCGACGGACAGGGTGAGGATCCCGACCCCTGCAGACGGCGCCTTCGTCGACCGATCGAACTACTCTCGGGACCGTGCCAGAAACTGCCGAACCGGTGCCGTCGCCCGGTACCGCCGACCGCGGCCCGAGAGCGGGCCGCACCCCGACCGGTCCGATTGCGGTGGGAGCAGTGCTGTTCGTCATCGGGCTGCTGGCCATCGGCGTGATCATGGTGCTGTTCGCGACCGGCTCGCACGATCTGCCGCTGTGGCTGAACCTCACCGCGATGCTCGCCCCGGTCGGATTCGGGATCGGGTTGTTCGGCATCTTCATGGAGGCCCGGTCGGGTCGGGTGGCCCGGGCAGAGCGCGCCGCAAGCAGGGCCGAGCGGGCCGCGAGCAGGGCAGAGCCGGACGCGAGCCGGGCAGCGCGGGTGGAAGCACCCCGGCGGACACCGAGGGAAACAGTCGAACCGGAGGCGGGGCAATCGGTATGAGCATCTTCGGCAGGTCGAACGGACGGCCGGGTGTGGTCCAGGTCGCGCAGCACGTCACGGACCTGGAACGGGCGACCGCCTTCTACACCGACGTGCTGGGCATGCCGCTCATCGCCCGGTTCGGGCCGCTGGTCTTCCTCGACCTGGGCGGGACCCGGCTGCTGCTCGAGGAGGCCGCCCCGCCGGCGATGATCTACCTGCAGGTCGACGATCTGCCGCACCGCCTCGACACGCTCCGGGCGGCGGGGGTCGAGGTGGTCAGCGAGCCGCACGAGATCTTCGTCGACACCGAGGGCGTCTTCGGCGGCAGCTGGAAGACCGAGACCCAGGCCTTCATCCGCGATTCCGAGGGCAACCTGGTCGGGCTGGTCGCCCACAGCTGAGCGGCCCCGTCATCAACCGTCGTCAGTGGACGGTGGCGACCAGGTAGGACTCGAGCCACTGCGGAAACTGCGTCAGGTCGGCCAGGACGACGTCGGCACCGGCCGCTTCCAGATCCTCGGCGCTGATCGGTCCGGTGGCCACCCCGACCGCGAGCGCATCGGCAGCCCTCGCTCCCGCGATGTCCCCGAGGTGATCGCCGACGAACACCTCGGCACCCATCGCCTGCAGCGCGGACGCCTTGGCTGTGCTCCAGAGGTCGCCGACCACAGCTGACACCTCGATCCCCAGCGCTTCCAGATGGGCGGTGGCGTTGGCTCCGTACTTCGCCGTCACCACCACCGCGCGGCCACCCCGACGGGTGACGGCGGCGACCGCCTCGACCGCGCCCGGCAACGCGACCGTGCGCGGGATGACCAGGCTCGGCGTGAGCTCGCGGTATCGCCCGACGAGACGCGCGATGGTCGGCTCGTCGAGGTGGTAACGACTCAGTTCCTGGGCCAGCGGCGGGCCGAGCCGCGTGACGAAAGCGTGGCCGTCCAATGGGATTCCGGACTCCGCGGCCAACACGTCGAAGACCTCGATCATCCCCGCCCTGGGGTCGATCAAGGTCATGTCGAGGTCGAAGCCGACGGTGAAACTCACTCAGCGAGAGTAAGGCGCCGACACCGGATGGCCACTCCCCGGAGCCTGCCTGAGGCCGGACAGTGATCGAGATGTTACGGATGGGGTGACGGCGGTCACCGCAACGGCACACCCGACCGGGTGAGAGCTGTCGTTTCGTCCGTTTCGCTTCCGACCGGCCACCTACGATGGGCCGATGCCCGAGTCCCCCGCCAGCGGCGAGCCGGCGCTGCGCCGACTGCGGGTCGTCTCGGCCGGGTTGCTGATCGCGTTCTGCGTGGCGGTCGCCGTCATCACCTTCTGGCCCGGTCCGCCCGATCCCGACGGACAGCGGGCCCTGAAGGTGTTCCTGCTCCGGGCCCACAGGAACGGGCTGCCGCTCTGGATCACCTTCGGCAAGATCGAGTTCGGCGCCAACATCGTCATGTTCCTGCCGATCGGATTCTTCGGCGCACTCGCGCTGCCACGGCTCCGCTGGATCATCGTCCCCGCCGCTCTGCTGGCATCGGTGGCGATCGAGGCGGTGCAGTCCACCCGGATACCCGAGCGGTTCGGCACCCCGCGCGACGTCATCGCCAACGGACTGGGCGCACTGGGCGGATATCTGCTCGCGGTCCTGGTACTCCGGCTCCTGCGGCGGCGGAGCCGGCGGAAGGCAGCCGTCGCCCCGGTCCTGCCGGTGCGCTGACGCTCGTCCGCCGCGGCCGTCCGGACCTTCTCAGCGCTCGCCGAACGGGTCATCGGTCCGGCCGATCAGGTCCGCAATCGAGTTGATCACCAGGCTGGGGCGGAACGGGTACTGCTCAACGGAGGCGCGTGTCGAGATGCCGGTGAGCACCAGGATGGTGGCCAGGCCGGCCTCCAGTCCGGCGATGACGTCGGTGTCCATCCGGTCGCCGATCATCAGCGTCGACTCCGAATGCGCTCCCATCGCGCGCAGTGCCGAGCGCATCATCAACGGGTTGGGCTTGCCGACGAAGTACGGCTGCCTGCCGGTCGCCTTCTCGATCAGTGCCGCGACGGCGCCGGCAGCGGGCAGCAGCCCGGCTCTGCTGGGCC
Source organism: Nakamurella sp. GG22 (assembly GCF_052976845.2). Classification (NCBI taxonomy): domain Bacteria; kingdom Bacillati; phylum Actinomycetota; class Actinomycetes; order Nakamurellales; family Nakamurellaceae; genus Nakamurella; species Nakamurella sp. GG22. The sequence goes on along the minus strand of NZ_JBRIIO020000008.1, from coordinate 40,075 downwards.
CCGTCGCGTCCGGGTTGGTGCTGACGAACCGGGCGCCGGCATCGATGAGCCGGATCGCGGTGGTGATCGCCTCGAACGAGTAGGTCCGGGTGTCCCCGAGCACCACGTAGTCCGGGTTCCGGTCGGTCAGCACGTAGCCCGCCTCGTGCATGGCGGTGGTCAGTCCGACCTCGCCGATGACGAACGCACTGCCGCCCGGGCGCTGGGAGTCGAGGAACTTCGCGGTGGCGAGGGCGGAGGTCCAGATGCGGTCCTCGGGGATGTCCAGGCCCGTCGCCAGCAGCCGCGCCCGCAGGTCGCGGCGGGTGTAGATCGGATTGTTGGTGACCACCACGAAGTTCGCCCCCCGTGTGGTCAGTTCGGCGATGAACTCGTCCGCGCCCGGGATGATGTGCTCCTCGTGCACGAGGACGCCGTCCATGTCCATCAGGAACGACCACGCCGGCGGCGGGACGGAGGGAGCCTGCAGCGAGGGTGGAGAGGTTTCGGGGGTCTCGGTCACCCGCACATGATCGCCTGTCCGGCCTGGCGTGGACACCCGAGGTCGGCCCCAACGCCGCCCCGACGGGCGGTTTCCTCTCGTCAAGCCCTGCCGGACCCCGCCCGGTTACCATCCGGCTGGGGCTCCGATGCGGTGGAAAGGTGACGTGGTCCAGACAGTGGTCAAGGTGGCGACGCCGTCACTGCGCGCCGTGCTCGAAGCGGTCGGGTCGATCGCCGCGGACCTCGACGTCCACGAGACCCTGCAGCGGATCGTCGACGCCGCCTCGCTGCTGTCCAACGCCCGGTACGGCGCCCTGGGTGTGCTCGACGAGCGGACCGGCGGCGACCGGCTCCGCGAGTTCGTCACCCACGGGCTGGACAGCGAGCAGCGCGCCCGGATCGGCCCGCTGCCCACCGGACACGGCATTCTCGGTGTGCTGATCGATCATCCCGAACCGCTGCGCATCGACAACCTGGACGGTCATCCGTTGGCCGCCGGGTTCCCGCCCGGGCACCCGGTCATGACGTCGTTCCTCGGCACCCCGATCCGGATCGGGGATCGGGTCTTCGGGAATCTGTACCTCGCCGAACGCATCGGCGGCGGTCCCTTCACCGAGCAGGACACCGAACTCGTGGTCGCGTTCGCGACAGCGGCTGGCGTCGTCATCGAGAACGCCAGGCTGTACGAGGATCAGTCGCACCGGCGCCGCTGGCTGGAGGCGGCCGCGGCGGTCACCACCCAACTACTGGGGAAATCCGGTACCGAGCACCCTCCGGACGTGATCGTCGAACACGCCCTCGCCGCCGGAGACGCCGACGGCGCCGTGCTGCTGTTGATGCCGGCAGTCGGTCGATCCCTGCGCGTCGCCGGTGCGGCCGGCTCGATGATCGATCCGTCGAAGGGTGTGCCGGCGAACGGCGCGGCACCGGCCGGCCGCACCACCGCGGAGACCGTGCTGTCGACCGGGACATCCGTGTCCCCGATCCCGGCCGGCGACCTGCTGGTCCGGCTGGGAGCCACGGAGCGGGTGGCCGCTGTGCTGTGGCTGCGCTGGGCGCCGGATCGTCTCGACCGGGTACCGGAGAGCATCGTCGAATGCGCCGAGCGGTTCGCCGAGCAGGTCGCACTCGCGCTGGAGGTCGCGCTCGCCGAGGGCGACCGCGCGCGGCTGGCGGTCTTCGAGGACCGCGACCGGATTGGCAGGGACCTGCACGACCTGGTCATCCAGCGGCTGTTCGCCGTCGGTCTGACGCTGGAGAACACCACCAGATTGACCGGTGACGGCCGGGTCAACGATCGGATCAGCAGTGCGGTCGACCAGCTCGACGAGACGATCAAGGACATCCGCCGGACGATCTACGAGCTCGGCAATCCGCAGCGCAGTGCCGACCTGCGGGACGACATCGACGCCACGGTCTCGGACATGTTGCCCGCCTTGGGTTTTCATCCGAAGGTGCGGACCATGGGCGCGGTACACAGCGGCGTCTCCGATGACATCCGGCCGCATCTGCTCGCGGTCCTGCGGGAATCGCTGTCGAACGTCGGGCGCCATGCGGGTGCGTCGTCGGCGACGGTCACTCTCGAGGTGACCGACGAGGTGGTGCTGACGGTGGTCGACGACGGGCGCGGTATTGGCGACGTGACCCCCGGCAACGGGCTGCCCAACATGAGTGCGCGGGCGGCGGAACTCGGCGGCTCCTGCGACCTGTTCCCCGGAGTCGAACGCGGGACCCGCCTGGTGTGGCGGGTCCCGGTCGTCTGACTTCGTTGTTGCCTGAGGGTCTACTGACCGTCGGGCAGGTGACGGGCGGCGAACAGCGCCGCCTGGGTCCGGCGTTGCAGGCCCAGTTTGGCCAGCAGGCTGGAAACATAGTTCTTGACGGTCTTCTCGGCCAGGAACATGGTCTCGGCGATCTGCCGGTTGGTCATGCCCTCCCCGATCAGCGACAGCACACGCCGTTCCTGATCGGTCAGCGGCGCGAGTGCCGGATCGAGTTCCGGTCCCCTGCGGACCCGTTCCAGGACCCTGGCGGTGACGGCTGGATCGAGCAGCGACTGGCCGGCGGCAACCCGGCGTACGGAGTCGATGAGGTCCGAGCCTCTGATCTGCTTGAGGACATACCCCGCGGCGCCCGCCATGATCGCCGCGAACAGCGCTTCGTCATCGTCGAACGAGGTGAGGATCAGCGCGGCGATACTGGGGTCCCTGGAGCGGATCTCCCGGCACACGTCGATGCCCGACCCGTCCGGCAGTCGGCCGTCGAGAACAGCCACCTGGGGGCGCAGCGCGAGGATCTGTGCCTGCGCGTGCGCGACCGACCCCGACTCGCCGATGACCTCGATGTCGCCGTCGCTCTCCAGTAGGTCCTTGAGTCCCAACCGGACGATCTCGTGATCGTCGAGCAGATAAACGGTGATCTTGTCGCTCTGCTCAACCATCCCGATACTCACCCTTTCATCGTCATGCGCCGGCCTCGAGCCAACCCAGTGGCTGCGGGCCTGAGGTCCTGGGACCTAGGTCCTGATGTGACGTCCGATCACCCGATCGTTGCACGAACGCGGTGGGCACCGCTTCCACCAACAAAGTGTGCGCCCACCACAGCCGGCACCGTGCAACGGCGAAACTCCCGCCGGTGTGGCGTGTCGCCACCCTGGTGCGGGAGTTTCGTCGACCTCAACCCTGAGGTCATATAGCGGCAAGATCAACCGTGGAAGACCGGTGGATCGGCCCGCGCGCAGATGGTGCGACTGCAGGTGCTGAAGTCGTCCTGCTGGGCAGCGCTATTCGATCAACAACCGATCAACGCAGCCAGGCGTGGTCGCCGGTGACCTTCGCCCACCAGTCACCAAGGCCGAAGAACCGGCCGGCACCGATGACGGCGAGGACGACCAACACAATCGCGTAGACGAGATGGTCATCCAGGAACGGATTGGTCGAACGAGTCGGTTCACCAGCCGACGTGAACTGGGCCATCGGCCATGACGCCGCCCACATGAACACGAGCAACAGTGAGCCGGCGGCTGCTGCGAGCCGGAGGGCTACGCCGAGGATCAGCGCGAGGCCGATGGCAAAGAGCCCGGCCATGAAGAGGAGGTTCGCCCACCAGGCCCCGGCAAAGCTGTGGAAGGCGGACTCGAACGGACCGACGTCGACACCCGACAGGAAGCCTTTGGTGGGCGATCCGCCGCTGATCCAGGACTTGTCGCTTGCTGTGGAGTAGCCCAACCCGAAAAGCTTGTCGAGGAAGGGCCACATGAAGACGAATCCCATGGCGAGCCGCAGGGCCGCGATGGCGACGCCGCCGAGACGACCGACAGATACCGTGCTGACCCCTGAAGTGGCCGTGGTGGGCGCGAGGGTGGGGGTGGACATTTGGTGCTCCTGACTGTGACAGAAGTAATCCGACACGTTCATCGTTTCTGTAACAACGCGTACGGACACGGGCCGAAGGTCCCGACCCCACGGGACCTGCTCCATGAATCTGCGACTACTTTGACCGGATGACGATGAAATTCGGGGTCTTCATCCCGCAGGGCTGGCGCATGGATCTGGTCGGGATCGAACCCGCCGAGCAGTGGCCCACGATGTCCCGGCTCGCGCAGCGCGCCGACGAAGGACCGTGGGAATCGCTCTGGGTCTACGACCACTTCCACACCGTGCCGGTGCCATCGGACGAGGCCACCCACGAGGCCTGGACACTGATGGCCGCATTTGCCGCAAGCACCCGCCGCATCCGGCTGGGTCAGATGTGCACGTGCATGGCGTACCGCAACCCCGCCTATCTGGCGAAGGTGGCAGCGACGACCGACATCATCTCCGGCGGCCGGGTGGAAATGGGTATCGGTGCCGGCTGGTACGAGCACGAGTGGCGGGCCTACGGCTACGGCTTCCCACCGGCCCGCGAGCGGCTGCGCGCACTCGACGAGGGCGTGCAGATCATGCACCAGGCGTGGACCACCGGCTCGGCCACGTTGCAGGGCAAGATGTATCAGGTCGATGGAGCCATCGTCCGGCCGCTCCCGCTGCAGCCGGGCGGCATCCCGTTCTGGATCGCCGGCGGTGGCGAGAAGGTGACACTGCGGATCGCCGCGCAGTTCGCGCAGTACACGAATTTCGACGGAACGCTGGAGGGTTTCCAGCACAAATCAGAGGTGCTGGCCGGCCACTGTGAGCGCCTCGGCCGCGACTTCGGCGCGATCACCCGGTCGTCCAACTACAACATCGCGATCGGCCGTGACGAGAAGGAGGTCGCCGATCGGCTCGACTGGCTGCGCGACAAACTGACCAGGATCGCCGGTCCGGAGAAGGCCGAAGCCGAGCTGCGCGCATACGTGGGACTGCCCGGTGTCGGCACTCCGGAGCAGATCGTGGAGAAATTGTCCGCCCTGAAGGCAAAGGGAATGACGTACGCGATCACGAATTTCCCGGAGCTGGCGTACGACACTTCCGGTTTCGAATTGTTCGAGAAAGAGGTCATTCCGGCGCTGCAATGACCGACTGTCTGTTCCCTCACACTTGGCTGTTTTCATGGCGAATTGTCCGGTCGGGCAGCCGGTTGATCACCGCAGGTTGATCACCGCAGGTTGATGAAGGCGACGATGGCGCCGAGCAGGGCCAGTGCCACGACGGCCGTCGTCAGCGCCGCCAGCAAACGCCAGGAGTCGGCCGGATCGCCGCGCAGGAAACGCCGGCTCGGGAAGGCCAGCGCCAGCACGGTGATCACCAGGCCGAGGCCGACTGCCGCGACCGCGATCGGGATGACCCCGAGCCGCACGGAGCTGTGCACCGTCAGGAAACAGCCGACCACCACCCCGAGTCCGGATCGCTGCCAGGCGAGTGCGGTCCGTTCCGGGGCGGCTCCGTACGGCGGCTCGCTCGGCGGGGAGGTCACGCCTGTCCCAGCGCGAAACCGACGATCACCAGCGCGGCGACGACCACCGCGCCGACCAGCCACGGCAACACCCGGGGCGCGGGCAACGGGTCGCCCTGTCGCATCGCCCGCTCGTTGCTGCGCCAGGAGAGCACGGCATTGACGGCGGTCCCCGCGCCGATCAGACAGGACAGCACCGCGGCGATGTCCACCCAGGAGGGCAGCGTCGTCACGGCGGAAACAGAGGTCAGCGCGATGCCGCCGGCGACGAACGCCAGGCCGGTGCGCACCCAGGCCAGCGCGGTCCGCTCGTTGGCCATCGAGAAACGCGGGTCCGGGTCGCTGCCCACGCCGTACACGCTGCGCGGCCGGCGGCGATCGCCTCCGGCGCGCTCACCCGCCTCGGGCACCTCGGGGCCGTCCGTCACCCGGTCAGCGTAGGACCGGCCGCGGCATCGGTTCGATTCGTACCGGCTCGATCGGTGCGGTCAGGCGACCAGGTCGTTGCGCAGGCCAAGAGCGACGGCGTGCGCCCGGTCGTGGGCGCCCAGCTTCTGGAACAGTCTGCGGGCGTGCGTCTTCACCGTGTCCTCGGACAGGAAGAGCTTCCGGCCGATCTCGCCGTTCGAGTACCCGTGCGTCATTCCGCGCAGGATCTGCAGTTCTCGCTCGGTGAGCCGGGCGGTGACCTTGGCGGTCTCGTTCATCGGCGTCATCCGGCCGAAGGTGGAGGCCCGCTGCCGGGCCGGGGACGACACCGGGTTGTTCGCGTCCCAGAGCAGGAACCCGCGCGCTCCGTGGCTGATCGCGGACGCCAGCGGCCTCGTGTCGTCTATCGATCCGTAGACGATCACCGATGCCGCCGGGTAGCGGTCGAGCAACTGGTTGACGGCCTCGACGCCCCGGACCTTGCCGTGGCTGATTCCGATCAGCACCAGGCCGGCCGGATGCGCGGCGTACTGCGCCAGCAACTCCGTCCCGTCGGCCGAGCAGTCGATGTCGGTGACGCTGGGCATCGCGCCCGTCACCACCCTGGTCAACGCCGCACGTGCGGTCGGTCGTTCGTCGCAGATCGAGACTCTTTGCACCGCAACCCAGGTCGAGACCGGGTCCAACAGATTTGTCACGAGATCCCCCATCCATGATGGAACTGCCAGCTGTCACCACCGCCGACCCATCGGTCCTGGAAGGATCGGGTCCGGCTCCCCGATTACATACGGTACAGGATCAACTACAGATAGCGACGGGACTTAAGTCCCTTTTCCCAGCCGCCAATCGCGGCCGACGCATGGTCGAGGCCGGGTCGACCGGGCCACTCGTGCCCGGCAGCTAGGACCGCTCGCCCCACTGGGTCCGCTCGTTGGCGATCGCCACGGCCTCCAGCCGGGAGTGCGCCCCCAGCTTGTTCATGATCGACTGGATGTGATTGCGCGCGGTGGCCGGCGCAACGAACAGCGCCTCCGCGAGTTCGGCGGTGCTCTTACCCGCAACGAGCAATCCCAGAACCTCGCGCTCACGGCTGGTGAGGCCGTCGCTGACCCGCTGGCCCCGTTGGCCCAGTCTCGGCAGCAGCCTGCGCAGGACGTCGGGGGTGATCACCGCTTCATCGTTGGCGGCCGCCCGGACGGCACTGACCAGGCTCGCTGCGCGCTTTCCCTTGGTGATGACTCCGGCCGCTCCCGCCTCGATAGCGTTGGCCAGCACGTCGTCGCTGTCCACCGCGGTGACCATCAGCACCTTCGTCCGCGGACTCACCGCAAGCATCTCCGGGAGGATCGTCGTACCGAGGCCGTCGGGCAGGCGCTGGTCGAGCAGCAGCACCACCGGCCGGTGCCGGGCGACCGAGGCCACTCCGGCGGCGCAGGTTCCGGCGACGTCCACCACGCTGATGTCGTCCATCGCATCCAGCGCCGCGGCGATGCTGTCGGCGACCAGCAGGTGGTCATCGACGATCACCACGGTGATCGGCGGCCGGTCGGGTTCCGTCATCGCCGATCCCCCGGATCGGGCTCGCATACGGAGTCGTTCACGAATCGTCACCTCGGGCGGGTACGGGTGCGAGACAGTAACGCATTGTGCACCGGCGACTACTCTACGCGAACGATATCGTTTCGCCCGATACTTTCCCCCGACGGGCCGACGCCGGTCGCCGGCGACCGCGGGCAGATGGTCTGCGGCGCAACGAAAGCCGGGCCACTGCGGCCGCCGGCTTCAACCGGCGTTATCACCCGGACGGGGTGGAACGAGCCGTGCGAACGAGCCGATCTCATCCGTAACGGAGCAGTCGGACAATGCGGTCGTTGTGATTCAATCGTCAGGCACGGCACACGGGCCGCCGTGCCTGCCCACCCGCGCTGATCGACGTGAAGATTCCTCGCCGGCGCAGGTCCGGCTCCCCGCCCGGCACAGGAGGAATTGCATGTCTGAACTCATCGTCATCGGCTACGACGACCACGAGAAGGCGACCGCCGCCTACAACGAGGTCATGGCGCTGCAAGGCGATTTCGTCGTCGACCTTCGAGGCCTGGCCATCGTCACGGTCGACGCGGAGGGCAAGAGCCACGTCGAGACCCCGCAGAAGATCGTCGGGATGAGCGCCGCCTCCGGTGCGCTCTGGGGCATGTTGATCGGCCTGCTGTTCTTCGTGCCGTTCGTCGGCATGGCCCTCGGCGGCCTGATGGGCGCCCTGTTCGGCAAGCTCGGCAAGACCGGCGTGAACGAGGAGTTCCGCTCGCAGGTCCAGTCCCTGCTCGAGCCGGGCAAGGCTGCCGTCGTGATCATGGCCGCCAAGATCACCGAGGACAAGTTCGCCGATCGGATGAAGCCGTACGGCGGGACCCTGCTGAAGACCTCGCTGTCCGACGAGGACGAGAAGGAACTGGCCCACGAACTCGGCGCCACCGGGGCGGCGGCACCGCAGGCCTGATCGCCCGCATGGCGCCTTCCCGGACGACCGAACCCGCGTCCCCCGTGATCCGGCCGGGACCTCCGGCGACCGCCGGATACGCCCGCCGGGTCCGGGCGGAACGGGCCACCCACGACGAGCGGGCGGCCGCCGGGAAGGCGCTGCGGCACGTCGTGCCGCTGTCCGCACACGCCGAGACGACGCGCGGCGCTCGACCCGATCCGCTGGCGGTGCTGGAGGCCCAGGCGGCGGCGAGAGTGCCGCAACTCGTCCCGATCCGGTACGGACGGATGTTGGCCAGCCCGTTCACTTTCTTCCGCGGCGCGGCGGCCGTGATGGCGGCCGACCTGGGCTCCACGCCGCACTCTGGGCTGATGGTGCAACTCTGCGGAGACGCGCACCTGAGCAATTTCGGCTTCTACTCCACGCCCGAGCGCAACCAGGCCTTCGACATCAACGACTTCGACGAGACCTATCCGGGACCGTTCGAGTGGGACGTCAAACGGCTGGCCGCGAGTGTCGCGGTCGCGTCCCTGGTGAGTGGCTTCTCGCCCAAGAAGGCGTCGGCCGCGGCGCTGGCATCGGCCGCGGAATACCGGCAGGAGATCCGCCGGCTGGCCCCGCTGGGCAACCTGGAGGTGTGGTACTCGCACCAGGACATCCCGGCCCTGCTGAAGGACATCAAGCAACGGGTCGGATCCGCCGCCCAGCGGCACCTCAACGCGGGCCTGACCAAGGCCAGGTACCGGGACAGCAACGACGCGCTGCGCAAGCTCTGCGTCACCGTCGACGGGCAGGTGCAGTTCAGGAACGACCCGCCGTTGATCATCCCTGGCGAGGAACTGCTGGCCGCCTGGGGCGAGGACGTCGAACGCTGGTACGGGCAGATCCGGTCGATGATCGCCGACTACCGCGAAGGCCTCCAGTCGGACCGCCGGCACCTGCTCGATCAGTACGCGTTCGTCCAGCTCGGCTTCAAGGTGGTCGGTGTCGGCAGCGTCGGAACACGCGCCTACATCGTCCTGATGGACGGGGCCGGACCGGGCGACCCGCTGATCCTGCAGGCCAAGGAGGCGTCCCGGTCGGTGCTGGCCGACCACGTGACGCCCGCGACGGACTACCCCAACCAGGGTGAGCGAGTGGTGCACGGCCAGCGACTGACCCAGATGACGAGCGACATCTTCCTCGGCTCGCAGCGGGTGCACGGCATCGACGGCCAGGACCGGGACTTCTACATCCGGCAGTTGCGGGACGGCAAGGGCTCGGTGGTGGTCGAACAGCTCGACCCGGCGACGATGGCGTTCTACGGCGGGCTGTGCGGCAAGACGCTCGCCCGGGCACATGCCAGGTCAGGCGACCGGGTCGCGATCGCCGCGTACCTCGGCCGGTCGGACGCCTTCGACCGCGCGATCGCCGACTACGCCATGCACTACGCGGAACTGAACGAACGCGACCACGCCGAGCTCCGGCTGGCCGCCGACGACGGCCGGATCATCGCCCGCGAGGGCATCTGACGCCCGGCTGTGTCAGCGGGCGGCTCTGTCTGCGGGCGGCTCTGTCTGCGGGCGGCTCTGTCAGCGGGCGGCTCTGTCAGCGGGCCGGCTGTGTCAACGTTCCGAGGGGGCGCCGATCGGATCCGTGGAGGCCTGTGCGATTGGCAGCCGGTGGATTGCCCCGGAGGTTTCCGTCAGCGGCCGTCCGGCACCGTCCCAGCGGCGGGCGATGATCTCTGCCGCGATCGAGATCGCAGTCTCCTCAGGGGTTCTCGCACCCAGATCGAGTCCGATCGGTGATGACAGGCGGCTCAGCTCGACGTCGGTCAGCCCGGCCTCGCGGAGCCGGTCGATGCGGTCGAGGTGGGTCTTGCGCGATCCCATCGCGCCGACGTAGGCCACCGGCAGCCGCAGGGCGTCGGTCAGCACGGGCACGTCGAACTTGGGGTCGTGGGTCAACACGCAGATGACGGTTCGGCCGTCGAGCGCGCCGGCTTCGACCTGAGCCCGGAGGTACCGGTGCGGCCAGTCGACGATCACCTCGTCGGCCTCCGGGAACCGCTTGCCGGTGGCGAACACCGGGCGGGCGTCGCAGACCGTCACCCGATACCCGAGGAAGCTGCCCACCCGGGCGACGGCCGCCGCGAAATCGATGGCCCCGAAAACGAGCATCCGCGGCGCGGGGGCGAAACACGAGACGAAAACCGACAGGCCCTCGCCGCGGCGTTGGCCGTCCGGTCCGTAGGTCAGCGTCGCGGTCCGGCCGGTGGCGAGCAGGCCGCGGACGTCATCGCGGAGGGCGTCGTCGATCCGGGTGCTGCCCAGCGTCCCGGCGGAGTCGGCGGTCCAGACGACGAGGTGCCGGCCGATTTGATCGGGTCGGCCGGCGGTGATGGTCGCCAGCGCGACCGGTTCGCCGGCGAGGACGGACGCCGCCAGCACGCCGAACTCCGGAAAGCTCCGCTGCGACAACGCCTCGACGAAGATGTCGATGATGCCGCCACAGGTCAGGCCGACGGTGAAGGCGTCGTCATCGGTGATGCCGTACCGCTGCAGGACCGGCCCGTCGCGTTCTCCGGTGAGAATCGAGGTCGCCAGTTCGTACACGGCCCCCTCCACGCACCCACCGGAGACGGAGCCGACGGCGGTGCCGTCCGGACCGACCAGCATCGCCGCCCCGGCCGGTCGCGGGGCGGACCGGAAGGTGCCGGTCACCGTGCCGACGCCGACCGTCTCGCCGGCTTCCCACCAGCGCAGCAGTTCCGCAACGACCTCACGCACGGCGACCTCCCGCTCGGCATTTCTTCCACTATGACCCATTCGCTGCTGCCATCGTGCGCGGCTACTCTGAGTCGATGACTCCTGTCGCGCTCGGTATCCCCGTGGTGGGAGCGTCGACACCCGGATCGCCGTCCGTTCCCGGCAGTGCACTCGCGACGTCCGCCGCCCGCGGCGACTCCCCCCATCTGATCGATCCGTACGGCCGCCGGGCGCGGGACCTGCGGGTCTCGCTGACCGATCGTTGCAACCTTCGCTGCACGTACTGCATGCCGGCCGAGGGGTTGAACTGGCTGCCCGGCGACGACTTGCTGTCCGACGACGAACTCGTCCGGATCATCGATGTGGCGGTCCGCACCCTTGGCATCGAGGAGATCCGGTTCACCGGCGGAGAACCGTTGCTGCGCAGGGGCATTGTCGAGCTGATCGACCGCGTCGGCCGGCTCACGCCGAGGCCGGAGATGTCGCTGACCACGAACGGCATCGGCTTCGCCCGCCGGGCCGCCGACTTCGTCGCGGCCGGGCTGGACCGGATCAACATCTCGCTCGACTCACTGGACCGGGACACGTTCACCCGGTTGACCCGACGCGACCGTCTGCAGGACGTTCTCGATGCGCTGGCGGCGGCGGTCGACGCCGGCCTCGCCCCGGTCAAGATCAACACCGTGCTGATGCGCGGGGTCAACGATCACGAGGCTCCGGCACTGCTGCGATTCAGCCTCGACCACGGCTACCACCTCCGGTTCATCGAGCAGATGCCGCTGGACGCCGGGCATTCCTGGACCAGGGAACGGATGGTGACGGCGGACGAGATCCAGGCCTCGCTGTCCGGGCACTTCGACCTGACGCCGCACCCCGGTGCCCGGCTGGGGGCGCCCGCCGAACTCTTCGAGGTGGACGGCGGGCCTGCCACGGTCGGCATCATCGCCTCGGTGACCCGACCGTTCTGCGGCGACTGCGACCGCACCCGGCTGACCGCGGACGGCCAGGTCCGCACCTGCCTGTTCTCGCGGAGCGAGACCGACCTACGGGCGCTCGTTCGCGGCGGAGGCCGCGACGAGGACATCGCCGCGGTCTGGCGCACCGCAACCTGGGGGAAGCTGCCGGGTCATGGCATCAACGACCCGTCCTTCCTGCAGCCGGACCGGCCGATGAGCGCGATCGGTGGCTGACAGGCGGGGGCCGATCGAGTCGCCACTTCCGGGCCCTTCAAACGCGGCGAAGGACCCGGAAGTGGCGACTCGACGCGGATCCAGCCCGGGCGTCGTCCAGGTGACGGTGCGCTACTTCGCCGCCGCCCGTGCCGCCGCCGGGGTGCCGGAGGAACGGCTGACGATCCCGCTGCCGACCGGCACCGAGCGGTCCTGCACGGTGGCGTCGGTGCTCGCCGCGGCGACCGAACGCCATGGCCCGCCGCTCGCGCGGGTCCTCGAACGGTGCAGTTTCCTGCTGGACGAGGTGGCTGTCCACACTGCAGCGACAGCTGTCCGTGACGGGCAGGCGCTCGATGTGCTGCCGCCCTTTGCCGGCGGCTGATCCGCTGCCGACGCAGCCGGCCGGCCACGATCGGATTCGGTGACAGCCGGTGATCGGCGGCCGGTGAGCGTGTCCGCTACCGATGCCCTTGCGTCGGGGATACCGTTTGCTTGCTGGCGCGCGCTCCTGCGTCCTTCGCAGGCTGTGCACGTCATGACCGTTCGTTCGCGACCAGGAGGTCCGCAGTGTCCCAGCCCCCTCCCGGAGGTTCACCTCCGGACGAATCACCCGACGCCGGGGGCCCATCCGGCTCCTCCGGCCCCGGCGACCAGAGCGGCTCCGCACCGCCCCCGCCGGGCGGTTACCCACCCCCGAACCAGCCCCCGCCCGGTTACCAGCCGCCGCCCGGTTACCAGCCTCCGCCGGGCTACCAGCAGGCACCGCCGCCGCCCGGCTACCAGCAGGGTCCACCGCCCGGGTACCAGCAAGGACCGCCGCCCGGCTACCAGCAGGGACCCCCGCCCGGTGCGCAGCAGCAGGGACCGCCGCCGGGCTATCAGGGTCCACCGCCCGGGTACCAGCCACCGCCCGGGCAGGGCGCCTATCCGCCGCCTCCCGGCTACGGCCCGCCGCCGGGAGCACCACCCGGCTACGGCCCACCCGCCGGCTCCCAGGGCGCATACGGTCCGCCCGGCGGCCCCGGCTACCCGCCGGCCGGTGGCATGGCCAAGCCGTCGTTCGACGCCTCCAAGGTGACGATCGCCGGCTGGGGCGTGCTCGGCGCGTCACTGCTGACGCTGATCGCGAGCTTCTTCAGCTTCTGGTCGGTCAAGTACACCGGCATCGGGATCGCATCGGTCGGCCTGAACGGATGGTCGCTCTGGTGGTGGATCCCGGTGCTGCTGGCCATCGCGGTGGGCGTCGTCTACGCACTGCAGCTCTTCGGGGTGCTGAAGCCCGGCCAGGTGCGGCCGGAGTGGCTCGCCTACGGCGCGGCGGCCTCGTTCGTGCTGATGATCCTGGTGCTGCTGCAGACGTTCTTCTACGGGGGCGGCTACTCCGACGCGTTCGGTGACATCGGCATCTCCTACGGCCCGTCGTTCGGGGTGTTCTTCGCCCTGATCACCACGGCGGCGCTGACGTACTTCACCGCTCTCGCGGCGCAGGGTGCCGGCGCCAAGCTTCCGTTCAAGGTGCCCGGTCCCGCCTGATCGAGCCCGACAGGCGATTGACCTCAACCGGTGGCCGCGATCTGAAAGGGATCGCGGCCACCGGTGTCTCACCCGCGAGAATTCCGGTCGCAGCGAGGATGTCGGGGTCTGCCAGGAACGCACCGACCACGGACCACCACTGCCCCATGTGGTCAGCTCAAGGCAAGCGTCTGGGATCGTTGGTGCGACCACCCGGCCACCTGTACCGCGAAGGAGCACGACATCCGTGACCGCTGAGCACATCTCCGCATTCGCCCGGAGGGTCCGCGACCGGCAGCCGGTCTTCGGCTACTGGGTCGTGCTGGACGCACCTGTCGCCACCGAGCGGGTCGCGCGGCTGGGCTACGACTACGTCGTGCTGGACGGCCAGCACGGGCTGCTCGGCTACTCCGGCATCCTGCACGGCCTGACCGCCATCGATGCCGGCGCAACGTCCGTCGGGTTGGTCCGGGTGGAGGCGAACAACCCGACCCCGATCGGCCGCGCGCTGGATGCCGGCGCCGGCGGGGTCATCGTTCCGCTGATCGACACCGCGGCCGACGCCGCCGCAGCGGTCGGCGCGGCGCGGTACCCACCGACCGGCCGACGTTCGTTCGGACCGACCCGGGCGGCGCTGCGGATCGGACCGGCACCCGCGCATGCCGACGCGGCCGTGCTGGTGTTCGCGATGATCGAGACCGCTGCCGGCCTGCGGAACGTGGCCGAGATCTGCGCCATGCCGGGCCTGGACGGCGTGTACATCGGCCCCTCGGATCTGCGGCTCGCGCTCGGTGGTCGGACGCCGAAGGACCCTGCACTGGACGACGAGTTCGAGGCTGCGCTCGGCCGGATCCGGGAGGCGGCCGCGGAGGCCGGAGTCGCCGCGGGCATCCACACCTTCGACGGCCGGACGGCTGCGCGACGGCTGTCCGAGGGCTTCACCTTCGCGACGGTCGCCGCCGACCTGGAACATCTGGTGGGCATCGCGGCGACCCACCTCGCCGACGCCCGCGGCTGACTTGGTCCACCCGTACCCGCTCAGATCGGTCAGCGGCGCACCGGAAAGCGCAGGTGGAGCACCCGGTTTCCCTGAATCACCACGTCGGGATCCGCCAACAGGTGCTGGGCGTCGACCGACCCGAAATAGCGTTTGCCGGACCCGAACACGACCGGAACGATGTCCATTCGCACCTCGTCGACCAGCCCCGCGGCAAGCACCTGGCCACCGACGTCGCCCGCGGCGACCTCGACGATGCGGTCACCCGCAAGCTCCTGCGCCCTGGCCACGGCCGCCCCGACGCCTTCGACGAAGTGAAACGGCGCCTCGGGGTCCCAACCCTCGGGCGCCGGCCGGTGCGTCACGACGACCACGTGGTCGATCCCGCTCGGCGGCGTGCCGTCCCAGCCGTCCGTCATGTCGAAGACGCGGCGACCGGCGATCGTCACCGCGATCTGGTCCCAGTACGGCCGGATGTAGTCGTAGGAGGTCCGCGACACCTTCAGCACGCCGCTCTCGTCCAACGGAACGTCACCGCTGGTCAACCAGTCGAACAGCGGTCCGGGCTGGTCGCTTTCGTCCGCGACGAAGCCGTCCACCGACACCGAGCCGTACATGACCACCGTGCCCACGAGGCTCTCCTTTGCTGGGTGCCGCCAAATTAGCGCGTCGCGAGCCGGGGGTCCGCTCGGAGATCAATCGGCCGCAACGGCCCCGACGATCGCCGGGGCCGTGGCCTGCCGCTCGAACTGGGTGCGATAGAGCTCGGAGTACAGCCCGCCTTCGGCCATCAGTGCGTCGTGGTCGCCGGACTGGACCACCCGGCCGTTCTCCACCACCAGGATCTGGTCGGCACTGCGAATGGTGGACAACCGGTGCGCGATGACGAGCGAGGTCCGGCCCTCGAGCGCGGCGGCCAGCGCGCGCTGCACCGCGACCTCGGACTCGCTGTCCAGGTGCGCCGTCGCCTCGTCGAGGATGACGATCGCCGGTGCCTTCAACAGCACCCTGGCGATGGCGATGCGCTGCTTCTCGCCCCCGGAGAGCCGGTGCCCACGGTCGCCGACGACGGTGTCGAGGCCCTGCGGCATGGAGGCCACCAGGTCCCAGATCTGCGCCGCCCGCAGGGCCTCGATGATCTGCTGCTCGTCGGCGTCCGGCCGGGCGTACAGCAGGTTGCCCCTGATGGTGTCGTGGAACAGGTGCGCGTCCTGCGCGACGACCCCGATGGCATCACGCAGGGACTGCAACGTCAGGTCGCGGACGTCCACGCCGCCGATCCGCACCGACCCGGAGTCGACGTCGTACACCCGCGGAACCAGTTGCGAGATGGTGGTCTTGCCTGCACCGGACGGCCCGACGAGTGCTACCAACTGGCCCGGTTCTGCACGGAAATCGACGCCGTGCAGGACCGGGTGCCGGGGGGTGGTGTCCGGGATCGCCAGGTCCTCCAGAGATGCCAGCGACACCTCCTCGGCGCCGGGATAGGCGAAGTGCACGTCGTCGAACTCGATGGACTGCCGGCCCGCCGGCAACGGCTGCGCGTCGGGCTTCTCGGTGATCAGCGGCTTCAGGTCGAGCACCTCGAAGACCCGTTCGAACGACACCAGCGCGCTCATCACGTCGACCCGGACGTTGGACAGCGCCGTCAGCGGCCCGTACAGCCTGGACAGCAGCAGCGCCAGCGAGACCACCGCACCGGGCTCCAGCGAGCCGTTGATCGCGAGCGTGCCGCCGAGCCCGTAGGTGAGCGCCTGGGCCAGCGCGGCGACCAGGCCCAGCGCGACGATGAACACCCGCCCGTACATCGCGGTCGTCACGCCGATGTCGCGGACCCGTCCCGCCCGGTCGCTGAACGACGCCGCCTCGACCTCGGGCCGGCCGAACAGCGTGACCAGCAGCGCACCGGAGACGTTGAACCGCTCTGTGGTGGTTGTGTTCATCGAGGCGTTGAGGCCGTAACTCTCCCTGGTCAGCGCCTGCAGCTTCCGGCCGAACCAGCGGGCCGGCAGCACGAAGATCGGCAGCAGGATCAGCGACAGCACCGTGACCTGCCAGGACAGGGTGAACATCACCACCGAGGTCAGGATGAGCCCGATGACGTTGGCGACGATGCCGGACAGGGTCGAGGTGAACGCCTGCTGCGCGCCGATCACGTCGTTGTTCAGCCTGCTGACCAGCGCGCCGGTTTGCGTGCGGGTGAAGAAGGCCAGCGACATCTGCTGCACGTGCTGGAAGACCTGGGTGCGCATGTCGAAGATCAGGCCCTCGCCGATGCGCGAGGAGTACCACCGGGTCCCCAGCGACAGCAGGGCGTCCAGCACCGCAAGGCCGGCGATCACCCCGGCGATGATCAGCACCATCCGCACGGTGCCGCCGAGGCTGATCTCGTTGATCACCTGACCGGCCAGCAGCGGTGTCGCGACGCCGATCACCGAGGACACGATGGTGAGCAGCAGGAAGACCGCCAGCTCCTTGCGGTACGGCCGGGCGAACGACGCGACCCTGCGCAGGGTGCCCGGCGCGAGTTTCTTCTCCAGTACCGAACGGTCCTGGTGCATCATCCGCCGGGCGCCCATCCCGCCTGCTGCCGTCATCGGCACACCTCCTGGTGGTCAGACTGCTCAACCCGCAGGTTGCCACCTGACTTCCCGGAGCGGGCAGGTTCGGCGCCGATTCCGCCAGCGGTGAACGCGGTCGGCGCCGCCCAACTCCGGTGTTCCGCTGCCTCGCCTACGCCCCGGCCCCGCGTTGATCATGGCAAAACTCGCACCTTTGGCCCCCGACACGCCGCAAACGACGGGAGTTTCGTCATGATCAACAGCCACTGAGGGGCCACTGGGGTGGTGGTGGTCACGGGGTGGGAGGCGGGCCGGTCAGTCCTGCCGTGCGAAGAACCGGGCCAGCCGATCGGCCAGCTCGTCCGGAGCGTCCTCGGCCATGTGATGCCCGCTCTCGATCGGGCCGCCGGTCAACCGGTCGGCCCAGGGCCGCCAGATCCCGAGGACGTCGCCGTAGAGGTCCTCCAGGTCGTCCCGGGTCGACCACAGCACCATCGTCGGGCAGCCGATCGTCCGGCCCGCCGCGCGATCGTCGTCGTCGGCGGCGCGATCGACACCGAGTCCCGCGCGGTAGTCCTCCAGCATCGCCCGGATGGTGGCGGGATCGGAGATGGCGGCGGCGAAGTCGGCGTGGTTCTCCGCCCCCATCCGGGCCGGGTCGCCGCCGTACCACCTCTCCGGGTCCGCGAGGATGGCCCGCTCCGGCTTGTCCGGCTGGGCGAAGAAGAACCAGTGCCACCACGCCGTCGCGAAGCGCGCGTCGGCCCGCCGCAGGGCCTCGCCGATCGGGACGCAGTCCAGCAGGGCGAGAGCCGTCACCGCCGACGGGTGATCCAGCGCCAGCCGCATCGCCACGTAGCTGCCACGGTCGTGGCCGGCGAGCGCGAACCGCGGATGACCGAGAGTGCGCATCAGGGCAACGATGTCGGCCGCCATCGCACGTTTCGAGTACGGGGCGTGGTTCTCCGTCGTCGGTGGTTTCGACGATCGCCCGTACCCGCGCAGGTCCGGGCAGACGACTGTGAATCCCGCCGCCACCAGCAGCGGCGCGACCGCGTACCAGGTGGTGTGCGTCCGTGGATGGCCGTGCAACAGCACGACCGGCGGACCGGCGCCGCCGACCCGCACCCGCAGGTCGACATCTGCGCCGACCGCGACCGTGCTCAAGGCGAACCCGTCGAAGATCGTCATCTGCCGGAAACATGGGGGGTGACGGACATCCCGAAATGTTAGGCCGGTGCTGCCTGCAGCCGGAACACGCTGTTGCATAACGACTTCCGGAGGGACTCGGACGGGTTGTGTGCTACGCCGCAAGGATGGATCGGCTGCTGCCGCGGTGATTCGCCAAGTAGGCGTGTGACAATGGCTGTATCGATTCAGCCAGCATGGCGGATCGTTCGGACCAGCGGTCCGACACCTGACCAGGGGGATGTGAAGACATGAGCGGCGTGCGAACGGCACAGCGGACCGCGGTCGCCGAACGGACCGCCCGACGGCGGGTGCTGATCGCCGAGGACGAGCCGCTCATCCGGATGGATCTCGCCGAGATGTTGACCGAGGAAGGTTTCGACGTCGTCGGCCAGACCGGGGACGGAGACGAGGCGGTCGCCCTCGCCGGCGAGCTGCGGCCGGACGTGGTGATCCTGGACGTGAAGATGCCCCGGACCGACGGCATCACGGCCGCCGCCGGAATTGCCGAACGGTGTCCGGCACCCGTCGTGATGCTCAGTGCCTTCACCGACGCCGAACTGGTCGGCAAGGCCGTGCAGGTCGGCGCGATGGCCTACGTGAGCAAGCCGTTCACCGCCGCGTCGCTGCTGCCCGCACTCGAGGTGGCCATCGCGCGGCATGCGGACGCCGCCAAGCTGCGCGCCGACGTCGCGGACGCCTCGCAGCGCCTGCACTCGCGCAAGGTGATCGACCGGGCCAAGGGGCTGCTGATGAGCCAGCAACGGATGACCGAGCCGCAGGCGTTCCGCTGGCTGCAGCGCACGGCGATGGACCGCAGGGTGTCGATGTTGCTGGTCGCGACCGCGGTCATCGAGAACGCGGCCAGC
The DNA here is from genome assembly GCF_052976845.2 of Nakamurella sp. GG22. Lineage (NCBI taxonomy): Bacteria > Bacillati > Actinomycetota > Actinomycetes > Nakamurellales > Nakamurellaceae > Nakamurella > Nakamurella sp. GG22. Next base: position 20,763 of record NZ_JBRIIO020000008.1, on the reverse strand, counting down.
GCCGGCGCATCGCCCACCACCGCGACTGCGGCGCCCGCCACCGCCGGCGTGCTCAGCTGAAGACGAGCCCGTCGCCGTCGGTCGCCAGGATCCCGGCGGCGATCAGCCGGTCCAGGGCAGCGCCTTCCGGCACCGCACCCGCCGGGGCCCGCTCACTGCCGGTCTCGATCATCTGACGGGCGATCCCGCATGCGACGGTGAGGTCGCCGTCGGCGATCGATCCGAGTCGTTGACGAACGGCGAAAAGCCGTGCCGGGTCGGCGGGCTGCAGGGTCGCGAGGATGAAAATGGTTGCGGCGTCGAGTATTCCGAGGTCGTACCGGACCGCGCGGATCCGCGGGCCCTCGTGCGGGCGGGCCAGCCACTCCCCGAAGTCCGGCGTGCCGGGTTGGGGTGGCTCCGGCGGCGTCGACACATCGATCCGGGGTTCCGCCAGCCCGAGCAGCCGGATCATGCTCGCCCTGCCGGCCACGTCGTGCTGTTGCAGCACGATGGCGATCGCCAGTGACAGCACCCGATCCTCGTCCAGATTCGAGACCAGCGACCAGTAGTCGAACATCCGGACCGGCCGGTCGTCGTCATCGGAGGCGTTCACGGCGGCACCACCCTCACGACGGCACCACCTTGACGACGGCACCGGACGTCAGCTGTTCAGGCCGAGCTGACCAGCACTGCTCTTGACGAAGCCCTTGTCGACGACCGTCGCGAGCAGTCGTCGGTTGTGCTCTGGCCCTTTGTCGTCCGGCAGACGCCGGAGCAACTCGTCCTGATCGACCCACTGCACGTCCTTCTCCCGCAACAGCCGGCCCAGTGCCGCGACCACCTCGAGTTCCTCGTCGGTGATCTTCCGCAGGCTGCCCTGCAGGGCGACGATCGCCGCGATGCCCAGACCCGCAGGCGTGGTGAGGCTGAACAGCAGGGCCGCGGTCAGCAGGCTGATCTGGAACCAGGACTTCTTGAGATGCCTGACGTTGACGTCGATGTCGGTCCCGGGCACGACATAAGCACCGGATGCGCCGGGCGGCACGCCCTCGTGCGGTTCCAGTCCGAGCGCCCGCAGGATCAGCACCGCCTCGGTCGCCGAGCGGCCGTCCAGGAGTTCGGTGATCGCCGCGGAGAGCGCTCGATCGTGCCGGATCTCCGACACCGCAAAGGCTTCGCGGAAGGCTGCCAGCCGCGCCTCGTCGTCACTCGGCATCCGCGTGCGCCGGTCAGGCCGGCAGGTCGAACCGAGCCCTGGCGTCGGCCGGCACGAGGTCGAGATATTCGGTGTGCCGGGAGATGTACCGGCGGACGAACGGACACTGCGGCAGCACGGCGATGCCCCGTGAGCGCATCTCTTCCAGAGTCTGCTTGATCAGCACTGAGCCGAGTCCACGGCCCTCGTACGCCGGGTCGATCTCGGTATGGGTGAACGTGTAGCGATCCCCGGACGCCCGGTACACGGTGAATCCCGCTGTCTTCCCGTCGACCAGGATCTCGAACCTGTTCTGGGCGGCCACCTCTCGAACGGTGAGCTCGGCTTCGTGGGTCGATTCCGTCATCGGCTCTGCGCCTCTCGTGGGTGGGTTCTGTCTGGTCCGTGGGGTCTGTCCGGTCTGCGCCCGATCCTGCCATCACGCCGACCCGACCCATTCATCCGACCCGTCGTCGAAGACCTGGCGCTTCCACACCGGCAGCCGCCGCTTCACCTCGTCGACCAGATCACTGCAGGCCTCGAACGCCTCCCTGCGGTGGGCGGCGGACACGGCCGCCGCCAGCGCGACGTCGCCCACTCGCAGCAGACCGACCCGGTGTGACACGGCGAGGGCCACGACACCGTCCCGGGCGGCGATCTCGGCCGCGACCTCGTCCACCACCGCCGCGGCGGTCGGGTGCCCGTGGTACTCGAGTTCGGCCACCTGCCGGCCGCCGTCGTGGTTGCGGACGACGCCGGAGAAGCTCACCGTCGCCCCGGCGGCGGGGTCGTCGACGGCACTGAGATGCGCCGCCAGGTCGAGCACGCTCTCGGTGACCTGGCTGAGCGCCACCCGCCCCGCCATTCAGAGCCCGCCGGTCGCGTGATCGCCGGTCGCGTGGTCGCCGGTCGCGTGGTCGCCGGTCGCGTGGTCGCCGGTCGCGTGGTCGCCGCCGCGGAGCTGGCTCATCGCGTGATCGACGACTCGCCCCAACACGGTCAGCCCGTCCCGGACACCACCGGTGGAACCGGGCAGGTTCACCACCAGGGTCCGGCCGGCCACCCCCGCCAGCCCGCGGGACAGGACTGCGGTCGGCACCGCGTCGCTGCCCTCGGCACGAATCGCAGCGGCCAGCCCGGGGATCTCCCGGTCCAGGATCTCCGAGGTCGCCTCGGGGGTGCGGTCGGTCGGTGAGATCCCCGTTCCGCCGGAGGTGATCACCAGGTCGGCGCCCACCGCGGACCGCAATGCAGCGGTGACCTCCGGACCGTCCGGCACCACCGTCGGGTCGTCGACGCGAAAACCTCTGTCCCGCAACCATTGCACGATGACCGGTCCGGTGCGGTCGGAGTAGACGCCGGTCGCCGCGCGGGTCGACGCGATGATCACCACGGCGGTCCGTTCCGCACCCGCCGGGGCGGCTTCCGGCGCCGTCATCGGTCCTCCGGTCTGGTCCAGCTGCCGGTCTTGCCGCCGTCCTTGCGCTCCACCCGAACCGCGTCGAGCACGGCGGCGGGGTCGACCGCCTTGATCATGTCGTGCAGGGTGAGCCCGGCGACCGCGACCGCCGTCAGGGCCTCCATCTCCACCCCGGTCCGGTCGGTGGTCCGCACGGTGGCGGAGATCCGGATCTCGGAGGTCCCGGTCTCCAGGTCGATCACCACCCCGGAGAGCGCGATCGGGTGGCACAGCGGTACCAGGTCGGGGGTCCTCTTGGCGCCCATGATGCCGGCGATCCGGGCGGTGGCCAGCGCGTCGCCCTTCGGGAGTGCGCCGTCAGCCAGCAGGGCCAGCACCTCGGGCGTCGTGCGAAGTACACCAGTCGCGATGGCCGACCTGACCGACGGCTCTTTCTCCGACACGTCGACCATTCGGGCCGCGCCGGTGGCGTCGACGTGCGTCAGGGCGGCGCCACCCGCGACCACACCGTCGGTCACGGCAGGACCGATTCCTTCGCACCGCCGGCGGGATGCGCCCGCGCGGTCCGCGACGCGTCCACCACAGCCCGCGCGACGGCCTTGGCGACGTTCTCGTCGAACACGCTCGGCACGATGTAGGACGCGTTCAGCTGGTCGTGCGACACCACATCGGCGATCGCCGCGGCGGCCGCCAGGAGCATGGCATCGGTGATCTCGGTCGCCTGCGCGTCGAGCAGGCCGCGGAACACACCGGGGAAGGCCAGCACGTTGTTGATCTGATTCGGGAAGTCCGACCGGCCGGTCGCGACGACGGACGCGTGCGCCTGGGCCTCCAGCGGATCGATCTCCGGGTCGGGGTTCGCCAGCGCGAAGACGACGGCGCCGGCGTTCATCTTCGCCACGTCGGACCCGTCGATCACGTTCGGCGCCGATACCCCGATGAAGACGTCGGCACCGGCAATGGCGTCGTGGATCGTCCCGGTGAGGTTGGCCTTGTTGGTGCGGTCGGCCACCGCTGACAGGTTGGGGTCCATCCCTTCCCGGCCCCGGTGCACGATGCCGGCGATGTCGCAGGCGATGATGTCGGCCGGGCTCTGCAGCAGCAACAACCTGATGATGGCGTTGCCCGCGGCACCGACCCCGGAAACCACGATCCGGCAGTCGGCGATGTCCTTGTGCACCACCCGCAGTGCATTGCGAAGGGCCGCGACGACGACGATGGCGGTGCCGTGCTGGTCGTCGTGGAACACCGGGATGTCCAGGAGATCCCTGAGCCGGGCCTCGATCTCGAAGCACCGCGGGGCGGCGATGTCCTCCAAGTTGATGCCGCCGTAGACCGGCGCGATCAGCTGGACGGTGCGGATGATCTCCTCGGTGTCGGTGGTGTCCAGGCACACCGGCCAGGCGTCCACGCCGGCGAACTTCTTGAACAGCGCCGCCTTACCCTCCATCACCGGCAGCGCCGCCGCGGGACCGATGTTGCCCAGGCCCAGCACCGCGGTGCCGTCGGTGACGACCGCGACGGTGTTCCGCTTGATGGTCAGCCGCCGCGCGTCGGCCGGGTTCTTGGCGATCGCCTCGCAGACCCGGGCGACGCCGGGTGTGTACGCGCGGGACAGGTCGTCGCGGTTGCGCAGCGGGACTTTCGACGTCACCTCGATCTTGCCGCCGATGTGCACCAGGAACGTCCGGTCGGAGACCTTGCGGACCTCCACACCCGGCAGCAGGTTGACGCAGTCCGTCAGCTCGTCCGCGTGCTCCTGCGACTGGGCGTTCGCCGACAGGTCGACCACCATCCGGTCGGCCGTGGACTCGACGACGTCGAAACCGGTGATCACCCCGCCCGCACGGCCCACCGCCGTCGTGAGGTCGCCGGCCGCCGACGCCGACGGCGGCGCCGCGATCCGCATGGTGATCGAGTAACCGGGACCTGGCACAGCCATCTTCAGGACTCCTTGGTCGGTGGGCTGCCGGACCGCGCGGGCCCGGTGTGCCGGAATCGTAGACCGCTGCGGGCGGACCGACAGATCACCCTGGAGGCAGGTCGACGTCCTCCCCGGACCCGACGTCGGAGCATTCGATCAGCCGCGGCGCGGTGTCCCGGAAGTAGTCGCGGGCACCGGCGTCCCCGGCGGCCGAGGCGATGACCCCCGGCCAGTGGTCGCGGCCGAGCAGCACCGGGTGCCCGGGCACCCCGCCGTAGGAGGCACGCAGCAGCGCGCTCCTGGCGCTCGCCGATGACCCCGCGGCGAGCACCAGTCGCTCGGTCACCGCCACGCCGACGCCGGGTAGGTCGACCAGCAGCACCACCACCGCATCGCAGTCGGGTTGCATCGCGAGCAGACCACAACGGAGGCTCGAGCCCATGCCCTCCGCGTGGCCGGCGTTGTCGATGACCAGCACACCCGGCGGGAGCAGGGCGGCGACCTCCTCGCCGGCGGCGCCGACGACGACGAGCCGGACCTCGCAGCAGCGCAGCGCGGCGAGGGCCCGCAGTACGGAGGGCCCGGAGCCGGTGTCCACCAACGCCTTCGGTTGCCCGTACCGCCGCCCGGACCCGGCCGCGAGTAGTAGTCCTGCGATCCGCGCAGGCTCCGGCGCGGTCAGCGCGCCGCCGCCTGTGACAGGCGGGCGGGTACGCCGCTAGCGGTTGATGATCGTGGTCGGATGAACGTAGGGCACCGACTTCAGTGGGAACTCGATCTCGCCGAACGGCGACAGCGCGCCCTGGACATCGGTGCTCAGCTCGGTCACCGGGTGCTCTCCGTCCGGCGTTTCCGGCCAGGTGGGATCGACGCCTTTGCTGCGCTCGGCGGCCACGGTTTTCCTCCTCGCGATCACGGCAGGACCGTCGGCCCGGGCCGTGGTGTTCGCCCGGCGCTGCCGGGTGACGGGGCGGGATGTCCTCCCCGGTGATCATTCTGGCCCATCGGGCCTGATCCGCTCAACAGCAGCCCGCGACGTCGGCGGCATCCGGCCCCGCCGCGAGTCACTACGGTTGAAGCGATGCCTTCGACCCTGGACTGGTTGCGTGCGCGGGATGACGCCGCCCTCGCGGCGTTGCTGCGCGCGAGGCCGGACCTGACGGTGCCCGCTCCCGGTGACCTCACGGTGCTGGCGGGGCGGCTGAACACCGGGCCGTCGGTGTGGCGGGCGATGGAATCGCTCAACCAGTTCCACATCCAGGTCCTGCAGGCGCTGGCCGTGCTGGGCGCCGACCGGCACGCCGTCCCGCGGGCCGATATGGCCGAACTGCTGGGGGGCGGGGTTCCGCCCGATGCCCTCGCGGCCGCCCTCGATACGCTCGAGAGGCTCGCCCTGGTCCGCGGCTCGGCCACCATCCAGATGCCGTCCGCCGTGCTGGCGGTACTCGGGCCGTATCCCGCGGGCTTGGGTTCGCCCGGCGGGCGGACCGTCGCCGAGGCGGAGGCGGCGCTGGCCGGGATCGACCCGACCGCCCGCGGCATCCTCGACCGGCTGGCCAGCGGCGTGCCGCGCGGCACCACGGACTCGCGGTCCTCGATCGCCGCCAAGGTCAAGGCGCTGATCGCTGCTGGACTGCTCCGCAGGGTCGACCCGGAGACCGTCGAGCTGCCCCGGGAGGTCGGGCTCGCGCTCCGCGGGGACGAACCGCTGGGTCCGATCCACGTCACGCCGCCCGCGGACACCGTTCGCGACCACGGCGTTCGCACCGTCGACGGCACCGGCGGCGGACAGGCGCTGGCCACCGTCGACCGGCTCGGGAGGCTGCTCGAGGCGATCGGGCAGAACCCGCCGCCCGCCCTGAAATCGGGTGGCCTCGGCATCCGGGAGTTGCGCCGACTGGCGAAGGCGATGGGAACCGACGAGGCGATCACCGCGATGGACGTCGAAGTCCTCGCCGCGGCAGGGTTGATCGCCGCCGCGGATTCCCGGGGGCGGATGGCCGAGTCGTGGACCCCGACGTCGGAGACCGACGAGTTCCTCGAAGGACCCGACGAGGCGGCGTGGGCGCAGATCACCGCGGTCTGGCTGGACCTGCGGCGCAACCCGTCCCGGGTGGGCAGCCGGGATGCCTCGGACAAGGTGCTGAACGCATTGTCGCCCGAGCTGTCCTGGATCCGCGGGCCGGCCGAGCGGCGGTTCGTCCTGGGCGCACTCGCCGAGTTGCCGCCGGGCTCCGGGCTCGATGCCGATGCGCTGTCGGCCAGGCTCGGCTGGCGGTCGCCGCTGCGTCCGGCCGACCAGCGCGACGCCGTGCTGCGGTCGACCATCGCCGAGGCGACCGCGCTGGGTGTGGTCGCGTTCACCGCGCTGACCACCGCGGGTCGCGAGTTGCTGGCCGGGTCGGTCGCCGGCGCCGAGGCCGCCCTGGAGGCCGCGTTGCCCGCGCCGGTCGACAACGTCATGGTGCAGGCGGATCTGACGGTGGTGGCCCCGGGACGGCTGGTCCCACCGCTGGCCGCGCGGCTCAACCAGGTCGCCGACGTCGAATCGGCGGGCAGCGCGACGGTCTACCGGGTGACCCCGCAGTCGATCAGGCGGGCGCTCGACGCCGGTGCCTCGACCGCGGAGCTGCACGAGCTGTTCGCCACCCACTCGGTGACCGGGGTCCCGCAGGCTCTGAGCTACCTGATCGACGATGTCGGCCGCCGGTACGGGGTCTTGAGGATGGGCAACGCGAGCACGTACCTGCGCAGCGACGATCCGGCGCTGATCGACCAGGCCGTGGTCGAGGCGTCATCGCTGGGCATCCCGTTGCGCAAACTCGCGCCGACGGTGGCGATCTCGACCGTCGGCATGCAGGAACTGATGACACAGCTGCGGACCGGCGGCTTGGTGCCGGCCGCCGAGGACTCCAGCGGCGCCGTTCTCGATCTGCGCTCGCGGCCGCACCGGACCAAGCAGCCGGCTCGCCAGTACCAGCACTGGCGGGAGCCGCCGCAGCTGACCGACGAGCAACTCGACTCGCTGATCACCCGGATGCGCAGCGCCGACCGCACCGGCGCGCTGTACTCGCACGGTGACGTGCAGCCGGCCGGCGACACCCTCGCCGTGCTCCGGGAAGCGGTCGACAACCGGACACCGCTGTGGATCGGCTATGTCGACGCTGATGGCGGCACCACGCACCGGATGATCGAACCCGTCGCGATGTCCAGCGGCGCGGTCGTCGCCTTCGACCGGCTCCGCGGGGCGGTCCGCACCTTCGTGCTGCACCGGATCACCGGGGTGCGCCGGGTGACCGACGAGGAGGACGGTGGCATTGCCTCCTCGACCACGTCCGAGGAGGACGACGTCACGTCCAGGCCGACACCATGAGCCGCGCCGACCTGCTGGCGTACTGCCTGACGCGGCCGGGGGCGTGGGTGGACGAGCCGTGGGAAGGCGATCAGGTGGTGAAGGTCGCGGACAAGATCTTCGCCTTCCTCGGACCGCCCGACGGCGCCACCATCGGGCTCAAATGCGGCCGGTCGGCGGAGGACGCGCGGGAGTGGCGGGACCAGTATCCGGATGAGGTCACGGTGTCGGCCTACATCGGCCGGTACGGATGGAACACCTTCGTCATCGGGTCTGCCATCGCGGACGACGAGCTCCGGGAGGCCATCGACACGTCGTACGCGGATGTGGTTGGCCGGCTGCCGCGGTCCAAACGCCCGTCTTCCTAGTGCGCCGGCTCCCTGGTGCATCGGTCCCGACTGCCGCTCACGGCAGCCCGAGGCAGAGCACCTCCGGGGTCGTCACGTGCACCAGCGAGGAGATCGTGCCGGTCGGGCAGCCGCGTGGGTCGACGGTGCCGCCGAGGATGGCGATCACCCGGAACAGGCCGGTCGGGGTGCTGCTCGAGCCGGGTGTCCGGCAGGCAGCCTTCCCGACGCTGTCCGCGCGACCGGCGTACAGGCATTCACCGACGACGGCCCGGTAGTTCAGGCAGAGCACCACCCTGTCCCTGGTCACCAGGGTGAGATCGGACGACACTGTCCCGCACCGGGCCGACTCGGTGGAGTCGGGAAACGTTGCCGCCACAACGAACTCGACGTCGCCGGCCGCACAATCGACGACCACGACGGCCCGGCCGGCGCTGGAGGTGAGGCAGCTCCCGGGTGCGAGGGCTCCCGACGTCTGGCCCGGTGCCTGGCCCGGATCGGTCCAGAGCAGCACGGCGACCAGCACGGCAGCGGCCACCGCGACGGCGAGCCAGCCGAACACCGACCGCCGGGACGGCCGCCGGTGCGGCGGGCCCGGATCGTCGGAGCCGAAGTCGAAGTCCCCGAAGACGGCGGACGGTTGGTCCAGCCGCCGGGGCGGGTAGCCGCGCGCCGCGCCGCCGACCATCCCGATGTGTTCGGCAGGGACGCCGCCGGGACCGATCTGCACCGCCCGCCAGCGCGGCTGCTGCTCCGGCCCGGTCATCGATCAAGGGTGCCACGCCGCCGGGTGCGGGGCCGCTGCCGGGCGGCCGTACCCTGCTGCCCATGACTGATCCGACACTGCGACGGCTGGGCCGTTCCGGGCTTGCGGTTTCTCCCGCCGGGCTCGGCTGCAACAACCTGGGACGCGCCCAGACCGCCACCGAAACCCTCGACGGCGCAAGGGCTGTCGTCGATGCCGCACTCGACGCGGGCATCACCCTGTTCGACGTCGCGGACATTTACGGCAATCCGCCCGGGCGCAGCGAGGAACTGCTCGGGGCGGCCCTTGGCAGGCGGCGACAGGACGTCGTCGTGGCCACCAAGTTCGGGATGGACATGCAGGGCGCGAACGGACCGGACTTCGGTGCGCGAGGGTCGCGGCGCTACATCCGTACCGCCGTCGAGGCTTCGCTCCGGCGCCTTGGCACCGACTGGATCGACCTCTACCAGTTCCATCAGCCAGACCCGCAGACGCCGATCGAGGAGACGCTGGCCGCGCTGGACGAACTGGTCAGCGACGGCAAGGTGCGCTACGTCGGGCACTCCAACTTCGCCGGCTGGCAGCTGGCCGACGCCCAATGGGTCGCCCGCACCGAGCACCGAACCCCGTTCATCTCGGCACAGAACGAGTACTCGCTGCTGCGCCGGGAGATCGAACGCGACCTGGTGCCCGCCGCGGAGGAGTTCGGGATCGGCATCCTGCCGTTCTTCCCGCTGGCGAACGGCCTGCTGACCGGCAAGTACACCCGGTCCGACGCACCCGCCGGCAGCAGGCTCCGCGAGATCAAGCCGCAACTGCTGGAGTCCGCGCCGTGGGAGGCGCTGGAGCGACTGCAGAAGTTCGCCGACGAGCGCGGAGTCGGCATGCTGGAGGTCGCGTTCGGCTGGCTGCTCGGCCAGCCGCAGGTCTCCTCGGTGATCGCCGGCGCCACCGCGCCGGAGCAGGTGCGGGCCAATGCTGCGGCGGCCACCGCGTTCCGGCCGACGGCGGAGGATCGCGCGGAGATCGACGGCATCTTCCCGCCGCCGGCCTGACGGCCTTTTCGGGCGGTCTATTCCGGGCGCCGGTCTTTTCGGGCGGCGGGTTCTCGGGCGGTGGTCTTTTCAGGCGGCGGCGGCTCCCGCGGTCCTATCCTCAGCGCGGGTCGGCATTGTCGTCAGCGCCCGAGGAGGTCGGTGATGTCCGTGCGGGACGCCGTCCGCCGCGTGGCGGCGCTGGCGGTACCCATCGTCGTCCCGCTGGGCATGTCCGCGGTGTTCCGCGAGACCACCCGCCGTTTCGGCGAACGCAGAGGCATCCAAGCGGGTTTCGCCGTCTACTGGGCGACCTGCTGGGGAGCCGCGTTCGCCATCGGTGGCCCCCGTGGCATCACAGCGGCCTTCCGGCCGGCAACGCCCGCGCTGCCCGGCCGGGGCATCCTGGCCGCCGCGCTCCTGGCCGTCCCGCCCGTCGGCGCGGTTGCCACCGAATTGCTGCCGCAGGTGCGGCAGGCCGGACCGCGCGCCCTCGCCACCTCGATCGGACTGGCGATCACCAATGCACTGGCCGAGGAGGCGCTCTGGCGTGCCCTGCCGGTGGTGATGTTCCCGCGTCAGCGGATTCTCGGATGGCTCTGGCCCGCAGCCGGTTTCGCCGCCTGGCACCTCGCACCCTTGCGCGCGTCCGGGGCTGCAGCGGGCAGACAGGCCGCACTGCTGGTCGGCGCCGGGCTGATCGGAACCGGCTCCGGGTGGGTTGCCCACCGGACGGGTTCGGTGGCGGCCGGGGTGATCCCCCACATCGTGACCGATGCCTGCGGCGTCAGGTCGGCCCGGCGCACCTGGCTCGGGGGCTGACATGGGACGAGTGCCGGCGGGCCACCGTGCTGCTCTGCTCGGCGTCGCGCTGTTGGGACTGCTGACGGCAGGCTGCTCACAACCCACGCCTCCGGATGTGTCCACCTCGGCTGCCATCAGCCCATCAGCCCCGTCCGCCCGGGTGTCCACGTCCCCCGCCGCATCGGCTCGGGCGTCCACGTCCCCCGCCGCCCCTTCCCCGGCCGCCGGGTCCCCCGCCACCTCCTGCACCGACGACCAGCCCGGCCGGTACACCACCGAACTGTTCGACGCGGCGCCGGTTGACACGGTCAGCTACGCCCCCGGCCTGCTGGCGGACGTCTACGCACCGGCCGACGACCCGGCGGCCTGCAAGATCGGGGTCGCCTGGGTGCACGGTGGCGGGTTCACCCAGTTCGACCGCACCGGTGACGCCGAACGCGAGTGGGGAAACGCGCTCGCGCGGCGCGGCTTCGTCGCGGCCTCCATCGACTACCGGCTGGGCGGCGGGGCACCGTTCGCGCTGGACGGCGCCACCGACCCGGAACGCAATGCGGTGGTCGAGAACGCCATCGCCGACGCGCAGAGCGCAGTGGACTGGCTCCGCGGTTCGGGCACCGAGTGGGGTGTTGACCCTGCTCGGGTGGCCATCGGCGGGTCGTCAGCGGGCGCGATGACGGCACTCGGCGCGGCACTGACGGCGACCGACCCGCCGTGCGCGGTGATCTCCGTTTCCGGTGACCTCCGACCGGAATGGGTTGCCGCGCAGCCTGTACCGGTCCTGTTCATCCACGGGAACGCCGACGACGTCGTGCCCTACAGCTCCTCAGCGGCCGGTGTTGCCGTGCTGCAGTCGGCCGGCGGGACCGCCGAACTGGTGACCATCGACGGTGCCGGCCACGAGATCACCGGGCCACCGCGGCCGGAGATGGTGGACGCGGCGGCACGCTGGTTGGCCCAGAGCTGCGGCTGAAGCTTCAGCCGGTCAGCGGCCCGACGTCGACGATGCTGAGCACCGGTTCGCCCGCCTCATCGGAGGCGGCGAGGTCGATGTCCGCGGACATGCCCCAGTCCCGGTCGCCCGCCGGATCGTCGAAGATCTGCCGGACCGACCATGTGTCGTCCGACCGATTGATGATCACCAGCGCCGACGAGCGTGCGGTCGCGCCGATGCCGAGGTCGTCGTACTCGTCCCAGTAGGCGTCCATGGCGTCCTCCCAGCGGTCCGCCCGCCAGCCGTCGGTGCCGTGCAGCTCGCCCAGCTCGGTGTAGTGCCGGAGCGACACCAGTTCGACCCGGCGGAACATCGCGTTGCGCACCATCACGCTGAAGCCGCGCTGGTTGGCGGTGACGCCGCGGGCGGCGATCGGCGGGCGGACCTCCCCGCCGGCACCGACGACGCCGAGTTCGTCGAGGTCCGGATGGGCGAGGGCTTCCCACTCGTCGAGCAGGCTGGAATCGACGCCGCGGACGAGTTCGCCGAGCCAGGAGGTGATGTCGGTCAGTTCATCGGTTCTGGCGCTGGTCGGAACCGTCCGGCGGAGCGCCCGGTACGCGTCGGCGAAGTACCGCAGCACGACACCCTCCGAGCGGGTCAGCCCGTAGAAGGCGACGTATTCGGAGAACGTCATCGCCCGCTCGTACATGTCCCGGACAACCGACTTGGGTTCCGGCTGGTACTCGGCCACCCACGGAGCGCCCTTGCGGTAGGCCTCGTAGGCGACCTCGATCAGGTCGGCCAGCGGCTTCGGGTAGTCGACGTCCTCGAGCAGCGCCATCCGGTCCTCGTACTCGATGCCGTCCGCCTTCATCGCGGCGACGGCCTCGCCGCGCGCCTTGAACCGCTGTGCGCTGAGCACCGGTCGCGGCCCTTCGAGGGTGGCTTCGATCAGCGACACCGCGTCCAGCGGGTAGCTGTCGGCGTCCCGGTCCAGGATGTCCAGCGCCGCCAGTGCCAGCGGCGACAGCGGCTGATCGAGGGCGAAGTCGAGCTGCAGGTCCATCGTCAACCGGTACCGGCGGCCCGTCTCGTCCGGTTCGTCGAGCCGCTCGACAATGCCGGCGTCCAGCAGTGCTCGACCGATGGCGATGGCGCGCAACGCATGTCGCAACTGACGGCTGCGTGGTTCGTGACTGCCCTCGATCAGCCGTCGCATCGAGCTGAACGCGTCACCGGGGCGGGAGACGACGCCGAGCACCATCGCGTGCGACACCCGGAAGTGCGACGTCAGCGGCTCGGGTTCGGCGGCGACCAGCTTCTCGAACGTCGTCTCCGACCAGCTGACGAAACCCTCGGGCGGCTTGCGGCGCACCACCTTCCGCTTCTTCGCGGCGTCGTCACCGGCCTTGGCGACAGCCCGCTCGTTCTCGATGACGTGTTCCGGCGCCAGTACGACGACGTCACCGGCGACATCGAACCCGGCCCGCCCGGCGCGGCCGGCGATCTGATGGAACTCCCGCGCGGACAGCTGCCGGGTGCGACGGCCGTCGTACTTGCTCAACGCCGTGAGCAACACGGTGCGGATGGGCACGTTGATGCCGACGCCGAGGGTGTCGGTGCCGCAGATCACCTTGAGAAGTCCTGATTGGGCGAGCTTCTCGACGAGCCGCCGGTACTTGGGAAGCATGCCGGCGTGGTGCACGCCGATGCCGTGCCGGACCAGCCGGGACAGCGTACGGCCGAACCCGGGCGAGAACCGGAAATCGGCGATCACCTCGGCGATCTGATCGCGCTCAGCCCTGGTGGCGACGGTCAGGCTGGACAGCGCCTGCGCCCGTTCCAGCGCCGCCGCCTGGGTGAAGTGCACGATGTACACCGGTGCCCGGTTGGTCGCCAACAGATCCTGCAGGGTCTCCGTCAGCGGCACCAGGGTGTACGAGAAGTGCAGCGGCACAGGGCGTTGCACGTTCGCGATGACGGCGGTCGGCCGCCCGGTGCGCTCGGTCAGGTCGTCGGCGAAGAACCGCATGTCGCCGAGGGTGGCCGACATCAGGACGAACTGTGCGCGGTTCAGTTCCAGCAGCGGCACCTGCCAGGCCCAGCCGCGCTGCGGGTCGCCGTAGTAGTGGAACTCGTCCATCACCACGACGCCGACGTCGGAATCCGCCCCGCCGCGGAGCGCTATCCCGGCGAGGATCTCCGCGGTGCAGCAGATGATCGGGGCGGCGGCGTTGACGGCGGAGTCGCCGGTGATCATCCCGACCGCGGAGGCGCCGAAGATGTCGACCAGGTCGAAGAACTTCTCCGACACCAGGGCCTTGATCGGGGCGGTGTAGTACGAGCGCCGGCCGGTGGCCAGCCCGGTGAACAGGGCCGCGGTGGCGATCAGACTCTTCCCGGAGCCGGTGGGGGTGCCGACGATGACGTTGGCGTCACCGACGATCTCCAGCAGCGATTCCTCCTGGTGCGGGTACAGCGGCAGGCCGCGGTCGGCCGCCCAGGCGGAGAAGATGTCGAACAGTTCGCCGGCGTCGGCCTCGTGCTCGACCCCGCCGCCGAGTGCGGCGTCCCAGACACTCTCGCCGTCGGCGGTGGGCAGCAGGTCGGCAAGAGTCACCGGTCCAGCTTGTCACGACCGGGGCGGCCGGCGGCACGGGTCGTGGTCGGACCTGCGCTCAGCTCGGCACGCCCTCCAGCACCTGGCGGGTGATGTGTTCGGCAATTGCCAGCGACGACGTCGCGGCCGGTGAGGGCGCGTTCCGGACCAGGGTCATCCGGGGCCGGCGGGTGATCCAGAAGTCGTCGACCAGCTGGCCGTCGTTCTTGATCGCCTGTGCCCGCACGCCGGCCGGTGCCGGCTCGAGGTCGGACAGCGCCAGCGCGGGCAGGTACTTGCGGGCCTGCGCCAGGAAGTAGCGCTTGCTGACCGAGCCGACCATCTCCTTGGCGCCGGTCCGCCAATGGGTCTTGGCGAGCTTGCGGAAGGCCGGGGTCCGCAGCACGGCAGCCAGGTCGGAGGCCGAGACGTCGGTCCGCTGGTAGCCCTCGAGCGCGAGGGCCAGCACGGCGTTCGGTCCGATGTCGACGGTGCCGTCGATCCGGCGGGTCAGGTGGATACCGAGGAACGGGTACCGCGGATCGGGAACCGGGTAGACCAACCCCTTCACCAGATGCGCGTGCTCCTGCGCGATCCGGTAGTACTCGCCGCGGAACGGGATGATCGCCGGTTCCGGATCGTCACCGGTCAGCACCGCGAGCCTGGCGGACTGCAGGCCGCCGCAGATCACCACCTCGTCGGCGACGATCTCGCCGGAACCGGTGAGCACGACCACGCCGTGCTCTTCCTGCCGGAACCCGGTGACCGGTGTCGAGGTCCTGACCGCACCGCCCCGCGCGACGAGGTCGTCGGCGATCGCCTGCGTCACGGCAACGAAGTCGACGATGGCCGTCGACGGGGAGTACAGCGCCCGGACACCCTGGACATACGGTTCGATGTCGGTGATCTCGCTGGCGCCGATCATCCGAACGTCGTCGACCCCGTTCGCCAGGGCACGTCGTTTGACCTCGTCCAGCCGGTCGGCCTCGTCGGCATCGAGCGCGACGACCAGCTTGCCGATGTTCTGGTAGGGAATGCCCTTGTCGGCGCAGAACTCCTTCAGCAGGCCCGATCCACGGCGGCAGAGCTCGGCCTTCAGGGATCCGGGCGGATAGTAGATCCCGGCATGGATGACGCCGCTGTTGTGGCCGGTCTGGTGCCCGGCAACCATCGGCTCCTTGTCGACGACGGTGATCTCGGCGTCCGGGCGGTCGATCGCGAGCTGGCGGGCGGTGGCGACACCAACGATGCCCGCGCCGACGACGACAATTCTCATGCCGGCACCTGCTTTCGTCGCATTTTGGCAAGTTACCGGACGGTGCCGTTGACGTGCGCGTTCGTGTGACAGGCCGCACGATGGGCGCAGGTCCCGACGTACCGGGTCGCGGGACGAATGCTGGGAAGGACGACGCCGATGAACGCCCCTGCGCTCCGCGGCGATCCAGCAGCGCCGGAGAGAATGTCGGTGACGGCGGTGCTTTCGCGCAGTGTGCTGGCCGGGCTGGCGTGGTGGGGACTGCTCGCGGCGCTCGGCGGCGATCTCGGTCAACTCCGCTACTTCTCCCAGGTCACCACTGCGACCGTCGCGCTGGCCGCGACCGCTTCGGTATTGACCTGGGGCGTCACGGCGCCGGGGTGGCGGCGGGCGCTTGCCTGGTGCCGCGGCGCCTCGACGACGTACGCCATCGTCACGGCGGTGATCTACCAGGTGCTGCTCAGCGGCAATCTGGAGGCGACCTCGAGTCTGCTGGAACATGCGATCGTGCCGATCCTCGCCGTCGTCGATTGGGTGGTGTTCGGGCCGGAACGGATGCGCCAGGCGTGGTGGACAGCGTTGAGCTGGCTGATCCTGCCGATCGGCTACCTGGGCGTGTACTACAACGTCCGTGACCGCAACGGGAAACCGCTCTACCCGTTCCTGGACCCCGCGGCCGGCAACTTCTGGACGTGGGTCGGAATCATGATCGCGGTCTTTCTGGCGGTGGGCTATCTCGTTTGGCTGGTAGGTCGCGCGCGTCGCCGGCCGCCCTTGACCGCCGGCGGCTGACGCGTTGGGTCGCGTTCCCGTCGAGATCACCGGGCCAGCGGTCGTTCTCCCGTCCCGCTACGACGTCACCACGCTGGCCTCCGACGCGGTGGCGTCCGCCACCCTGGCGGCGGCACAGCTGTTGGCCGCCCGGACCGGCGAGCGGGTTCGTCACGTGCAGGTCGACCGGGTCGCGGCATGTGCTGCCTTCCTCGGTGAACGGCTGTTCCGCCCCGACGGCTGGCGGTTGCCGCCGGCCTGGGACCCGATTGCCGGGGACTATCGCACCGCCGACGGGTGGATCCGGCTGCACACCAACTACTCGCACCACCGCGCGGCGGTGCTGCGTGCGCTGCGGCTGCCTGACGACGGGACGTCTCGAGAAACCGCTGCCGATGCAGCCCGGCGGCGTGGCGGCGAGGAACTCGAGGCAGCGGTCGTTGCTCACGGCGGCGCGGCTGCGGTGCTGCACAGCACGGCTGTCTGGTCGGCGTCTACGCCCGGTCGGGCCGCCCGGCGGGACCGGCTCACGGTTGAACTCGCCCCAGCGGCCCCCATCGCCCTCCCCGCTGCCGAGTTGCCGTTGAGCGGCATTCGGGTGCTGGACCTGACCAGGGTGATCGCCGGACCGGTGTGCACCCGGTTCCTCGCGGCGTACGGAGCCGAGGTGCTGCGGATCGATCCACCGGGGTTCGAGGAAGTTCCTGCGCTGCTGCCGGAGGTCACCCCGGGCAAGCGCTGTGCTGCGGTGGATCTGCGCACCGGTTCCGGCCGCGACCGATTCCTGGCGTTGGTACGTCAGGCACACGTGGTCGTCAGCGGACTGCGTGACGGCGCGCTGGCCGGCCTCGGCCTTGGGCTGCTCGAGCTGCGGGCGCAGAACCCGTCGCTGATCACCGCGCGGCTGAACGCGTACGGCTTCGACGGGCCGTGGCGGGGCCGTCGTGGGTTCGACAGTCTGGTCCAGATGAGCTGCGGTATCGCCTACCTCGATGCAGGGTGGGAGCCGTCACCGCTGCCCGCGCAGGCCCTGGACCACGCCACCGGTTACCTGTTGGCCGCTGCCGTCTGCCGGGCCGTCACACATCTGGTGCGCACCGGGATCCCGTCCGACATCCGCACGTCGCTGGTCGCGACGGCCAATGTCCTGATGGACCTTCCTGTGCCCGTCGGTGACGCACCCGTGGATCCGGGGTGGCCGGACGAGGTGTTCGAAAACGTGCGGACGTGGTGGGGTCCGGCCCTCCGGGTACGGGTGCCCGGCAGCATCGAGGGCGTCATCCCGTCCTGGTCCGTCGAGGCGGGCCCGCTCGGCCGGCACCAGCCGGCGTTCGAGTGATTCCCGTGCGCTGTCCGGTGGGATCCCGCCCGCTCCGGAGTGGAGGACACTGGAGAGGTTGCCCCGCGCACCAGCGGGGCATCAGCGCGTAGTGCGCTGGCAAGCTGCAACCGCGAAGGACCAGCCCGTGACCGACGGCCCGCTGATCGTGCAATCCGACAAGACGCTGCTGCTGGAGATCGGACACCCCGACGCCCCGGCCGCGCGCGCCAACATCGCACCGTTCGCCGAACTCGAGCGGTCGCCCGAACACGTGCACACCTACCGGATCACCCCACTCGCGCTGTGGAACGCCCGCGCCGCGGGCCACGACGCAGAACAGGTCGTCGACGCGCTGGTCCGCTGGTCGCGTTTCCCCGTCCCGCAGGCGCTGCTGGTCGATGTCGTCGACACCATGGGCCGCTACGGGCGGCTGATCCTGCAGACCCACCCGGCGCACGGGCTGATCATGGTGTCGCGCGACCGGGCCGTGCTCGAAGAGATCATGCGACACAAGAAGATCGCACCGATGCTGGGCACCCGGATCGACCCGGACACGGTCGTCGTGCACCCGTCGCAGCGCGGCCATCTCAAGCAGGCTCTGCTCAAGGTCGGCTGGCCCGCTGACGACGAGGCCGGCTACGTCGACGGCGAAGCACACGACATCCAGCTGGATACGGCGAACTGGCATCTACGGCCGTACCAGGAGCAGGCGGTCGAGGGCTTTTGGGCCGGTGGCTCAGGGGTTGTCGTGCTGCCCTGTGGCGCCGGTAAGACACTGGTCGGGGCGGCCGCCATGGCGAAAGCCGGTGCGACGACGCTGATCCTGGTGACCAACACGGTGTCCGGCCGGCAGTGGCGTCGCGAGCTGCTCGCCCGCACCTCGCTGACCGAGGAGGAGATCGGCGAGTACTCCGGCGAGCGCAAAGAGATCCGGCCCGTCACCATCGCGACCTACCAGGTGATGACGCGCAAATCGGGGGGCGTCTACAAGCACCTAGATGTGTTCGACTCGCACGACTGGGGCCTGGTGATCTACGACGAGGTCCACCTGCTGCCCGCCCCGGTGTTCCGGATGACCGCCGACCTGCAGTCCCGCCGCCGGCTCGGGCTGACCGCGACGCTGGTCCGCGAGGACGGGCGGGAAGGCGACGTCTTCTCGCTGATCGGACCCAAGCGGTACGACGCACCGTGGAAGGACATCGAGTCACAGGGCTGGATCGCGCCGGCCGAGTGCACCGAGGTGCGGGTGACGCTGACCGACGCCGAGCGCCTCGGGTACGCCACCGCGGAACCCGAGGAGCGGTACAAGATCGCCTCCACCGCGCGGACCAAGATCCCCGTCGTCCGCTCGATCCTCGACCGTCACCCTGGTGAGCCGACGCTGGTGATCGGCGCCTACCTGGAGCAACTCGAGGAACTCGGCGAGGAACTGCAGGCGCCGATCATCCAAGGGTCCACGCGCAATGCCGAGCGGGAGCGGCTCTACGACGCCTTCCGGCACGGTGAGGTGTCCGTGCTGGTGGTGTCCAAGGTCGCGAACTTCTCGATCGACCTCCCCGACGCGACGGTCGCCATCCAGGTGTCGGGCACGTTCGGTTCCCGTCAGGAGGAAGCGCAGCGGCTGGGCCGGATCCTGCGACCCAAGGACGACGGGCGGCAGGCGCACTTCTACTCGATCGTCGCCCGGGACACGCTGGACACCGACTATGCGGCGCACCGTCAGCGGTTCCTGGCCGAGCAGGGCTACGCCTACCGCATCGTCGACGCCGACGATCTGCTGGGACCGGCGGTTCCGGGGACGGCCGAGTAGGTCGACCAGCTCGCGTCCCAGCTGGGGGTCCACCAGAGGAGCGGCCGCTCGAGTGCTGTTCGGGTCACCTACTTGCTCGAGCTGGGTTTCTCGGGCTCGGCTAGCTCAGCAGTTCGTAGCTGACGGCAAGGCGGCCGCCGAACCGCTCGCCGGCCGTTGCGGCGAACCCGCGCAGCATGTCGTCGGGGTCGGGAGCGGCTCCGCCGAGGCCGTCCAGATAACGTTGGTGAGCCCGCAGTGATGCCACGCCGCGCTCGATGGAGCCGGTGACGTCGACGGCGTGGGTGGGCCTGGTGGACATTCCGATTGCGGTGTAGCGCACCTTCCACGGTTCCAGACCCTCGTCGAGCAGATCCCGGAACACCCAGCGGTTACCGGCATCTCGTGCGGCGTCGACGGCCGCCAGGCCCACGGCGCGATGGTCGGCCTGATCGAACCCGCCCCATAGTGGTCGCGGCTCCGGGTTGGTGGTCACCACCAGATCAGGTGTGAAGCGCCGAATCGCGGCGGCGAGCGCACGGCGCAGCGGCAGGCCGTACTCGACGACCCCGTCCTGGAATCCGAGGAACTGCACGTCATCGACGCCCACCTCCGCGGCGCCGGCGCGCTCCTCCGCTTCTCGGATCGGCGCGCATGCCTCGGGATTCAGCGAGTCGATGCCGGCCTCGCCGGAGGTGACCAACACGTAGGCGACCGACTTGCCCGCGGCGGTCCACGCGGCGACGGCGCTGGCAGTGCCGTACTCGAGGTCGTCGGGGTGGGCGGCGATGCACAGCGCGCGGGACCAGTCGTCGGGGAAGGGCTGCAGGGAGTCGGTCACCGCAGCAGTCTGCCCGCTGGGCGGGCGGGTCGGGGATGGGCCTGCTGTATTTGCGCCTTGGTTTGCCTTGTTCTTGCCTGACTGGGTCCGCCGAGTGGGTCCGCCGACTAGCGTCCGCCGACCGGGTCCGCCGAGTGCTCGGCCCGGCTCGCCCGCCGGGGGAGGGGTCACGCCGACGCCGGGTTCATCTATGCCGCCTCTTCACTCCGGGGGTGAAGTGCGCTCCTCGCCAGCAGCAGCTGCCAGGCCTGATGATGCTCGCAGACCGGCGAATGTCAGAGCCCGAGATCTACCGAGCCATGATTGATCTCGCTATTGCGTACATACCGCCCATGACCTATGATTAGTACACACGTTCGAACGGTGGTGATGGTCATGAGCGACAAGCCGACAGCGGCTGGGCGGTGGGCCGGGCACGCCACCGGCCCCGCCGGACCGGCGTCGTTGGCC
>NZ_JBRIIO020000007.1:0-217507 GCF_052976845.2 Nakamurella sp. GG22 | reverse complement strand
ACGGACGGGACACCCGGAAAAGTGACCAGAGCGACCACGCAGACGTCGTACACATCCCCTGGTCGAAGGGTCGGCGCGAGTTCGGCGCCCGAAACGCAGTCACTTCCCGTTGCGACGAAACGAACGTCCATGCCGTCGTCGGGCACTCGTTGATCGACCAGCGCGAGCCGGGCGATCTCCTCCGCTCGAGCGACAGCGACCGGAACGGTCGGCGCTGAATCCATCACCCGTCCCGCATCGCGCGCCCCCTGAGCGACAGCGAAGGTCGCTGCCTGGATCCTGATGACCGAAGCCAGGATGTAGACCGTCGGGACCAGAAGCAGGACGGCAAGAAAGACCACCTCGATGAGCGCGCGGCCCGACTCGGGATCGGCCGATCCCGATGCTTTCTTGACCGGGTTCGGCTCTCCTGCCAGGACGAACAGCGGGGGCGACTCCAGTAGCGGCCGGGTTCGCAAGGAGCTCATCCGATCGACTCTCTGGCCGAATGCCCGGTGACCTCGATGGTCGGCATGATTCCGTCCAGCAGCGCGATGATCCCGGGAGCCTGCATCGTGCAGTCCACCCGGACCAGCAGTCCCTGCGCGCCGGAGGTGCAACTGAGCGTTGATCGTGTCGACCCAGTCACTCCCGAGTCCATCAGCGCCGAGACCTGCGCTGTCGCAACAACGCCGGAGCCGTCATAGTTGGCAGCCTGCCGCGCCGCATCGGCTGCCGCGGACGTCAGCAAGGTTCGGGTGTATGCCCACAGGCCAACCGAGATCAGTGCCAGGAACAGCATGAGCAGCAGGACAAGGACGAGCGCAAACTCCGCGACCGCCGAGCCTCGGTCCGAGCCGGGGTCGTCGCGCCGATGCAGACTCGCCGCCGCGAGCTGCCCCCCGTCAGCAGCACTCAGCCTGCGCCGGACACCGATTGGAAGGCGTTCTGTACCGCGGTGACGACCTGCTCGCGGAAGACTGCCAGCAGCGCGATCACGACGATGGCTGTCATGACCGTGATCATCACCCAGCCCGGGACGTCGCCGCGGTCGTGCTCCTCTGGGTTCCCGTCTCTGCTGCCTGGGCTCTGTAGCCGGGCAACGAGATGCAGGGTCGCGGCCACCACCCATGCCTGTGCTGCGTTGGTTCTGGTCCTCATCGGGGCCTCCTGGGTCGACCGCCTGCAACGGCAGCGCGGTGGTGATTGTTGTTGTGGGGAATGGCAATTCGGTCGGTATCAGCCCGCGGGGTTCGCCCCTCGCGCGGATCACTGCGCGACCGAACTGATCGCGAGAAGTCCGGGGTAGAGGGCGAACAGGATGGTGATCGGCAGAACGATGAACACAACGGGAACCATCATCGCGATCTCCTTGCGGCCGCCCGACTCGAGCAGTTCTCGCTTGCCGAGCGCTCGGACGTCGGCTGCCTGCGCACGCAGGACATCGGCCAGCGGCGTGCCTCGCTCGATCGCAACTGCCATGCCGTCGAGGAACCGGGACAGCGGCTCCAGTCGCGTCTGGTCGCGGAGGTGGGTGATCGCGGTGAGAAACGGCGTTCCGGAACGCGTCTCGGCAAGAACCCCGGCCAGTTGCTGGACGAGGGGGCCCTGAGCCAACTTGGTGATGCGGTCGATGGCGCTCATCGGTCCCTCGCCCGCGGTGACAGCGAGAGCCAGCATCTCCGCGACCACCGGGAACTCGGCGATGATCTCGGCGTCGCGCTTGCTGACGGCCTCGCTCAGCCACCAGTCGCGTCCGAGAACCCCGCCAACGGCGCAGGCGACGATGAGCAGAACAAGGATCACCGGGTTCGACTGCCCGAGGACGACCGCCAGCAGCCCCAACCCGGCGCCCGCGGCGGCTCCGATACCTCCCCACAGCACCTGCTCGATGCGGAATTGGTCGACGGTCAAGGGTGACCCGAGCCCGGTGAGCCGACGTTCCACCGATGCGCGTCCGCCGAGAATTCTGTCGATGACCTTGACTGCGTCGCGAACCAGGGGTGCGGTCAACCGGCCCAGCGCTGTCGCAGTACCGCCGCTGGTACCGGCGGTCAGCAGTCGTGAAGGGCGGGCCGTATCCGTGAGGTAGGGAGCGATGCGATCGGACATGGTCGTCCGGCGCAGCGGCGGTGAGGCGAGGATGACCATCAGGAGGCCCGCGCCGGCCAGGCCGCCGAGTAGTGCACCCACAGCGGTGCCGTTCATCGCAAAACCCGTCGATCCTCGGGCAGTCGGCCGATTCTGATCATCAACCGATACGCGATGAACGACAGTGCAGCACCGACGGCCAAGATGAGCGCGCCGGTCGGAGTGTCGTAGGCCTCGAGGGTTTCGCGCTGGGTGGCCAGCAGCACCAGCACCAGCCACGGGGCGGCGACCGCCATCCTGGCGGCGTTCACCGACCAGGACTGGCGCGCAAGGAGTTCGGCGCGGGTGCGGGCGTCATCGCGGAGGAACCCGGACAACGTGGACAGCAAGCGCCCGAGATCAGTGCCGCCGACCTCCCGTGCGACGCGCAGCGACTCGCAGACGCGGTCTCCCACCGGGTCGGCGAGGGCGTCTTTGAGCCGATCCAGTGATTCGTTGAACCGCCCGGTGGTGCGGTAGTCGGAACCGAATTGCTTGAACGGGTCTCGAAGCTGCTCAGGGCCACGAACACCGATCGATGACAGCGCCTCGGGCAGCGACAGTCCGGCACGCACCCCGGAGGTGAGGTTGTCCACCACCTCGGGCCACAGTTCACGGAGGTCCGCCTGCCGCTTGTGTCTGAGCCGAGCGACGATCAGTCGCGGGACGGACGCGGCGAACACCGCGAAGATCGCCGTCACGCTGATCGATTGGGTCACGACCACCCCGACAACCGCGACGAACAGGGCCGCAAGCACTTGCAGGGCGATCAGTTGGGCAGGCGTCACGCCGGGCAGGCCAGCCTGGATGAGGTGCTCCCGGGTTCGTTCCGCGCGCGGTCGGGGCCGCGGTGCCGTTGGTCGGGCGGTGGCGCCGTTCCAGATGAGTAATAGCCCGAGTCCGGCGAGCAGACCAAGAAACGCTCCCATGGTCCGTCCCCTTTTTGCATGGCTGTCCTGCGATTCGGCAGACGGTAGCTCATCGAGCGGATTCGGGGCGTTCCTTACCGTCAGTAATGTGGATAACCCTCATCGGCCAGCCATGTCACCATCTGTCATGTGACAGCCGTCGCAGTGCACAAGCGTCGCACCATTGAAAACCGTTGTCCTGAAAGGTCGGCTGGCGGAGCAGGCCTTGGGCCGCGACAGTCGTCATCGCACCTGGTTGTATACCGGCAACAGGGTGATCAGAATCGGCTTGATCAATCAATACCTCGTTGCGAAGGACGATATTCGCACCTTGAAGATCGGGCTCCCCAAGAAAGCCACGACAGGGTCAGGCGTTTCCATTTGCGCGTCGTTTGAGAGTCCCACCAGCTTTCCTCCACGCGGACGCGATCGTCCCGCGATCTCGCCGGGGACGGGCGAACCGCCGATCACGGCGACGGTGGCCCCGCGTCGATCCGCCGGCGGTGCACCTGCGCTGCGTCCTCGCCCATCGACCAGTCCGACTCGACCCACCAGGTGGCGCCGGCGTCCACCCACTCGCGGGCCTTCGCGTCGCCCGCGCTGCCCGGCTCGCTCACGCTCTCCGCGACCACGTCGAAGCTGTCCCAGTCCAGACCGGCGGCCTCCCGGAGCGGCCGGATCCCGGCCACCACGTCCGCCAGGTCCTCCGGGGTGAACGGTGTCTCCACCCCGCGACCGACCTTGGTCGGAAGCAGCCCGTCCCAGCGCGCGGCGCGCCCGAGTGACTTGACGGAGGGATGCGCGCCGACGACCCAGACCGGCACCCGGGGTTGCTGCACCGGCGCGGGCGGGGGAGGGAAGTCCGTCGGCCTGACCTGATAGTGCTTGCCGTCGAGCGAGAACGGCTGACCGCGCATCAGCCCGTCGTACACCGCGAGACCCTCATCCAGCTTCTCCGCGCGGATTTTGCGCTCCTCCGCCGGTTCGAAGGCCAGCCAGCCGTCGTGCGGCGCCCCCAGTCCGACGGCGAGTTGAACCCGACCGCCGGACAGGTCGTCCAGTGTCGCTGCCCGGGCCGCCAACTCGTACGCCTTGATCCGCGGGAGCGGGGTGAGCAGCGTGCCCAGCCGGATCCGTTCGGTGCGCATCGCCGCGGCGGTCAGGATCACCCAGGCGTCGGTCGACCAGAGGGCCTCCCAGGCGAAGATCGCGTCCCACCCTGCATTCTCGGCCGCCACCGCAAGGTCGACGAACTCCTTGGGAGTGGCCGCACTGATGACAACGCCGGTTCGCAGACTCGTCATACAGGCACCATGGCACGAGCCACCGACAATGACACCCGAGCGCACAATCAGTCGGGCAGCGTCGGCATCGAGAAGCCGGTGTTGCGGTGCAGCAGCACCGCCCGGGTGACCGCCGAGGACCCGAAGCGCTCGCGGACCCCGTCCAGCGCCGCGTCGAGGGCTGCACCCGGATCGTCGTCGAATGGCAGCTCCATCTGGAGCGATTCGTCATCGAGATTGCCGACGGCGATCCCGACCAACGTCAGGCCCCGTTCCCGGATCAGTGGCATCGCGGCGGCCAACAGTCCACGGACGGCGTTCAGGACGACGGCCGTCTCGGCGGTCGCCCGCGCCAGGGTGCGGGACCGACTCACCCTGCTGAAGTCGTCGAACCGCAGCCGCAGGACGACCGTCCTTCCGACGCGGTCGGCGCTGCGCATCCGCCTGGTCACCCGGTCGACCAGACCCACCACTACCGCGTCGATATCGCCGGGCAGGTGCCGCGCACGACCCATCGCGTGCTGCGATCCGATCGATCCGCGACGACGCCCGACGCGCACCCGGCGCGGGTCCCGGTTGTGGGCCAACGCATTCAGGTGCCGACCGGACGCCTGCCCGAGGATGGACACCAATCCGGCCTCGCCCAGGCCGGCGACCTGACCGACGGTGAAGATGCCCAGCTCGTGCAGCTTGGCGGTGCTCTTCGGGCCGACGCCCCACAGCCGTTGGACGGGCAACGGGTGCAGGAAGGCCAGTTCCTCCGACGGCTGGACGACCAGCAGGCCGTCCGGTTTCGCGACCCCGCTCGCGACCTTCGCCAGGAACTTGGTTCGGGCGACGCCGACGGTGATCGGCAGGCCCACCGATTCGAGCACGTCGCGACGAAGTTTCGCGGCAATGTCAGCGGGGGAGCCGGACACCCGCGCCAGCCCACCGACATCCAGGAACGCCTCATCGATGGACAGCCCCTCGACCAGCGGGGTGGTCCGCCGGAACACCTCGAAGACGTCCTTACTGGCCCGGGAGTAGGCAGCCATCCTGGGCGGGACAACGATCGCGTCCGGGCAGAGGCCCAGCGCACGCCTTCCGCCCATCGCTCCCTTCACCCCGCGCGCCTTCGCCTCGTAACTGGCCGCGAGCACGACCCCGCCGCCCACGATGACGGGCTTGCCGCGAAGTCGGGGGTTGTCCCGCTGCTCGACCGAGGCGAAGAAGGCGTCCAGGTCGGCATGCAGAATCGTCGCTTCTGTCCCCGCAACGACGGCGCCCACGAACACATGTTCGCATCATTGGCAGTGAGATGCGACCCTTCGGTCCGTATGTTCGCTCAGCCGGCGGCGCCGCGGTACGTTCCCACGCTCCAGGCGTTGCCCTCCGGGTCGAGGAAGGCGAACTCCCTGCTTCCGTAACTGGTGTCGGCGAGCGGCCGCAGCACCTCCCAGCCCGCGCCGCCAACACGGCCGGCGAAGGCGTCGATGTCGTCCGTGGAGAGGTACACCGTGGCTGTGCCGGGGCCGCCGGCGCGACCGGACCAGCGCTCGTCGGTCGGCTCGCTGCCGAACATCACGCCGCCGCCGTCCGGCCACGCCAACTCCGCATGCTCGATCGGACGGTGATCCCCGCGCATCACGACGACCTCGGTGAAGCCGATGATGTCGACGAGGAAGCGGAGGGCGGCTTCGCCGTCGCGGTAGGAAAGAGTGGGCCAGACGCCGGGGTGGGTTCTGATCGTTGTCGTCATGTGCCCAGGATGCTGGAATCAGCGGTCGCCGTCTTGGAAAAATCGGACCTGGTTGACCGTGATCATTCGGCGAAGGTCCGGCGGGACGACGCATGTTCCGCCAGACCCGGGAGTTCCTCGGCGATCCACTGGCCTGGGGTGCAGCCGGCGAACCGCCGCCACTCGGCGGTGAGGTGCGCCTGGTCGGCGTACCCGCAGATCGTCGCGAGGTCGGCCAGCGGCGGGTGGGACTGCAGCAGCAGCGATCTCGCCCTGTGAAACCGGGCCAGCCGGGCCAGATCCTTGGCGCCGATGCCGATCTCGGTACGCAGTTGGACGGTCAGATGGCGGCGGGACCAGCCGACGTCGCGCGCGACGTCGGCGACGCGGCGGCGACCGCCCGACTCGACGATGAGGTGCCACGCCCGGAGCAGTTCCGGTGCGATCCGGTGCCGGGGGGCCAATGTCAGGCGACGGTCGATCCAGTCGTTGATGCCCTGCACGGCTATAGCGCCCGAGGTTTCGCCGGTCAGGTCCGCGACGCGGGCCTCGTCGGCATCGAGTACGTCAGCCAGCTCGACGACATCTGTGCCGAGTTCCGCCGCGGGCAGCCCGAGAAGTGCCCGCGCGGCGAACGGGTGCACCGCCAGCTGGACGCCGCGCTGGACGTCGCGGTCCCGGTCGCCGAGGTCCGGCTGTGGCAGCAGCACCGGCTCGGTGTGCAGACCACCGACCGGGATGGCGAACCGTCCGGTGCGGTGGCCACCGGCGTCCGGTACATCGATCCGGAGCTCGCCGGACAGCGGGAACACCACCGTCAGATAGGGACTCGGCAGGCCGCGGTGCACACCGGGCACCGGTGGCGCGCAGTAACCCACCATCGACGGGACCGCCCGGGATGCCATCGGCGGCGGACTCAGCGCCGCAATTCGTCCGGTGTCGGTCGGGGCCATCCGTCCACGCTAGGCGCGTCACGCCCCGCGGACGAGTACTTCCCGGCCCGGGAGGTCCGCGGAACCCGCCTGTCGGCGGCGCCAGGTAGGTTTCGCCCGAACAGTCACTCACATTCGTTCGCCAGCCGGAGCTGCCCGTGTCAACCGCTCTTCGCGCCCTCGTCCGCCGACCGTCATCCCGGCTCGCGCAAGGTTTGATCACCCATCTCGAGCGCGTCGCGGTCGAACCCGTGCTCGCCGAGGAGCAGTGGCACGGCTACGTCGACGCAATGACCGGGGCTGGCTGGGAAGCCGTCGAGGTACCCGCGGTCGAGGAGTGTCCGGACGGTGTCTTCGTCGAGGACACGGTCGTCATGGTCGGCGATACGGCGGTGCTGACCAATCCCGGCGCAGATCAGCGCAAGCCTGAGATTGACGGCACCGCAACGACTCTGGGGTCTTTGGGCTACCGCGTCGAGCGGATCACCGGCGGCACGATGGACGGCGGGGACGTGCTGAAGGTGGGCACGACGGTGTATGTCGGACGAACCCTGCGGACCAGCGCCGGCGGCATCGCGTCGATGCGGGCGATCTGTGCGCCTCTGGGTTTCACGGTCGTCGCCGTGCCGGTGAACAAGGTGCTCCACCTGAAATCCGCCGTCACCGCGCTGCCCGACGGCACGATCGTCGGCTACCCGCCACTGGTCGACGACCCGGGGTTCTGGCCACACTTCCGTCCGATGCCGGAAGAGGGCGGGTCCCACGTGGTCGATCTGGGAGGTGGCAGATTGCTGATGGCGGCGTCCGCACCGAGGTCCGCGGAATTGATCGCCGACCTCGGCTTCACGCCGGTCGTCGTGGACATTTCCGAGTTCGAGAAACTGGAGGGATGCGTGACCTGCCTGTCCGTGCGGTTGCGTCAGGAGCCCGCGTCCCGCTGACGGCGACGGCCGGAAATCGTCGAATCGAAGAGCCTGCCAACTCGGACATTTGTTGGCCGTGCCGAGTCGGACAGTGGGGTGCAAGATCGACAGGGGCAGCGTGCCGACCCGGCCGGACGTCGGCTGGTCAACTCCTGAACCCGTTCCCATCAGCGTCGAGAGGACAGTCGTGAAGAAGATCATCAACGATCCCACCACCGTGACGTCGGAGGCCCTGCAGGGCATGGCCGAGGCGCATGCCGACCTCATCACCGTGCAGCTCGAGCCGGCGTTCATCGCGCGGGCCGACGCGCCGGTGGCCGGCAAGGTGGCGATCGTGTCCGGCGGCGGAAGCGGCCACGAACCACTTCACGGCGGGTTCGTCGGCGAAGGCATGCTGGCCGCCGCCGTACCGGGACCCGTGTTCACCTCGCCGACGCCCGATCAGGTCATCGCGGCGACCCAGGCGGTCAGCGGCGGCGCGGGTGTCCTGCTCATCGTGAAGAACTACACCGGTGACGTCCTCAACTTCGAGACCGCCGCCGAGCTGGCGGAGGCCGAAGGCATCGAGGTGAAGTCGGTCGTCATCGCCGACGACGTGGCTGTGAAGGACTCGACATGGACCGCGGGCCGCCGCGGCGTCGGCGGCACCGTGCTGGTGGAGAAGATCGCCGGCGGAGCGGCCGCGCGCGGTGACGACCTCGCCGCCGTCACGGCCATCGCCGAGCGGGTCAGCTCGCAGGTGCGCTCGATGGGCATGGCTCTCACCCCCTGTACCGTCCCGCACTCCGGCGAGCCCTCGTTCACGCTCGCCGACGACGAGATCGAGATGGGCGTCGGCATCCACGGCGAGCCCGGCCGCGAGCGGATGAAGCTCGTGCCCGCTGACGAGATCGTTTCGATCATGCTCAGCTCCATCGTCGAGGACCTGCCCTTCGAATCGGGCGCCAAGACGCTGTTGTTCGTCAACGGCATGGGGGGGACCCCGCAAATCGAGCTGTACCTCGCCTACCATTCGGCGCGGAAGTTCCTCGCCGAGCGGGGGATCGAAGTGACCAGGTCACTGGTCGGCAACTACATCACGTCGCTGGAGATGCAGGGCATGTCCATCACCCTGCTGAAGCTGGACGACGAGATGACCGAACTCTGGGACGCGCCGGTACACACCGCCGCGCTGCGATGGGGCGTGTGATCGATGAGTTGTGATGCCGCGGGGACGGTGGCGGCGATTCGGGCCGTCGCCGCCACGGTCGCCGAACACCGGGTGGAACTCACCCACCTGGACCGGGACATCGGTGACGGTGACCACGGGGAAAACATGGCCCGCGGTTTCACCGCGGTCCTCACCAAGCTCGAGTCAGCTGAGCCGGCCAACCCGGCGGCGGTGCTCAAACTTGTTGCCACAACACTGATCTCGACCGTCGGCGGGGCTGCCGGGCCGCTGTTCGGCACCGGCTTCCTGCGGGCTGCGACATCGCTCGGTGATGTTTCGGAGCTGGACGGCACCGCCGTGGCGACCGCGTTGACGGCGGCCAGGGACGGGGTCGTCGCCAGAGGTAAGGCCGAATCCGGCGACAAGACGATGGTCGACGCGCTGACACCGGCCGTCAACGCGGCGAAGGCAGCGGCCGAAGGCGGTGGATCCGTCAGCGAGGTGCTGACGGCGGCCGCCGATGCCGCGACAGCAGGTGCGGCTGCGACCATTCCCCTGCAGGCACGCAAGGGGCGCGCCAGCTACCTGGGGGAGCGGTCGATGGGTCACCAGGATCCTGGCGCGACCAGCACCGGCTATCTGCTGCAGGCCCTCGCCGGCGCGGCGCAGGCCTGATTCCGATTGCATCGGCGCTCCATGCATGCGTGTAGCGCATGCCGGACGGTCAGTTCGCACGAAACCGCAACAGAAGGGCAGTGACACGTGACGGTTGGCCTGGTCCTGGTCTCGCACAGCAAACAATTGGCCCAGGGCCTGGCCGACGTCGCGGGTCAGATGGCGTCATCGGTGAAGGTCGTGCCCGCCGGTGGGCAGGAGGACGGCTCGATCGGAACGTCGTTCGAGCTGATCTCCGCCGCGATCGCCGAAGCGGATTCGGGGGACGGAGCGGTGCTGCTCTACGACCTCGGTAGCGGTTTCCTCACCGCGGAAACCGCGGTGGAATTTCTGGAGCCGGAGCAGGCCGAGCGGGTCGTCATCGTCGACGCGCCGTTCGTGCTGGGCGCCGTGTCGGCCGCGATCGCCGCCCATGTCGGCGGTGATCTCAAGGCTGTCATCGCCGGGGCGCTCGACGCACGGGGCGCCAACGGACCCGGGGGAGTGCGGTCACTCGACTGATCGGTCTGCTTCCGCAGCGGTGTGTGAGAGGCGCTGCCGGTGGGTAATGCGTTGTGACAGGCCGCTGCGGCCCCGCAACGAAGGGAACCGACGATGACCTCCAGCCTGCCCTCGGGTGACGGCACCTCGACAGGCACCGGCCCCAGTTCCGCCCTCGACGAGGACGCTCTGCCCGACACCGGAACCGAACCGGACACCGCTCGGACCGCGGCGGGTGACGAACAGTCATCCGCGTCACCGGGTGTCTCGGTCGCCCCGGACACCTCGCCATCACCGGACGCCGACGTGGTCCCCGAGGGACCCGGTGCTGCCGACACCGACACGACCGAGTCCGGCCGGGTCGGAAGTTCCTCTCGCACATCCGGCTCGGAAACGGCAGGTTCGCCCCAGACCGGCACCGCGACCGAAGCACATCCCGAGCGCGCCGCCGCAGTTGCTGAGGCAGATGCACCGGGCGACTCGGGCTCACCCGACGCCTCGGCCGCCGCGGCACCGGCGGCACCCGATGCGGCCGGTCCCGACGAGGACGACACCTCAACGGCCGCAGGCGCTGTCGAAGGGCTCAATCCCGCCGAGGCGCAGGACGATCTGAATGCCTCGGGCAGTGAACGCAAGCCGTCGGACAAGGTCGAGCTGGATGGTCCGGCTCTCGAGAACAACGAGATGCGTCGGGGCACCGAGGACCTGCAGGCGAGTGAGGACAGCATCGCCGAGGCGCGGGAGTACGCCGCCGACGTCCGGAGCCACACCCTGCCGGGCACCTCACCGACCGGTTTGTAGCCAGTCGCCGGGCGCCGGCCCGGTCCCGCTGGGATCCATCAGCCACAACTGCAGGGACATTCGCGCTGTGGCGGGGGGTACCCCTGCTCATGTGGCAATGGCGCAAGGTGCGGTCGCCGCCGTGTTCCGCTGCCGAACCGCTGGGTTCTCCTGTCGAACCGCTGGCAACTCCGCCACGGTGAGGCCGCGTCGCCCCCAGCGGTCAGGGCGTGCCGAAAACCCTGTGCGCCAGCAAGTGTGCCGCCGCCCAACCGTCCATGTCACCGGCCTCGATGTCCCCGGCCCCGGCGCGGCAAGATGACAGTCCTGTCATAAACCCCCCGTAACGGACAACGGTCGGGGAGCCTCTGCGTTGGAGTCTGCAGCCCGCGCTCCAGTCGTCAGGGGGAACCATGCGATCCTTTGCCCGCCCACTCGTCAACCGGGCCACGGTGCGTCGCTCGGCGCGGCCGGCCGCTCTCGTCCTGGTCGTGGTCCTCGCCCTGCTGGTGAGCGGGATCAGCCCGAAGTGGGGCATGCGCAACATCTTTCGCCCCGATGCCGCCGAGGCCGCAGTCCCCGCCAGCGCCACCGATGAGACCAAGGTGCCGCACTACTTCGGTCCGTACCCCAACTGGGCGAACAGCCCGCAGACACTTGCGGACGCCATGGTGACGATCAGCGTCGGAACACCGACGCCGGTCGCCTACGGCAATCCGTTGATCGAGCGTCGCTACGCCACAGATTTCGCCGATCTCAAAGGCACTGTGGCGCCCGTCCTGGTCGTGCTCGACCACGCGCCGCTGCCGGCGGGCACGCTGAACGACTTCCAGAGCTGGAACCAGGGCACTGCCGGGTCCAGTCCGCGCACCTCTGCCGGCGGTACGTTCCACGCCCTGGTTCTGCGGCCGATCGGCGCGGGGGCGTACACGGTCGTCTACACCAGTGCCCTCCTCACCGTGCCGACTCCGACGGTGTCCACCGGTGAGGTCGAGACCTACCCGGTCTCACCGGTGGCCGTTCAGAAGGGTGACGTACTCGGCTTCTATGGCCAGGGCGTTCCGCTCGACACGGAGGTGGTGGCGAACGGGGACACCCTGAGCACGCCGGCCAGCGGCGATCCGACCGTGGCCACCGCAGTGCCGCCGGCCCAGGGCAGCACCCTGACCCTCGGCGCTCCGGGCTACCCGGACTTCTCCCACGATCGCACGTACTCCTTCTCGGCCGACGTCACCCCGAACGTCGCCGACCCCGGCACGGGCGCGGAAGCGACCGCGTCCGTCGACCCGAAGACCGGCGGCATCTCCGGTGTGACCGTGACCAGCCCGGGTGCCGGTTATGCGGTTCCGCCGACGGTGGAGATCACCACGGCCGGAGTCACCCCGACCGCGGTCGCGCACGCCACCGCGACCATCGCGACCGGCGTGATCACCGGCGTCGACGTCAATGAGACAGGTTTCGGCTTCAGCACTCCCACCGTCAAGTTGACCGGCGGAAACCCGACGCCTGGCTTCGAGGCGCAGGCCGTGGCCAGTGGCATGGTCGACAACCTGACGATCAAGAGCGGCGGCGCCGGGTACCAGGATCAACCGCTGGTCACCCTGTCCAAGCCCGACCTGCCTGACGGAACACAGGCCACCGCCAGCGCGACCATGGACGCCAACCACATTGTCAAC
This sequence comes from Nakamurella sp. GG22, assembly GCF_052976845.2. Lineage (NCBI taxonomy): Bacteria > Bacillati > Actinomycetota > Actinomycetes > Nakamurellales > Nakamurellaceae > Nakamurella > Nakamurella sp. GG22. The sequence continues at coordinate 204,871 of NZ_JBRIIO020000007.1, read as the reverse complement.
AGCGTCACGATCGCCGACCCGGGCAGCGGCTACACCAAGGCGCCGACGGTGACCATCACCGACGCCAGCAAGAACCTGCCCACCACCTCCGCCGCGGTCGACGCGACCATCGGCGTGACGCGGATCGACGTCACCGACGGCGGTCAGGGCTATGACGCCGCGCCCACCGTCGCCATCGAGGACACGACCGGCACGGCGGACAAGGGAGCCAGTGCGACCGCTCGGGTCGCCGTCAAGGGGTCGGTCACCGGCATCACCGTGACCGCTCCCGGTGCGGGCTACCTCACCCCGGGGATCAAGAAGTTCGTCGACACCCTGCCCGGGTCCGGAGAGGGCCAGGCCAACGACCTCGGTCAGTACATCCCGGTCGCGGTGCCCGACACCACCACCTACCCCGGTACCGACTACTACGAGATCGCGGTCGTCCAGTACCGGATGAAGTTCCACCGCGATCTAGCGCCCACGTTGCTCCGCGGGTACGTCCAGCTCTCGACCGGCGTCGTGCCGGGCCATAGCGTCCCCCTTGGCAATGCGAACCTCAACCCGGCCCTGCCGGACACTCCCATCGCCAACTTCACCGGTGTGGACAAGCCGCACTACCTCGGGCCGACAATCGTCGCCACGAAGAACAGGCCCGTCCGCGTGCTGTTCCGCAACCTGCTGCCCACCGGCGTCGGCGGAGACCTGTTCCTCCCGGTCGACACCTCGGTGATGGGCGCGGGCGCCGGCCCGAAGATGATGACCCTGGACCCGAACGGCGTGCCCATGGACATGGCGGCCGACCAGCAGAGCCCGTTGGACGGCGTCCGCAACCCGATGTGCGGGGAGACGCCGAAGCCGACCACGTGCTATTCGGAGAACCGCGCGACGCTGCATCTGCACGGCGGTATCACGCCGTGGATCAGCGACGGCACACCGCACCAGTGGACCACCCCGGTCGGCGAGAACACCGCCTACCCCAAGGGTGTCAGCGTCAGCAACGTGCCCGACATGCCGGACCCCGGCCCCGGTGCGGAGACCTTCTTCTACACCAATCAGCAGAGCGCGCGGATGATGTTCTACCACGACCACTCATGGGGGATCACCAGGCTCAACGTGTACGCCGGTGAGGTCGCCGGCTACATGATCACCGATGACGCCGAGAAGGCTTTGATGGCCGATGGTGGCGCCCTCGCCGGTCTCGGCTCCGGGACCCCGCTCGTCATCCAGGACAAGACATTCGTGCCCAGCGCGACCCGGATGGCCCAGCTCGATCCGACCTGGGACGCCAAGAAGTGGGGCGGCGAGGGCAACCTCTGGCAGCCGCACGTCTACATGCCGGCGCAGAACCCAGGCGACCCCAGCGGGATGAGCTCCTTCGGCCGATGGTTCTACGGCCCGTGGTTCTGGCCGCCGGCCAAGGACGCCAAGTACCCGCCGATGGCCAACCCGTACTTCAACCCCGCCTGCGACCCGGACGTGGAAACATTCTGCGAGCCGGCGCTGGTCCCTTCCACGCCCAACAACTCGGTCGGCATGGAGGCGTTCCACGACACGCCGCTGGTCAACGGCACCGCCTACCCGACCACGACCATGGATCCGAAGACCTACCGCTTCCGGATCCTCAACGGTTCCGACGACAGGTTCTGGAACCTGTCCTGGTACGTCGCCGACCCCGCCACCGGCACCGAAGTTGCTCTGAAGCCGAGCGAGGTGACGGCAGCGCTGACCGATACCTCGATCAGCCCGACCCCGGACACCACCAGGAGCCCGAAGGGACCGGACTGGATCCAGATCGGCAACGAGGGCGGCTTCCTGCCGACCCCGGCGGTGGTTCCCGCGCACGAGACGACGTGGATCACCGACCCGACCCGGTTCGATGTCGGCAACGTGGACCAGCACTCGTTGCTGCTCGCCCCGGCTGAACGGGCCGACGTGATCGTCGACTTCTCAGCGTACCGCGGCAAGACCCTGATTCTGTACAACGACGCCCCGGCGGCGTTCCCAGGCCGGATCCCGGGCTACGACTACCGCGCCGGCGGGCCAGATCTGAGCCCCGGTGGCGCGCCGACGACCCTTCCCGGGTACGGACCCGACACCCGGACGGTCATGCAGGTCAAGGTCTCCACAGCCGCACCCGCGGCTGCCTTCGACCGGCCGAACACCACGGTCGACCAGATGGGCAAACTGATGGCGGCGTTCGACCACCACCTCGATGCCGCCGGCAAGCCCGCCGGGGTCTTCGAGTCCAGCCAGAACCCGATCGTCGTCGGCCAGGCCGCCTACAACCAGGCCTACGGGAAGACCTTTGCCGGTAGCGGGTACTGCAACGCGCCCACCAACCCCACCGCCAAGTGCGATGGGTTCGCCCGGATCGCCGAGCAGGGCGGGGACACATTCAAGTTCGACACCCTGGCCGGCGCCCAGATGGGCGTGAAGCTGGAAGGCAAGGCCGTCCACGACGAGATGAACTCGGCGAACTTCGACGAGTGGGGACGGATGAGCGGCAACATCGGGTTGGAGGCACCGGGGGCCACACCACTGCTGCAGAACATCATCCTGTACCCGTACGTGAACCCGGCGACCGAGATCCTCGACGGCACCAAGTCCACCGACCCCCTGAAGGTCACCCCGGTCTCGGCCGCGGCCCCCGACGGGACACAGATCTGGAAGATCACCCACAACGGCGTGGACACCCACCCGCTGCACTTCCACCTGAACGACGTCCAGGTGCTCAACAGGGTCACCTGGGACAACATCATCATCCCGCCCGACCCGACCGAGCTGGGCTGGAAGGACACGGTCCGGGTGAGTCCGCTCGAGGACACCATCGTCGCGGTGCGGCCGATCGTGCCCAAGCTCCCGTTCGCCATCCCGGATAGCAACCGACCGCTCAACCCGATGATGCCGCTGGGCGCCAAGGGCACGACGACAGGTGCCAATGGGTCAGAGGCCGGCTTCAACAACACCGACACCGGCGGTAATCCCATCGACCCGATCGTCAACACGATGACGAACTTCGGGTGGGAGTACGTCTGGCACTGCCACATCCTCAGCCACGAGGAGATGGACATGATGCGTCCGATCACCCTCGCGGTGCCTCGAACGCCGGCGGACAAGCCGGTGGTCACCTTCACCACGCCGACCAACGGGATAGCACTCAGTTGGACCGACGGCACCCCGGTGTCGATGATCGATCCGACCAACTGGGGCAACCCCAGGAATGAGATCGGTTACCGGATCGAACGGGCACCCCTCACCGCCGCCGGTGTCGGCACGTACGCCAAGATCGGCACGGCGCTGGCGAACGTGACCAGCTACACCGACACCACTGGCGGGGCGACGGCCTGGGCCTACCGGGTGATCGCCTTCAACGCTGCGGGGGATTCCGTTTCCGCTGCGGTGCTGACGGGCGCCACCACGCCGACGGTGACCAACCGGAGCCCCGCACCTGGGGCGACGGGGGTGGCGCTCGGGACGACAACGAACCGGACGCGAATGACGGTCACGTTCAATGAGGCCGTCACCGGTGTCGGCACCACCTCGTTCATGTTGAAGCAGGGCGCCACATCGGTTTCTGCTTCGGTGGCCTATAACACGCTCACGCGGACGGCCACCCTGACACCGGCCGCGCCGCTCACCGCGGACAAGCCCTACACGCTCTCGCTGACCCCGGCGATCAAGAGTGTCTCGGGTGGGTCGCTGGTGGCGACGAGCTGGAGCTTCATCACCGGTCCCAGCCCGACGGTCACCTCCACCAGCCCGGCGAACGGCGCCACTGGAGTTGCCCTGGGGACCACGACCACGCGGACCCCGCTGACGGCGACGTTCAGCGAGCCCGTGAACGGCCTGCCCACGGCCGCGACCAGCACTCCCAACTTCACCTTGAAGCTGGGAGGGGCGACCGTCGCCTCGAAGGTGGTCTACAACAACAGAGTCGCCACACTGACCCCGGACGCACCGTTGGTCGCTGACCGCACCTACACGCTGTCTGTGTCAGGCGCGATCACGGACCTGGCCGGCAACCCGGTCACCGGCAGGACGACGTGGAGCTTCACCACGGGTCCCGCCCCGACAGTGACGGCCCGGACACCGGTGCCCAACGCCACCCGGGTCAGCCGGACGGCGAACATCACCGCAACCTTCAGTGAGGCGGTGACCGGTCTGCCGGCCACGGCGGCGGCGAGTGGGAACTTCACCATCAAGCGGACGTCGACCAACGTGGCGTTCCCCTCGGTGGCCAGCTACAACAGCACCTCGCGTGTGGCGACGCTCAACCCGAGCGGCACCTTGCTGGCCAGCACCCAGTACACGGTCACCCTCAGCAGCGGCATCAGGGACATAGCCGGCAACCCCTTGACTACCGTCAGCTGGACGTTCACGACCGGCGCCAACTAGCACCACCTCAAGCACCACCGCCGCCCGGGGTCGGGGCGGGCGGCGGTGGTGCCCCGGTCGTCGGCGGTTGATGTTGCAGCAGGGGGAAACGATCGTGCCAAGACTGATCACCGGCGAGCAACGGTCCGCACCAGGTGTGCGGACCGGTCGCGTGCGGGCCGGGGGCTTGCCGGCCTGCGGTTTCCCGATCCGCCGGCTCGTCGGGCTGTTGCTGGCAGTGCTGGCCCTCGGGCTGGCGCTGCCTGCGTCACCGGCTTCGGCGCACGCCGAGCTGCTGTCCACCGACCCCAGCGAGGGTGCGGTGCTGGCTGCCTCGCCGAGTTCGATCGCATTCACCTTCGACGAGCCGGTCGTCCTCGTCCCTGACGGCTTCAAGCTCTACGACGGCAGCGGTGGCCAGCGCATCGTGCCCGTCGAGGCGGTCGACGCGACCGTCCGTGCCGCGCTTCCGCCCGACCTCGCGACGGGGAGCTACGTGCTGGCCTGGCGCGTGGTGTCGGACGACTCCCACCCCGAGTCCGGGGTGCTGTCCTTCGCCGTGGGCCGGGCTGCCGCGACCGCCCCGACCGTCACCGAGACCGACACCGAAGCGGTGGTCGTCCTGTTCGGGGCGCTCACCGCACTGGGCTACCTGGCCCTGTTCGGCCTGGTGGGACTCACGGTTTTCGACCTCTTCGTCGCCCGCACCACGCCAGCGGGCCGACGATTGCCCCGGGTGGCCGCCATCACCGCTGTCAGCGCCTACGTCCTGCTGGTGCCCCTCACCGCGATGCGGGAGCAGGGCCTTGCTCTCGGCGCGCTGGTGGACCCGGCGGTCGCCACCCCGGGCTGGTCGGACTCAGCCGCGCTGACTCTTGTGCTCGCCGCCTCCGGGATTGCGATGATGCTGCTCCGGACACGCCTGCCGGGCCGGGCCGGTTTCTGGACCGGGACGGTGGGGGCCGGTGTCGCCCTGCTTTCGGTGCTACCAGTGGGTCACACCCGGACCTTCGAACCGCGATGGTTGATGATGGGCGCCGATCTGGTCCACGCCGCGACGGCAGCGGTCTGGATCGGTGGTCTTCTCGCCCTCGTGCTGTACCTGGTCCGCGCCCGGCGCAGGCAGGGCGACCCGGCCGAAGCCGCTGTGGTGCTGGGCCGGTTCTCCACCCTCGCCGGTGGCCTCGTCGTGCTGTTGGGCGTCACCGGGACCGTCCTCGCCGTGGTGGTCGTCGGGTCGGTGCCGGCCCTCGTCGGCAGCACCTACGGCCGGTTGCTGCTCGTCAAGCTGAGCTTCGTCGCGGTGATCGGGGGCCTGGCGGCGTGGAATCGGTTCTGGCTCGTCCCTCGCCTGGCACGCGATGGCATCTCCGGGCGGACCTGGTCCCGGCTCGCCCTGGCCATCCGCTTCGAAGCGATCGGGCTGGTGCTGGTCCTCGGGCTCACGTCGGCACTGACCCTGCAAAACCCGCGGGCCACAGACACTGTCGCTGACCCGGCTCCGGCTGTGACCGAGGTGCCGGCTCCGGTCGGCACACCGGTGCTCGCCGACCTCGGCACCGGCCACCTGACCGGCCGGTTCAGCCCAGGCGCCGCGGGGGTCAACGTCATCACCTTCGACGTCACCGATGCCGGCGGCACTGCCATCGTGCCGCTCGGGATGCCGCAGGTCAGTGTGGCCGAGCCCAACCTGAGTCTCGGACCTCTGGCCGCCGAGGTCGAACCAGGAGACAAGCCGGGCAGCTACCGCGCGGTTGTCGCCATACCCGTTGCGGGTCAATGGAAGATCACCGCCGCTGTGCGGGTCAACGAGGTTGAGCAGCCCGCGGCCGTGACCGATGTGATCGTCGCGGGCTGAGCCGGGCGGGTCCCGGCTGAGCGTGCTGCGGCGACGGCTGCGCATCTGAGACTTGTTGCAGGACAACGCATCGTTAGATGTGGGAGTCCACCAGGTCGCTGCGCGGATCCTTGTCGGCCGCAGCCGAGGGGGTGCCGGCGAGCGGAGCGGGCGCCAGCCGTACGGGGAAGCGGAGTGTGAAAGTGGTCCCTTGACCGAGCGTGCTGGCCACCGAGACTGTGCCGCCACGGGCTTGCGTGATGGCCTTGACGATGGCCAGGCCCAGCCCGCTGCCGGCCTGATCGCCGGCGGTGGACGAGGTCCGGAAGATCTCGAACACGGTCTGCAGATCGGCGGCAGGAATGCCCGCGCCGGAGTCCCTGACCGTCAGTACCAGCTCGCCGCCCCGGATGTCCGCCGTCATGGCGATGGAGTCTCCCGGAACGGTGAACTTGACCGCATTCTCGAGGAGGCAGTCGAGCATGGCCTCGAGACGCTCGTTGTCCCCCTGCACGGTGCCGACGGCGCTCCGCGCACTCCAGCTCCGGTCGGCGGTGACCGACCACCGGCGCAGGATGTCGGTCAGCATCCTGTCGACGTCGACCGGCTCCGGAGTCGACGGCTCCACGACACGAAACAGGGTGAGCAGGTTGGTTGCCAATGTGGACGCCTTGACCAGTTCATTCACCACCAGTTCGGCGTCCTCGCGCACTGTCGGCTCGGCCGACTGATCGGCGATGAGTTGCGCATAGCCCCTGGCTATCGTCAGCCTGGTCCGGACCTCGTGTGAACCGAACCGGGCCGTGATCTCGCGCTGCTCGCTGCGCTGACGGTCTGCCTCCTGCAGTGCCCGTAGCCGGGCCTGCGCGGCCCACTGCCGGTTCACGTGCCAGATCAGCAACGAGATGATGCCGCTCATCAGCACGATCTCGCTGCATTCCTCCCAGCCGATGATCCCCGACGCGGCATGACGGACGAGGGCGACGCCGGTCACTGCAGTAATGACGGCGCAGACGACCAGCGTGGAACGCCGGGGCCATGGGCACAGTCCGTAGAGCAGCGCGAAACTGGCCCAGACGAGGTGATACGGAATTGTTTCCTGGCCCGGCAACGCGAAGGTGAGATAGCAGTTCACTCCCGCGAATACCGCCCAGACGGCGAGGAGGACTGCTTTAAGCCGTGATCCGATACCCGACATTGCGCACCGTTTCGATTTTGTCGTTCGACAGTTTCCATCGCAGCCGGCGCACGCAGACGTCGACGACGTTCGTGCCGGTGTCGAACTTCGTCCCCCAGACCCGCTCCAGCAGCTCCGCACGGGTACAAGGCTGGGGCGCTCGCTGGAGAAGGTAGGACAGCAGCACGAATTCCCTCTGGGTCAACGGGATCCGACGCCCGCCCGCCACGACTTCCCGCTGCTGGACATCGATCTCGACGCCTGAGCTGCGGAGGTAGCGGTTGACCGTCGCGGCCGATGCCTGAGATGGCGCGGGCGACCGGATGCGGGTGTTGACCCGCGCGAGTAGTTCTGCGTTGGCGAACGGCTTGGCCAGAAAATCAACGGCGCCACCGACCAGGACACCGACCCTCGTTGCCACCTGCGTCATCGAAGACAGCACCAAGACGCGACTGCAGGGGCGAAATGTCATCAGTTCGGCGAGGACGTCCTCGCCGCGCCTGTCCGGCAGCACCAGGTCGAGAACTATCAAGTCGGGATCGACCTGGCGGATTGCTGCCAGGGCGTCCGCCGCCGTACCCGCCACCGTGACCGCGTAGCCCGCCCCGCCGAGGATGCGGCCGAGAAGTTGCGCCAGCACGGGCTCGTCCTCCACGACCACGATGCGATCCACGTCGGCGTCCGTGCCTTCCCTTGTATTTAGTGGTGCCGGTATTGCTACTACGAGTGATGAAGCTCGAAGATAACTGCTCCGTTCGGGCAACTGTCAGTGAGGTATAACACGATCGCCGACTCGCCGTCGCGAGCAGTGACCTGAAAGGGGAGCAGGTTAGCTCGAACGAGATCCTGTCGCCGGCTGACAGATCCAGATGAGCCCGAATCGTGGGCGCTACTTGGCGACACCAGCGAAAGCGGTGACCCGTGACGCATCAGTTGACAGCATCCGCGGGGCATGGCCGGGCGACCAGTCACGGGCTGGATCCGGACCGGGTCGGCTGTCCGCTGTCATCGATCCTTCGAACGGCAGCGGTCGTGGGTCATTGACTTTCGGCAACTGAGGGTTCGGTCGCTCGGTGGACCGCCAGCAGACCCGCCAGGTCGATGCCGTGCTGCTCGAAGCGGTCGGGGTGCGGCGGAAAGCCCTGCGCGCGAACGAGTTTGCCGTCGACCGAGCTGAAGACGTCCTCGGTCTCGACGACGCCGCCCTCAACCCGGCCGGGCAGCGCCACGATCTCCCGGACCCGGCGCGATCCGTCCGGCTGGACGCCGATCTGCACCACCAGGTCGATGCACGCGGCCACGGTGGGCACCACGAACGAGTCGGTGACGTTCTCGCCGGCCAGCAGCGGGAGCGTGCACAGCTTGACGACGGCTTCCCGAGCCGAGTTCGCATGCACCGAACACATTCCGGGCAAACCTGAATTCAGCGCGATCAGCAGGTCGAGGGATTCCTCCTGACGAACCTCGCCCACGATCATCCGGCTCGGCCGCATCCGCAACGCCTCCTTCACGAGTCGGCGTAGGCGAATCTCACCGTGCCCCTCGAGGTTCGGCTGCCGGGTCTGCATCGCCACCACGTCCGGCAGGTTCGGCCGGAGTTCGAAGACCTCCTCACAGGTGATCACCCGCTCGCGGGCGGGGATGGAATTGATCAGCGTGTTCAGCAGCGTCGTCTTCCCGGCCTGGGTGCCGCCGGCGACGATGATGTTCAATCCCGCCGTGACCGCGCCCTCGAGGAATCGGGCGGCGTGCGCGGTGATCGTCCCCAGCGCGACGAGGTCGTCCAGCCCGTTGGCGGCCACGACGAACTTGCGGATGTTCAGGCTGAGGTGGTCGCGGGTGATGTCCGGGATCACCGCATGCAGCCGACTGCCGTCCGGCAGCAGTGCGTCGACGAACGGCGACGAGAGGTCGAGCCGACGACCGGAGGGCTTGAGCATCCGCTCGACCAGATCCCGCACGTCGTCGGACGACAGCACCACCGTGGTCAGTTCCGAGCGCCCGTTGCGGGCGATGAACACCCGGCCGGGTTGGTTGATCCAGATCTCCTCGACCGCCGGGTCTTCCAGGAACCGTTGCAGCGGACCGAATCCCGCGAGTGAATCGAAGACGTGCCGAATCGCGCCGGGACGGTCCAGCAGGGGCGGCAGTGCCGACATCGGCACGCGTTCCTCGTAATGCGCGATCACCTCGTCGATCAGCGAGCGGGTCGACCGGTGATCGACGACGGGATCGATGCCGCGGCGCCGGATGAGTTCGCGGACCTCGTCGTGGATGTGTTCGGTGGCGGTCGGCGCTGCCATCGCGGACTCCCTGCTCTGACGAAACCGGACCCGCGGGAATGGGCCACACCATAGCCCGGAGGCGACGGGGCGGGCGATTTGTCCACAAACGGCATTCGCCTCGCCAGCAAACGGTTGTCGCCCCACTCGAAGCGAGGAACATGCCACGGCGGACCGGCGCTGCGAAGAGCTTCGCCCACGGTGGAGTGACGTGTTCGACGCGCCCTCACCCCGCAACCTGTTCACCGGTGACACACATCGAGGTGGCGATTTCCGACCTGATTTCGTTTGAGCAACGACCGTTTTCACCAACTCGATGGTCCTGCCTTGAACGGCGACCGACCACATCAGCCACTGCCCAATCGGCGTAGCGCCCGGGGTATTTGTCAAACTCTCCTCATGATCACCCGCACCGCCGCCTCCAACGAACCGACAACAGACGCAGCGGCATGACCGGCCCGAGCGGCGTCAGAACCGCGCCCGCCAATGGCATCACCCTCGCGTACGAGACGTTCGGGGACGGTGACGCGGTGCCTGTGCTGCTGGTCATGGGGCTCGGGACGCAGATGATCGCCTGGCACGACGAGTTCTGTGAACTGCTCGCCGACCGGGGCCACTACGTCATCCGATTCGACAACCGGGACATCGGCCTGTCGACGCATCTCGACGACCTACCGCCCGGGAAGCCGGTCGGAGCCTTCCTCGGCCGCCGGCCGTCCTACCTGGTGCCCGACATGGCCGACGACGCTGCTGCCCTGCTCACCGAACTGGCACCGGGCGGAGCGCACATCGTGGGGGTGTCGATGGGTGGCTGCATCAGCCAGTCACTGACCCTGCGACACCCATCGCTGGTGCGCAGCCTCACCTCCATCTCGTCGAGCACGGGTTCACGCAGAGTCGGCCGACCGCGCCTGGACATCGCGCGGACCATGATCACCCGCCGCGCCGCCAGCAGCAGGTCGGAGGCAATCGCGTTGAGCGTCGCAACGTGGCGACGCATCGGATCGCCCGGGTACCCGTTCCATCTGGCTCGGGTCGAGCGGTTGGCGGGCGAGGCCTATGACCGCCGGTACGACCCGGCAGGCGTCTCCCGGCAGTTCGCCGCCATCCTCGGCTCGCCCGACCGCACCGCCGCCCTCGCGACGGTGTCGGTCCCGACACTCGTGTTGCATGGCGAGGCGGATCCCCTGATCACCGTCTCCGGCGGCATCGCCACCGCCAAGGCCATTCCCGGCGCCGAGCTGATCACCTTTCCCGGGATGGGTCACGACATGCCGGAACTGCTCTGGCCGCGGTTTGTCGAGGCGATCGCCGGGGTCACGGCATTGGGGGAGCAGGCGCGCCGCTGACCGGCGGACCAGCGCCGCGCAGACAACGCCCTGCTCCTACAGTGACCCGATGCCCGACCAGCCGACCGAGAACCACGACCAGCCGTCAGAGAACCGCGACCAGCCGTCAGAGAACAAGGACAAGCAGTACGCGGACGACCTCGCACTGGCGCTCCGGATCGCCGACGAGGCCGACGCGATCAGCCTCCCGCGGTTCGGTGCCGCCGACCTACGGGTGGATGCCAAGCCCGACCTGACCCCGGTCTCGGATGCCGACCTCGCGGTGGAGACGGCCGTCCGTGCGGTGCTGGCGCGGGAGCGTCCGGGCGACGACATCGTCGGTGAGGAGTTCGGCGAGACCGCGACGCAGGGCGCCGGGCGGCGGTGGGTGCTCGACCCGATCGACGGGACGAAGAACTTCGTCAGGGGCGTACCTGTGTGGGCAACCCTCATCGCGCTGCTGGACGGCGACGAGTTCGTGGTCGGCGTGGTGTCCGCGCCCGCGCTGGCCCGCCGGTGGTGGGCCGCCGCGGGATCGCCGGCCTGGACCCGATTCGCCGACCACGAGCCCAGGCAGTGCCGGGTGTCCGGTGTCAGCGACCTCGCGGACGCGTCGCTGTCCTACTCCGACCCTGCGGAGTGGCGGCTCACCGGCCGGCACATCGGATTCGGCGAGCTGCTCGAGAAGTGTTGGCGGACAAGGGCTTACGGCGATTTCTATTCGTACATGCTGGTCGCCGAAGGGGCAGTCGACATTGCGGCGGAGCCCGAACTGAGCCTGTGGGATGTCGCCGCGCTGGTGCCCATCGTCACAGCGGCCGGTGGTTCGCTGACGTCGATCGACGGTCAGCCATCCGGCGGCAACGCGCGCAGTGCCCTGGCAACGAACGGCCACCTGCATGGGTCGGTGCTGGCTCTGCTGGGCAGGTGACGGTTCGCCCGCAGGACGGCGGACGACAGTGGCAAAGGCTTCGCAGCGAAGGCGCACCGAGCACGTCGACCACTCCGTAGGACCCGCAGGTCACGTAGGCATAACGGCCCAGCCCTTACACTCCTACTTCGTGATTCATTTGTCGCACGTCTCCAAGTTCTACAAGGCCTCGACAAGGCCGGCTCTCGACGACGTCACGATCGACGTCGACAAGGGCGAATTCGCCTTCGTCATCGGGCCGTCCGGGTCTGGAAAATCGACGTTCCTGCGCCTGTTGATCCGGGAGGACGTGCCCACCTCTGGTTCGGTCGAGGTGGACGGCCAGGACCTCGTCCACCTCCGCAGGTCGAAGGTCGCCGCCCATCGGCGCCGGCTCGGTTGCGTCTTCCAGGACTTCAGGTTGCTGACCAACAAGACCGTCGAGCAGAACGTCGGCTTCGCCCTCGAGGTGATCGGCCGCTCGCGGGCGTCGATCAAGCAGACGGTTCCCGAGGTGCTCGAGATGGTCGGGCTCGACGGCAAGGCCAACCGGCTGCCGCACGAACTCTCCGGCGGCGAGCAGCAGCGCGTCGCCATCGCCCGGGCCTTCGCCAACCGCCCGATTCTGCTGCTCGCCGACGAGCCGACCGGCAACCTCGACCCGGACACCAGCGCGGACATCATGCTGCTGCTGGAACGGATCAACCGCACGGGAACCACTGTGCTGATGGCGACACACGACAACACCATCGTCGACTCCATGCGGCGGCGGGTCATCGAACTGCAGCTCGGCAAGGTCGTCAGGGACGAAGCGCGCGGCGTGTACGGGGTGGGCCGGTAACCGCAACACCGATCCATCCATCAGCCAGGGCGGCACACGAGAGGAACACATGCGCGCCGGATTTGTCGTCACCGAGGTCCTGAACGGATTTCGCCGCAACATCACCATGACCATCGCCATGGTGCTCACCACCGCGATCTCGCTCGGCCTGCTCGGCGGCGGCCTGATCATCGCCAGGATGACCGACCAGATGCGGGACATCTACGGCGACAAGGTCGAGGTCACGATCTACCTGACGCCCGACCAGTCGGCGCAGGACCCGGACTGCCGCGAGTCGCCGTGCCAGGACATCAATCAGCAGTTGCAGGCCAACACCGACGTCGAAACCGTCGACTACGAGAGCCAGGCAGCCGCGTTCGAGCGCTACAAGCAGCAGTTCGCCGGCCAGCCGGAGCTGCTCGAGATCGGCACTGCCGAGGCCCTGTCCGCGTCCTTCCATGTCAAGCTTATCGACCCACAGAATTACCGCGTCATCGCCGAACAATTCGACGGAAAACCCGGTGTTCAATCCGTTGCCGACCAGAGTGCTTTCCTGGACCGGCTTTTCAGCCTGCTCAACGGCGTCCGGAACGCAACGATCATCGTCGCGCTGATCCAGGCGCTGGCCGCGCTGCTGCTCATCTCGAACATGGTGCAGGTGGCCGCGTACACCAGACGGACCGAGACGGCGATCATGCGACTCGTCGGTGCCTCCCGATGGCGCACCCAACTCCCGTTCATGCTCGAGGCGGTGATCGCCGGCGTGGCCGGCGCGGCGCTGGCCATCGGCGGGCTGGTCGCTGCCAAGTTCCTCTTCGTCGATCAGGCCCTCGGGCCGGTGATCAGATCGGGGATCCTGCCCGAGATCGACGGCGCGACCCTGGTGTGGGTGTCGCCCATCCTGCTGGCGATCGGCGCCGGACTGGCTGCCGTCTCGGCGTACGTGACGCTCCGGTTGTACGTCCGGCTGTAGCGCACCAGTTGGTGGTGCAAGGGCCGAAACGGCTGGCGCCAGCGCTTACCCTGGACAAGCCATGGCAACGAACACGACCTCCACCAGACCGACGCGACCGACCCGCAGCAGCAATCGCCCTGCGGGCCGGCAGGTCATCGCGACCAACCGCAAGGCACGCCATGACTACACGATCATGGACACCTTCGAGGCCGGCATCGCGCTGACCGGTACCGAGGTCAAGTCGTTGCGGGCCGGGCGGGCGTCCCTGGTCGACGGGTTCGCAACCGTCAGCGACGACGAGTTGTGGCTGCGCAACGTGCACATCGCGGAGTACGCCGAGGGCACCTGGACGAACCATGCGCCCCGCCGGCCACGCAAGCTGCTGATGCACCGCCTGGAGATCACCAAACTCGCCGCCCGGCTCCGCGAGGGCGGCCTCGCTTTGATCCCGTTGTCGCTCTATTTCATCGACGGCAAGGTGAAGGTCGAACTAGGGCTGGCCCGGGGCAAGAAGGACTACGACAAGCGCCAGACGATGGCCAAGCGGGACGCGGCGCGCGAGCTGGAGCGGTACGCCGGCCGCCGTTCCAAGGGCATGTCGGACTGAGATGGGCAGCCGCCTGCAACCCGCGATGCGATCACTGCCGTCCTGATGGCATGACCACACTGCGGCGCGCGGCCGGCATCCTGCTGCTCGGTGCGCTGCTCGCCGGGTGCGCGGGAACGACCATCGCGGGAACCCCAGGGCCCGTCGACGGCGCCGGCCCGATCGATACCGACCCGCCGTACGTGAGCACCTGTGAGACCACCCTGGACCCGCTGACACGGGGAGGAGGTGTCCCGACCCCGACCGGCGCACCGATGATCACGATCACCCAGGGCACGAACGCCTGGATCGCGAGCGAGCGGACGCAGCCGTTTGCGGTGGCGGTCTACCCGGATGGCACGGCCATCCGCAGCGAGGACCTGGGCACCTCCGGGGACCCGCCGGCCACCCTCACCATCGGCCGGATCGAACCGTGCGCTCTGGCAGCTGACAGTGCGGAGATCGTCGCGCTGGCCACCGCGGATGTCGGCGACCCGCTGGTCACCGACCAGGGCACGACGACCGTCACGCTGCATCAGCCCGCCGGTGACGTCGTGGTGGCGGCGTACGCGTTGGGCATCGGCGACGACAACGTTTCCGCGCCGCAGAAGGCCGCGCGGCAGCGGTTGACCGCGGTCATCGAGCACCTCGAGAGCGCCATGACGGACACCGGCCCGTGGACCCCTGACCGGCTGCGGCTCACCAGCTACGGGGCGCCGGCCGACCCGACGGGCGCACTCGACTGGCCGCTGGACCGGGGTATCGAGCGAACCCTCGGCAACGACGACCCGCAGTGCGCAATCCTGGCCGGCGCCGATGCCGGCGCTGTGCTGGACACACTCGGGGCGCGTTCCGCCTCCTCGAGCTGGACCGACGGGGACAGCACGCTGGTCCTCGCCCTCGGTCCCCTCGTGCCCGGTCAGCAGGGCTGCCCGTCCTGAGCCGGGCCGCCGGTCGGGAAAGGAACGACGCCACGCCGCGGGAACACGTATGATGGTGAAGCTGTTCCTCCCCTCGGGGGTGATCGGTCTCGACAGCGTTCGTCGAGTGAGGTGAAGCGGGCCGAGGAAGGCAACGATGATCTCGTTAACCATCCGTTGCAAAAAAATCAAGTGCCGACAACAGTCGCACTGAGTTCGCCCTCGCCGCCTGAGCGAGTAAGGACTCCGTCAGACCGGGGGCTCCTCCGCCCCGGATCCTGGCGCCAGCTAGGAGGATTACCGAGAGAGCCGGTCGCGGACTCTCTCGGGACAACAAACAGCGACTGGGCCTGTCGCACCAGCACGTCAGCATGACTGGTGGGGCCGAGTAGGGACAGAGCGGACTGCGCCCGGAGAAGCCCTCACGAAGCAACGTTGGACGCGGGTTCAATTCCCGCCACCTCCACGAGCTCGTGGATGCACGACGAACGGCCCCACCGCGAGGTGGGGCCGTTTCTCGTTCAGGAAGAGGGTCGTTCAGCAGGGGAGAAGGCGCCCGCGTCAGTCGCCGCCAGACCTCGGTTCAGCGGGCCGAACGTCCTCCGGCACCGGTTCGGCGTCGGGCAGTGACCGGTCTGGCGCCTTTTGGTTCGGGGGCCTTTGTTGAACTTTCGGCCGCGACTTGGACCGCTTGTCCGGTTGCCGCTTGGCCGGCTTGTCGGTCGACCCCGGATTGGCCATCTCCTCCAGGTCGACCCGCAGCCTGTCCAGCTCCCCGCGCAGGTAGTCGCGGGTGGCCACCTCGCCGATCGCCACCCGCAAAGCCGCCAGTTCGCGTGCCAGGAACTCGGTGTCCGCCTTCGTCTGCGCGGATCTGTTCCGGTCCTCCTCGAGGGTCACCCGGTCCCTGTCGTCCTGCCGGTTCTGGGCCAGCAGGATCAGCGGTGCGGCGTAGGCGGCCTGGGTCGAGAAGGCCAGGTTGAGCAGGATGAACGGGTAGGGGTCCCACCGGTAGTTGACGGCGACGATGTTCAGCGTGATCCAGGAGATCACCAGCATCGTCTGCCAGAACAGGAACGTCCCGGTGCCCATGAAGCGGGCAAGGCCTTCGGAGAACCTGCCGAACGCCTCGGGGTCGATGTCCCATGAGAAGCGCCGACCACTGCGCGGCTGATCGAGCCGCCGCCGGGCGCGGGTGTCAGCCACGTGGCCCCCCGCGGTTCCCGGAGCCGCTCGGCAGCTGCACGCTGTCCGCGTCGGCCTGGCCGTCGTCCAGGCCCTGGTCCCGCCAGTTGTCGGGCAGCAGGTGATCCAGCACGTCGTCGACGGTCACTGCTCCGAGCAGGTGGTCCTCGTCGTCCACCACGGGTGCGCAGACCAGGTTGTAGGAGGCGAAGAACCGGGTGACGTCGGTGAGCGCGGCGTCGGGGGAGAGCCGGGCCATCTCCGTGTCCAGGGCGCCGGCCACCAGCTCGAACGGTGGCTCGCGGAGCAGCCGCTGGGTGTGCACGCAGCCCAGGTAGCGGCCCGTCGGTGTTGCCTGCGGCGGGCGGCAGACGAACACCATCGAGGCGAGAGCGGGCGTCAGGTCAGGCGAGCGGATCCGGGCGAGCGCCTCGGCGATCGTGGCGTCCGGGGTCAGGACGACCGGCTCGGGCGTCATCAGGCCACCGGCCGACTCCGAGGAGTACTGCAGCAGCCGGCGAACCGGCGCCGATTCCTCCGGCTCCATCAGGCCCAGCAGCCGTTCCTGGATGCCCTCCGGGAGCTCGGCCAGCAGATCGGCCGCGTCATCCGGGTCCATCGCCTCGAGGATGTCGGCGGCACGTGCCTCGTCCAGGTGAGCGAGCAGTTCCTGCTGGTCGTCCTCGGACAGTTCCTGGATGACGTCGGCCAGCCGGTCGTCATCCATCGCATCGGCGACCTCGTACCGCAGCGCAGGGTCCAGGTCGCGCAGGATGCCCGCGGCGTCGGCCGCCCGCAGCCCATCGAACGACGCCAGCACCTGGGGTGCACCGCGGACCGAGTGGCCGGTCAATTCCGCCGGGTCCATCCCGCGTACGTCCGTCCAGCCGACGACCTGCACAGGTGCCCGCCGGACGATCCGGCGAGTGCGCTCCCGCACCGCGAGCCGGGACACCACCCAGTCGCGGCTGCGGGTCTTCTCGATCGCAACATCGACGACGATCGCCGAGCTGGCGGTCGTGGCGAGCTGGACCTGGACACCGATCAGCTGGCCGATCAGACGCAGCTCGAGAGTGCGCTGCTCGAACCGGCGCAGGCTGACCGATCCCGTGGTCAGCGCGATGGCCGCGGATTCCAGGCTGCCCACCCGCAACATGGGGACGAAAATCGGTCTCCTGGTCGGCAGATCCACCACGAGTCCGAGGACGCGCGGCGGCTTGCGATCCAGCCGGAGTGCCACCACGATGTCCCGGACCTTGCCGATCGACTCACCACTCGGCCCGAAAACCGGGAGTCCGGCGAGTTGGGCGACGAAGACGCGGGTGTTTGGCGGCACGATGATCAGGTTAGGGCGCCGCGGGCCCAAGTTGATGCAGGGTCGGTGACAGCCCGGCGCCGCGCGGCACACAGCAAGTGAACAGCAGCCATGCGTAGGGTGGCGGGTTGTTCGAGATCCGAAGTCGAAATCAGAGGTTTCACATGCGCGTCCGCGCTCTGCTTCTCGCTGTCCCGCTGGTCGTTCTCGCCGCCTGCTCGTCGGGTGGGGACACCGATTCGACCACCGGATCGGACACCTCCGCATCCGGCTCGGCGGCCGCCACGCTCGGGCCGGCCGTCCCGCCTGCCACGGCGGTGGCGGCAGCCGTCCCGGCCGCTCAGCTGCCCACCGCGAGCGGTGCCTTCGGCGAGAAGCCGACCCTCACCTTCCCGGCCACCGACCCGGTGCCCAGCCTGCAGCGGGTCATCCTGTCCGAGGGGACCGGGCCGGTGACGAAATCCGGTGACTGGCTGGTGACCAACTACCTCGGGCAGGTCTGGGGCGGCGAGGTCTTCGACAACTCCTACGACCGCGGCGAGACGTCGGTCTTCCAGATCGGTGTCGGCAAGGTGGTACCCGGCTGGGACACCGCACTGGCCGGGGTGCCGGTCGGCAGCCGGGTGCTGCTCAGCCTGCCGCCCGCTGACGGGTACGGGGCCACCGGGAACGAGAGCGCCGGCATCAAGGGCACCGACACCATCGTGTTCGTCGTCGACATCGTCGACGCGGTTGCCGCCGACGCGGGTGGTCAGAAGGATGCCAAGCCGGCCGCGCCGCTGCCGGCCACCGGGCCACAGGTGGCGGGCGATCTCGGCGTCGCACCCAAGGTGACGATTCCGTCCGGCGCGGCCGAACCGACGGCGCCGACCGTGACGGTCATCGCCACCGGCACCGGCGACCCGGTCCAGTTGGGCCAGGTGCTCGTTCAGTACACCGCCGTGACCTGGACCGGCGAGTCCGCCGGCTCGACCTGGCCGGGAGCGGATCCGACGACGAGTGGCCAGGGACCGCAGGAACTGCCGGTCGCCACCGGCGGCCCGTTCGCCGGTCTGGTCGGTGTGCCGATCGGCAGCCGGGTGCTCGTGCAGGTGCCTGCTCAAGCGGATCAGCAGTCCGGACAGACCCAGCCGGCCATCGCCGCGGTGGTCGACGTCCTGCTGCAGACCACCGTGACGCCGCCCGATCCGGCGGCCAGTGCGGCGCCGAGCAGCCCGGCCGCCAGCCCGGACGCCAGCGCGCCGCCGGCGTCCTCCGCCCCGAGCTCACCGGAGTCCGGCAGTACTCAGCCGACCGGCTGAGCCCGGGGAGTGTGCAGTGGGGGTCGACGTGCAGGGTGATGGCGAGGACGAGACGGTGAACACCGCGGAACGCACTTCCCGCGGCGATCTCGTTCGTGACGTGCTGGGACTGCTGGCCCGTTTCGGGCTCGCGGCGATCTTCCTGGTCTCCGGCGGCCTGAAGGCCGCCGACCCACGGCAGACCGTCGTCTCGGTGCGCGCCTACGACCTGTTCCCGGAGTCGCTTGTCACCTTCATCGCGGCGACCCTGCCCTACCTGGAAATCGCGTTGGGCGTGCTGCTGGTGCTCGGGCTCGCTACCCGGCTGGCCGCCGTCCTCGGTGCGGTGATGCTCGTGCTGTTCATCGCCGGGGTGATCTCCGCCGCAGTTCGGGGGCTCTCCATCGACTGCGGCTGTTTCGGCGGCGGGGGTCCCGTCGAGGCCGGCGAGACCGCCTACACAGCGGAAATCCTGCGGGATCTGGGTTTCCTCGTGCTCGCCGGATACCTCATCTACCGCCCCGAAACCCCGGCCTCGGTGGATCGCTGGGTGCGGCTGCGATCGGGACAAACGGCATAGTGGGACCTGCGGCCGGCCGGACTGTCGGACCGTTGACCAGCCCGCGGCTGCGGGTGGACGAGAGGACGCACCGGTGGCGCAGGGAAGCAACAAGCCCCAGGGCAGCAACAAGCCCAACGGGAACAAGCAGAACGCGCAGGGAAAGTCGGGTGGCGCCGCGAACCGGCAGGCCTCCTCGAAGCCGTCGGGAGCCGCCCGCAAGCCGGCCGCCGGACGGCAGTCCGTCGCCGCGGCCCGGCAGTCCACCAGTTCCAATCGGACCCAGCTGATCATCGGCGGCATCGCCATCGTGGTGATCATCGCGATCATCGTGATCGGCCTGGTGATGAACAAGAAGGAAAGCGCGATCCAGAGCGAGGGCTACGGCGCCTCGACGCAGTCGGTCGCCACCGAGGCCAACGGGATCGTCACGGTGACCAAGCCCGGCAGCACCCCGGGCGTCACGATCGACGTCTACGAGGACGCCCTGTGCCCGGTCTGCGCGGAGTTCGAGCGACAGTTCGGCCAGCAGATCAACAAGGCGCTCGACGAGGGAACGCTCGCCGTCAACTTCCACATGCTGAACTTCCTGAACACCCAGTCGTTCTCCCAGGACTACTCGACCAGGGCGTCCGCCGCGTTGCTCTGCGTCGCTCAGCAGGGCGGCAGCACGCCCGGCGTCTACATGAAGTACCACTCGACGTTGCTCGACAGCGGCACCCAGCCCGAGGAGCGGGGGACAGCCGACCTGACCAACGAGCAGCTCGCCGAACTCGCGACGTCGTCGGGTGCGCCCGCCGGGGCCGCGGAGTGCATCACCTCCGGCCAGAACGTCGCGGCGGCGGAAGCTGCGGCGACCGCATCGACCGAGACGCTGAGGCAGGCGACCGGGGGTCAGGTGGCCACCCCGACGGTGGTGCACAACGGAACTCCGGTGCAGCTGACGGTGGACTGGTTGAGCACACTGCTCGGCCAGTCCTGACGGATCTGCACCTGATTAGGTCAGCACCGGGCGGCTTGATAACCTGTCCGGGCAGCTTGGGGCTGTGGCGCAGCTGGTAGCGCACCACACTGGCAGTGTGGGGGTCAGGGGTTCGAGTCCCCTCAGCTCCACCCAGGTAACGCACATCTCGGGCAGCTCGTCGCCCATTCGGCCGTGATCGCCGTACCCATCAGGTTTGTCGGACGCCGGCTTCGGCGCGCGCCATCAGCCGTCCAGCGCTGAACAATGCCGCAGTGCCGCGAGGCACCGACGGTAACGGTGCGGAGAAAACTGGGACCCGGGGCCGGTGTTCTACGCAGTGTCGGACTAAGCTTCAGAACGTTCGGGTCTGCCCCGGACATGTGCGCGCGCCAACCTGCTGGAGGCCAACTTGACCGCCGTCGCTCCTCGCCCTGTGGTGACCCGGCCGTACCCGGTTCAGCGCGCTCCGCGCGGGGCGAAGTTCCTGCAGTATCTGCACACCACGGACCCGAAGGTCCTCGGGGTCATGTACATCGCGACGTCGTTCGCCTGGTTCATGATCGGCGGCCTGATGGCGCTGTTCATGCGTGCCGAGCTGGCCCGGCCGGGGATGCAGTTCCTGTCCCCTGAGCAGTACAACCAGCTGTTCACCATGCACGGCACGATCATGCTGCTGTTCTATGCGACGGCCGTCGTGTTCGGTTTCGCCAACTTCGTGCTGCCGCTGCAGATCGGCGCACCGGACGTGGCCTTCCCGCGGTTGAACGCACTGTCCTACTGGCTCTACTTCTTCGGCGCGATCATCTCGACGTCCGGGTTCTTCACCCCGAACGGCGCGGCCGCCTTCGGCTGGACCGCCTACCCGCCGCTCTCCGGCGTCGAGCACTCACCGGGCGTCGGCGGCAACCTGTGGATTGCCGGGTTGGCCGTCTCCGGTCTCGGCACCATCCTCGGCGGCGTCAACATGATCACCACCGTGATCTGCATGCGGGCCCCTGGCATGACGATGTGGCGGCTGCCGATCTTCACCTGGGCGATCCTGGTCACCTCTGTGCTGATCCTGATCGCCTTCCCGATCCTGACGGCGGCGCTGTTCGGCCTGCTGTCCGACCGAAGTTTCGGCTCCCATGTCTTCGACCCCACCAACGGCGGAGCCATCCTCTATCAGCACTTGTTCTGGTTCTTCGGGCATCCGGAGGTGTACATCATCGCCTTGCCCTTCTTCGGGATCATCTCGGAAGTGATCCCGGTGTTCTCCCGGAAGCCGCTGTTCGGCTACCGGGGCATGGTGTACGCCCTGCTGGGTATCGCGGCCCTGTCCGTGGCGGTGTGGGCACACCACATGTTCGCGACCGGTGCCGTGCTGTTGCCGTTCTTCAGCTTCATGACGTTCCTGATCGCCATCCCGACCGGCCTGAAGTTCTTCAACTGGATCGGCACCATGTGGAAGGGCCAGGTCAGCTTCGAGACCCCGATGCTGTTCGCGGCCGGCTTCCTGGTGACCTTCCTCTTCGGTGGCCTGACGGGCGTCATCCTGGCGGCCCCGGCGCTCGACTTCCACGTCTCCGACTCCTACTTCGTGGTCGCGCACTTCCACTACGTGCTCTTCGGCACCATCGCCTTCGCGACATATGCGGGCATCTACTTCTGGTTCCCGAAGATGACGGGCCGGTTCCTCGACGAACGGCTCGGCAGGCTGCACTTCTGGGCCACGTTCATCGGGTTCCACCTGACCTTCCTCATCCAGCACTGGCTGGGTGCGATCGGCATGCCGCGGCGTTACCCGGACTACCTGCCGACGGACGGGTTCACCAGCTTCAACACGATCTCGACCATCGGTGCGTTCGTGCTCGGCGCCTCCACGCTGCCGTTCCTGTGGAACGTCATCCGGTCGTGGCGGTACGGCGAGATCACCACCGCCGACGACCCGTGGGGTTACGGCAACTCGCTGGAGTGGGCGACCAGTTCACCGCCGCCGCGGCACAACTTCACCTCGCTGCCGCGGATCCGGTCCGAGCGCCCTGCGTTCGAGCTGCACCACCCGTACATGATCGAGCGGATGAAGTCCGAGGCGCACCCGCAGCGCGGCTGGCAGCCGCTGGCCGATGCCGAGGCCAGTTCGCATCTGAAGATCCCGACCGGTGGGTCCGGCGACTCGGCGGCACCCTTCGGGGGATGACCGCCGGAGTCACCTCCCGCACTGAACGTCGCAGCGCTGACCGTCATAGCGCTGACCGTTACAGCACCGACCGATGCAGCACAGAGCGCTTGGGGCCGGCATGTCCACGGTCCTGATCACCGTCACGGGACCGGACCGCCCGGGTGTCACCGGTGTGCTGTTCACTGCTCTCGCCGCACACCGTGTCGAGGTGCTGGACATCGACCAGGCGGTGATCCGCAAGCAGCTGACGCTCGGTGTGCTGGTCGGCACGGCCGAGGACCCCGAGGCGCTGCAGGAGGATGTCGAGCAGGCGATGAGCGCGCTCGGCATGGGCGTCCGGGTCGCGATCAACCAGCCCGGTGACGACCGGCGGCTCTCGCCGACGCACGCTGTGGTCGTGCTCGGGAGGCCGTTGCAGGCCAGGGCGATCGGGCAACTGGCGCTGCGGTTCGGCCAGCTCGGGGTCAACATCGAGGCGATCAAACGGATCGCCGACTATCCCGTCACCGGCCTGGAACTGACCGTCCGGGCGCCCGACGACGAACTGCTGCGGTCCGCCGTGGTCGAAGTGGGTGCGGATGCGGGCGTCGACATCGCTGTCGAGCGCGTGGGCATCTCCCGCCGCGCCAAACGGCTGATCGTGTTCGACGTGGACTCGACGTTGATCACCGGCGAGGTGATCGAGATGCTCGCCGACCACACCGGCACCCGCGAGCAGGTCGAGAAGATCACCGCTGCCGCCATGCACGGCCAGCTCGACTTCGCCGATTCGCTCCGCGCCAGGGTCGCGATGCTGGAGGGCCTGGACGCCGCCGTGCTCGATCAGGTCGGTGCCTCCCTCGTCCTGACCCCCGGTGCCCGGACAACGGTGCGCACGCTGAAGCGGCTCGGGTACCGGTGCGGGATCGTGTCGGGCGGCTTCACCCAGGTGACTCGTCATCTCGTGGAGGAGCTGGACCTGGACTTTGCCGCCGCCAACACCCTCGAGGTGGTGGACGGCCGGCTGACCGGCAAGGTGGTCGGCGACATCGTCGACCGGCCGGGCAAGGCCCGTGCGCTGGCCAGGTTCGCGATGGAATCCGGCGTTGCACTCAACCAGACGGTCGCCGTCGGCGACGGCGCGAACGACATCGACATGCTGTCCGCGGCAGGGTTGGGCATCGCCTTCAATGCCAAACCGGTGGTCGCCGGGTTCGCCGACACCACCTTGAACCAACCATTCCTCGACCCAGTGCTGTTCATCCTGGGCATTTCGCGCGAGGAGATCGAAGCGGCGGACGCCGAGGACGGAACGCTGCGCAGGGTTCCCCTTGACTGAGCCTGCCGACAGCGGTCCGACGCCGCTCGGCACGGCGTTGGCCCCGCTGCGAAATCGCTACCTGCACTGGCTCCGGTTGGACCCAGAGCAGGTACTCGCCGACCGGGACGAGGCCGCGCAGGACATCCGCGCGATGCAACTGGTCCTGCGGATGGAACGAGCCGATCCGCCGTCGTGGCATCGCGCACTGGCCGGCGCGGCAACCGCCGCCGCTGCACTCTGCCTGGACGAGCGCAGCGAACCCGGTGGGGAGTGGCACGATGCGATCCGCGACTACTGTCTCGGCCACATCCGCAAGGTGACCCGGCGGGCCCGCGGTGCGCACTGGGCCGCGGCGCAGGAGCTGCCGGGGATCACCATCGACGTCGACGGCACCCAGCTGCGGGCACTCGTCCCGGGCAGGGTGACCGAGTTGGACCCACGGATCAGCCGGCTGCAGGTCGGCGGCACCGATGTGCAGGTCGACGATCCACCGACCGGGCCCGTGCCGCCCCACGCTTTGACGGTGTGGCTGTCCGCCGGCACCTCGATGACGCTCGGGAAAGCGATGGCCCAGGCCGGGCACGCCGGGATGATCGCGGGAGCCCTGCTCGCAGGGGATGACCAACCGGCCCTGCAGACATGGCGGGATGCCGGCTTCTCCGCTGTTGCCCTCCGGGCCGACTCCGGGAACTGGTCGGAGTTGAGTTCGTCCCTGGCCGATGAAGCGACGGCCTGGCGATCGGGGCGGCTGCTGGCGGTCCGTGACGCAGGCTTCACGGAGGTCGCTCCCGGAACCGTCACGGTCATCGGCAGGGCACCGACCGGGAGCTGACCGGGTCAGGTACTGACCAACCACAGCACCGCGTAAGGGTGCAGCCAGACGTTGCCGTCCGGGCCGGCGTCGATGATGTTGCCGCTCAACGCATCCCGTGCGCCGCTCAGCCCGAGTTCGGCCAGCCGCCAACCCGGGAACGGCCGCCAGTCGTCGGTCACGTTGTACAGCTCCAGCAACGGCCCCAGCGGGTGACGCCGGAGCACCGGGAAGACCCCGGGGTCGGACAGCAGGGGCACCTCCGCGGCGACCGAGGACTCCAGGTGCGGCAGAGCGGCCCGCGTCTGCGCCAGGTGCCTGATGCCGAGATAGACCCGACCCTCCACCGTGTGCAACTCATGGCGGCGCTCCGCGCGGGACCAGTCCATCCGCGGCCGGTGGGCCCACCGGTTGTCGGACTCGTGGCCCGGCTCCAGAGCCCAGTCCGGATCGTTCACCATGGCGATCTCGTCGCCCATCCAGATCACCGGGATGCCGCCCCAGCCAAGGACGATGGCGTGCGCGAGGTAGAGCCGGCCGACCACGGCGTCGAGTGCCGCGGCGTCCTCGTTCTCCAGCGCCGTCTCCAGACCGACCAGGCTGGCGGCGGATCCGCTGATCCGGCGGTCGCCCGTTTCGGGATTCGCCTGGAACACCAGGCCGCGGGCCGGCGAACCGGGATAGCTGCCCGAGTAGTAGTCCGACAGGAACGACTGGTGCCAGTACCCGTTCAGGCCGACAGCTGCGGCGTCGGCGGAGTCGATCGCCCAGCCGATGTCGTCATGGCATCGCAAATAGGTCACCCAGGTGGTCGTCGAGGGCACCGGAGGGATGGCCCTGAGTGCGTGCGCGGCCAGCGTCGCGTCCCGGGACGCCAGCATCGACCAGATCTGCACCATCAGGCTGTTGTGGTAGGCGATGTCGCTGACCTTGCCGTGGTGCGAGCCCTGACCGAGATAGTGCACCAGGTCCTGCGGCGCAACGATTGCCTCCGCCTTGAAAAGAACTGCGGGACAGGCGATCCGGGCGACGGCGCGCAGCGCCTGAGTGATCGCGTGCACCTCCGGCTGGTTCTGGCAATTGGTGCCGACCCGCTTCCAGACGAAGGCGATGGCATCGAGCCGGAGCACTTCGACACCCGCATTGGCCAGGAACAGGATGATGTCCGCGTATTCGGCGAACACGTCGGGATTGGCCCAGTTGACGTCCCACTGCCAGGTGTTGAACGTCGTCCAGACCCAGCCGCCGAGCTCCTCGGAATAGCTGAAACTGCCGGGTGCGAAGTCGGGGAACACCTCCGGCAGCGTCGCCTCGTACCGGTCCGGTTCGGTGCGGTCCGGGAACACGTAGAAGTAGTCGCGGTAGTGCTGGTCGCCCGCCTGCGCCGCCTGCGCCCAGGCGTGTTCGGCGGCGACGTGGTTGAGGACCAGGTCCATCACCAGGCTGATCCCGCTGCGGCGCAGGTCCGCGGCCAGCTTCCGGAGGTCCTCCATCGAGCCGAGGTCACGGCGGACCCTGCGGTAGTCGGCAACCGCGTACCCGCCGTCGCTGTCGCCCTCGCGCGGCTGCAGCAACGGCATCAGGTGCAGGTAGGTGACTCCCAGTTCCTCGAGGTACCCGATGCGGTCGGCGATCCCACCGAGCTCGCCGGCGAACCGCTCGGCGTACGCGGCGTACCCGAGCATGGATTCGTCCTGGAACCACGACGGGTCAAGGGTGCGCCGCATGTCCAGCCGGGCCAGGTCCGGGTCCCGGTCACGGAACGCCGCCGCTGCCGCGCGGACCAACCGGCGCTCGAGGTGGGCGGCCTGATCCGGTCGGTACACGGCGGCGAGCCCGTCGTGCAGGTCGCTCCACCAGCGGTCGAGCCGGAGTCCGAAGAGCTGGCGTTGATGGTCGGGTTCGTCGAGCAACTCCTCGTCGGCCGCTGTGTGAATGTGGGCCGGCGCCGATTGCATGGCGCGATTGTGCCTCAACCGGTGTGACCCGCGACACCCGGTCGGCTCAGGATTCGCGCCCCGGAGGTCACGCCTTGCCAGGGGTGGGAAGCTCACCCTGGGAGTGTTCCGGGGGAAGGAATCGCGATGACCGACAGGTTGCGTCGTCCGACCATGAATGACGTGGCGAGCGCAGCGGGGGTGAGCCTCAAATCGGTGTCCCGGGTGGTCAACGACGAGATCGGCGCGTCACCCGAGACGCGCCGCAAAGTCCTCGCCGCCGCGGCCGACCTCGGGTACCGGCGCAACGACGCGGCTCACGCGCTGCGCCGCGCGGACGGGCGTTCCGCCTCCATCGGGCTGGTCCTGGAGGACATCGGCAATCCCTTCGCCGCCATGCTGAACCGGTCGGTCGAGCGGGTGGCCGGCGCCCAGGGCAGCCTCGTCCTGGCGGTCAGCACCAACGCCGATCCGGAGCGCGAGCAGCACCTGATCGACCGGTTGCTGGCCAGGGCGGTCGATGCCCTGCTGGTGATGTCCTGCGGGCGCGATCATTCCTACCTGCAGCCCGAACTGGACCGGGGGGTGCCCATCGTCTTCGTGGACCGGCCCCCGCGTCATCTGGCGTGCCCGACGGTGCGGGTCGCCAACAGCAGGGGAGCGGCGGACGCCACCGAGCACCTGATCGCCCACGGGCACCGGCGTATCGCGTTCCTCGGCGACCGGCCCGGCCTCTATACCGCCGATGAACGGCAGCGCGGGTACCTGCGCGCGATGCGGGCCGCCGGGTTGACGCCCGACTCCGACATCCAGTGGCGTGGACCGGCGGACATCGAGCAGGCCGACGAGGCCATGTCCCGGATGCTCGCGCTGCCCGACCCGCCGACGGCGGTCTTCGCCGGGAACAACCTGGTCGCCGTTGGTGTGCTGATGGCGCTGCGCCGGCGCAAGCGGCTGAAGCGGGTCGCCGTGGTCGGCTTCGACGACCTCGATCTGGCCACCGTGCTCGACCCGCCGTTGACCGTCATCGACCACGATCCGGAGGCGATCGGCCGGATCGCCGCGGGCGAGGTCTTCAGCTGGCTCGGTGGCGCCATGCCGAGCAAGGACGTGGTGGTGCCGGTGCGCCTGGTGGCCCGCGGATCGGGGGAGGTTCCGGGGCCGTTCAGCTCGCTTCGAGAAGCGTCACCCCGGCTGCACGCATCTCGCTGATCGCCGACTCCGTATGCCCCGCTTCCAGTTCCACGAACCGGGTCAGGGCGAGCGGGACCGTCACCCGGTAGCCGAGCCGAACACCGTCGATCGCGGTCGACCGGACGCACCAGTCGCCCGCCAGCCCCACCACTGTGATCGCCATGATGCCGTTCTCGTCGAGGATGGCCGACAATTCGGTCTCCCGGTTCTCCCCGGTCGGCAGGTGCAGCACCGAGAAACCGCTGTACCCGTCCTCGGGTCCGGAACCCTTGCGCACGACGGGGCCGTGCACCGGCACCCCCGGCAACATGTCGGCACCGGGTGAGTCGATCACGCAGTGCGCCGGCCACAGGCCGCCGTGTTCGGCGAAGTGCGGCGTCTGCTCGGGGTGCCAGTCCTGGGTGTAGACGACCAGCCCACCGGCAGCCTTCGTCGCCTCGATGGCCGCGGTGATGGGCTCGACGATGTCCTCGGCCCCGCGCACGTACAGCGACCCGTCGGGATGGCCGAAGTCGTGCTGCATGTCGACCACGATCAGGGCGTGGTCCCGCCCCGTGGGCACCGCGAAAGTGCTGCTGCTGTCGGTCATCTCGAGTCTCCGGAGGGCACTGGCGCGGACGCCATGACGGTGGTGGGGATCGCCGGCTCGCCGGCCGACACGGTGAGCCCCTCCCAGGGCAGGCCGACCATCGACCGGCGCAGGTGCTCGCGGGATTCGCTCAGCGAGGGCAGATCGACGGTGCGCCCGGCCCGCATGATCGGTACGGGGAGCAGCCGGTCGGTGGGTGCCGGTTGGATGGGGGCGTCCGTCGCCGGGAACACGATTTCCTCGGTGGCAGTTCCACTGGCCTTGTGCCGCCGCAACGCCGACTTCCGTCCGCCGCGGGATTGTTTGTCGGCACTGCGTTTCTCGACCGGCCGGCCGTCGACCGCGACGAGTTTGTAGACCATCCCGGCGGTCGGTGACCCGGACCCGGTGACCAGGGAGGTGCCGACGCCGTACACATCCACCGGGTCGGCGCGGAGCGCCGCGATGGCGTACTCGTCGAGGTCGCCGGACAGCACGATCCTGGTGTCGACGGCGCCGAGCGCATCGAGTTGCCGGCGCGCGGCGCGGGTCAGTACCCCCAGGTCGCCGGAGTCGATGCGGATCGCGCCCAGTTGCGGGCCGGCGACCTTCACCGCGGTCTCGATACCCGCGGTGATGTCGTAGGTGTCGACCAGCAACGTGGTGCCGACGCCGAGCGCGGCGACCTGCGCTGCGAAGGCCGCCTCCTCGCTGTCGTGCAGCAGGGTGAACGCGTGCGCCGCGGTTCCGGCGGTCGGGATGCCGTAGCGGCGGCCCGCCTCCAGGTTGGACGTTGCGGTGAACCCGGCGAGGTACGCCGCCCTTGCGGCCGCGACGGCGGATTCCTCGTGGGTGCGCCGGGTCCCCATCTCGATCAACTGCCGGTCACCGGCCGCGGATGCCATCCGCGCGGCGGCGGATGCGATCGCGCAGTCGTGGTTCAGGATCGACAGGGTCAGCGTCTCCAGGATGACGGCCGCGGCGAACGACCCGCGCACCGTGAGTACCGGCGAATTCGGGAAGTACAGCTCCCCCTCGGGGTACCCGTCGACGTCGCCGTCGAAGTGGTAGCCGGCCAGGTACTCGAGGGTCGGCGCATCGAGGACCCCGCGCAGGGCACCGAGCTCCGCGTCGCCGAAGGTGAAACGGGTGATGGCCTCGGCCAGCCGGCCAGTACCGGCGACGACGCCGTACCGGCGGCCGGCCGGCAGCCGCCGGGCGAAAACTTCGAAAACGCAGTCGCGATCGGCTGTTCCGCTGGCGATCGCCGCCTCCAGCATCGTCAGCTCGTAGTGGTCGGTGAACAGCGCGGTCGACGCGGTCGTCATCTGCGAGAGCGTAGGCGGATCCGCCTGCGCACCGGGTCTCAGGGTGACGCGCCGGACCAATGACCCGGTCCGCCGGGCCGACCCGGTTACCGTTGGTCGCGAACGGTAGCGATGCGGCACTGTTTGCGGGGACGGGGGCACTCATGCGGCGGCAGCGCAACATCACCGGGATGAGCCGATCGGTCCGGCTGTCGATTGCGGCGCTGGTCTGGGTCGCCGTGCTGAGCGGCTGTGCCGGGGGAGCGCTGAGCGGCACCGCAGTGCAGGGTACGACGGGTGCCGAAGCGGGTGTGCCGGCGAGCACGTCATCGTCCAGAGTCGTTGCGCCGCAGTACATCCCGCCCAGCTCGGCGCGGACGACCCGGACCACCACCGCGACAACCACGCCCAGCCCCGAGTCGAGCCCGAAGCCAACGCCGAGACCCGAGGCGAGGCCCAGCCCGACGCCCCGCCCGAAGCCCACGCCTAAACCTGCGCCGAGACCCGCACCCACCCCGACCCCCGCGGCCGGCCAGCTGGTGCCGCCGGCGGGCGGGCCGACCGCCGGTTCACCGTCGTGCCCCGGTGTCGCCTGCGTGTCGATCGCCGTGACGGGCGACATCCTGCTGCACCCGGAGCTCGTCGAGCAGGCCCGGCAGGACGGCAACGGAGAGCTGGACTTCTTCCCCCTGCTGGCCGCCCAGCAGCCCTACATCCAGGGCGCCGACATCGGTATTTGCCACCTGGAAACCCCGTTGGCGCCTCCCGACGGCCCGTTCTCCGGCTACCCGTCGTTCTCGGTCCCGCCGCAGGTGCTCGATGCGGTCAAGCGCACCGGCTACGACGCCTGCAGCACCGCCAGCAACCACACCTTCGACCGGGGCACCGACGGACTGGACCGCACGCTGGACCAGTTGGATGCGGCCGGGATCCCGCATGACGGGTCCTACCGGACGGAACGCGACTCGCAGACGCCGGTCGTGATCAACACCGCCAACGGACGGGTGGGCCTGATCTCGGTGGCCTACGACTGGAACGGCCTGACCCTGGACGAGCCGTGGCAGGCCAACCTGATCGACACCGCGGACATCATCGCCCGGGCGAAGAAGGCCAGGGCCGCCGGCGCGGACCTGGTGGTGGTCGCCATGCATGCCGGCGAGGAGTACGAGACGATGCCGAACCTGCAGCAGAAGAACGCCGCGAAGGCGCTGCTGGCGGACCCGAACATCGACCTGGTCTACGGGCACCACGCCCATGTCGTGCAGCCCATGGAGAAGATCAACGGCAAGTGGGCCGTCTACGGGCTCGGTAACACCATCGCCGCCCAGGGCAGCAGGAACGTCGGTACCCGGGACGGCCTCCTCGTCCGGGTGCAGTTCAGCAAGAGCGCCGACGGTCGCTGGACCACCAGCGACGTCGCGTGGCTGCCGTCCCTGCAGGACGTCGAATCGCCGTACCGCTGGTGCCCGCTGACCGCGGGATCGGGGTGCGCCTCGCCGGAGGAGGACGCGGCCAGCCTCGAGCGGACGACGTCGGCCGTCACCATGTGGGGTGCAGACGCCGACGGCGCCCGCCGGATGTGACGCGCCGGTTTCCCGTGCGGGCGCTCAGGTGCGAAAATGGTGCTGTGGTGGGCATCAGGCATTCGGCGGCGACTGCCATCGGCGCGACCCCCGTCGTAGTGAACCGCGTCGTAGTGAACCGCGTCGCAGTGATCCCGGTCGTGATGACGGCCCCGGCGCCGGAGAAGACCGAGCTCGTCGATCCGGCCGCCGCCGCCGACACCCCGTGGGTGACGATCGTCTGGAACGACCCGGTCAATCTGATGTCCTACGTCACCCTCGTCTTCCAGAAGTTGCTCGGGCATCCGCGGCCGAAGGCGGAGGCGTTGATGCTGGACGTCCACCACAAGGGCAGGGCCACAGTCTCCGCCGGTCCGCGCGAGAAGATGGAGGCCGACGTCGCCAAGCTCCAGGGCGCCGGCCTGTGGGCGACGATGGCCAAGGACAGCTGACACGTGCGTCCGTTCCACCGCAGGTTCGGCCGGTACGTCGGATGGCTCGAACCGGCCGAGGCCTCGCTGATCGCCGACCTGGTCGACCAGGTTCGGCAGTTGCTCGCCGCCCGCCGCACCGAGACACCGGCCGACCCGCTCGCCGAGCTCACCGGGATGACCGTCGGGCCGACCACGCCCCCGCTGGATCCGGCGGTGGCCAGGCTGCTGCCCGATTTTCATGCGGATGACGCCGAACTGTCCGCCGGCCTGCGGGTCCTGCACGAACCCGACCTGATCGCCGCCAAGGATGCCGCCGCCGTCGCGCTGCTCGACTCGCTGCCACGGGGCGGCGGGCAGGTACGGCTCGACGAGGACACGGCGGGGAGCTGGATCGCCGCGCTCAACGACGTCCGGTTGGCGCTGGGCGTCCGCCTGGAGATCACCGACGACGACGCCCTGCCGCCGGGCGTCGACGACCCGGAGAGCGCGGAGGCTGCGATGTTCGCCACCTACCGCTGGCTCTCCGCGGTCCAGGATTCGCTGGTCACGGCACTGCTGGACTGATCGGCCCCCGGACCGACCTGGTGTCTGATCGGGTGTCCGGTCGGCCGGTCCGCTGCGGATAAGCTCGCCGGGTGTTACGCATCCCGGCCGAGATGGTCGACGCCATCGTCGCGCACGCCAGAGCCGACCACCCCGACGAGGCCTGCGGGATCATCGCCGGACCGGAGGGCTCGGACACCCCGACCCGACTGATCCCGATGACGAACGCCGAGCGGTCGCCGACGTTCTACCGGTTCGACTCCGGGGAGCAATTGCGGCTGTACCGGGAGCTGGACACCGCCGACGAGGAGGTCGTCGTGGTCTACCACTCGCACACGGCCACCGAGGCCTACCCCAGCCGCACCGACATCTCCTATGCGGGCGAGCCGCAGGCGCACTACGTGCTGGTGTCCACCAGGGAACCGGACAGCCACGAGTTCCGGTCCTACCGGATCGTCGACGGGAATGTGACGGAGGAGGACGTGGAAATCTTCTCGGCCGCTCCCGACGTTGCACCAGCGGGAAGCGCTGACTGAGTGGTGCCCGGCCGAGGCCCGGCACGGTGTTCGTGGTCAGCGACAATGAAGCAGACGAGTGACAGTGCGCCACCGGTGTGCGGTGAGCGCCCAGCAGAATCACGAGGAGAACCTGATGAGCGTTTCGGTGTCCGTGCCGACCATCCTGCGACCGGTCACGAAGGGGGAGAAGACCGTGTCCGCCGAGGGCGGCACCCTCGCCGAGGTGATCACCGACCTGGACAGCCGCTACAGCGGGCTGGGTGACCGGCTGATCAAGAACGGTGCACTGCACCGCTTCGTGAACATCTACGTCAACGACGAGGATGTGCGCTTCACCGGCGGCCTGGAGACGACGGTCGCCGAGGGCGACAACGTGACGATCCTGCCGGCAGTCGCCGGCGGTGCGGCACCGGTCGCCGGAGTCTGATTCTTCGTGGCCCGGTACAGCAGTCTGATCGACGCGGTCGGCGGCACGCCCCTGGTGGGCCTGCCGCGGCTCTCGCCGTCCCCCAAGGTGCGGTTGTGGGCGAAGCTCGAGGATCGCAATCCGACCGGGTCGATCAAGGATCGGCCGGCGTTGGCGATGGTGGCCAGGGCCGAAGCCGACGGACTGCTCCGCCCCGGCTGCACGGTGATCGAGCCGACGAGCGGCAACACCGGCATTTCGCTGGCGATGGTGTGCCGGGTCAAGGGGTACCGGCTGATCTGCGTCATGCCGGAGAACACCTCGGAGGAGCGCCGGCTGCTGCTGCGGGCCTACGGCGCGCAGATCATCTCCTCGCCCGCGGCGGGCGGCTCCAACGCCGCCGTCGCGATGGCCAAGGAGCTGGCCGCCGACCATCCCGACTGGGTCATGCTCTACCAGTACGGCAACCCGGAGAATGCCCAGTCGCATTACGCGACAACGGGTCCCGAGTTGCTGGCCGACCTGCCGACCATCACCCATTTCGTGGCCGGACTGGGTACGACCGGCACGCTGATGGGCGCCGGTCGGTACCTGCGCGAGAAGGTGCCGGACATCGCCGTCGTCGCGGCCGAACCTCGCTACGGCGAGCTGGTCTACGGGCTGCGGAATCTCGACGAGGGTTTCGTCCCCGAGCTGTACGACGCCTCCGTGCTCACGTCGCGGTTCTCGGTCGGGCCGGATGACGCGGTTCGCCGCACCCGGGAGCTCCTCGAGGTGGAGGGCATCTTCGCCGGTATCTCCACCGGCGCGATTCTGCACGCCGCTCTGGGGATCGCCGCGAAGGCGGTTCGCGACGGTGTGGAGGCGGACATCGCCTTCGTGGTGTGCGACGGCGGCTGGAAGTACCTGTCGACCGGTGTTTACGAGGCCGGCGACGACGCCATCGCGGCGTCCGGCCTGGAAGGCCAGCTCTGGGCCTGAGAATGGGGCCTGGACCCCCTCGGGATGGGGGTTCACCCCGATACCGGGCACTGGCTCCGTCGGTAGCCTGGGAATCATGACCACGCCGTCGTCATCGCAGCCGTTCGACCCTTCGCGCCCTTACACACCCACGGCCTACACGCCGCCGGCCGGTGGTTTCGGGGCGGCGCCGACACCGTCGACCCCTCCGGCGCGCAAACGCGGCTCCGCGCTGCTGCCCGAACGAGTCAAGCCGGCGCTGATCACGGTCGGCGCGTTCGCGGCGCTGCTGATCATCGTCCAACTGGTCAACTGGGCGATGAGCTACCGGCTCACCGCCTACGGCATCGAGCCGCGTGACTGGTCCGGACTGTGGGGCGTGCTTGCGGCGCCGCTGCTGCACGGCTCCTGGGCGCACCTGTGGTCGAACCTCGTCCCGCTGGTGATCATGGGCGTGCTGATCATGCTGGGCGGCGTCCGGCAGTTCGTCGCGGTGACCGTCCTGGTCTGGTTGGTGTCCGGGCTGGGCGTCTGGCTGATCGCGCCCGCCGGGAGCATCACAGTGGGCGCCTCCGGCATCGTGTTCGGCTGGTTGGCGTTCCTGATCGCCCGCGGCATCTGGACCCGCACGTGGCAGCACATCCTGCTGGGACTGGTGTTGCTCGCCGTCTACGGCAGCATCTTCTGGACCGGCATCGTCACCGTCGCCGCGGCCGACATCACCGGCGTCGTGTCGGTGTCCTGGCAGGGGCACCTGTTCGGCGCGGTCGGCGGAGTGCTGGCCGCGTTCCTGGTCGGCAAGGCGGACGGCCCACGGCGGGCCGCCGCGCGTGCTGCCGTCACCTCCTGACCTGCGCCTGCTGAGCCGGATCGGCCGGTAGCGTCCTCCGGGTGACCAACGGCAGCATCGGATCGCCGAACGACCGGCCGATCGGCATCTTCGACTCCGGGGTGGGCGGTCTCACCGTCGCCCGGGCGATCATCGACCAGTTGCCCGGCGAGCGCGTCCGGTACGTCGGGGACACCGCCAACGGGCCCTACGGGCCACTGAGCATCGCTGAGGTGCGCCGCCACGCGCTGGCCGTCGGTGACCGGCTGGTTGACAGCGGCGTGAAGCTGCTCGTCATCGCGTGTAATACCGCCTCCGCCGCGTGCCTGGCCGATGCCCGTGAGCGGTACGACGTGCCGGTGGTCGAGGTGATCCGGCCGGCGGTCCGGCGCGCGGTCGCGGTCACCAGGACCGGCGACGTCGGCGTCATCGGCACCTCGGCGACCATCGAGTCCGGCGCCTACCAGGACGCTTTCGATGCGGCCCCCGGAGTTCGGGTGCACGCCGTGGCGTGCCCGTCGTTCGTCGATTTCGTCGAGCGCGGCATCACGTCGGGGCGGCAGGTGATCGGACTCGCCCAGGCCTACCTGGCGCCGCTGCAGCGCACCGGTCTTGACACCCTGGTGCTCGGTTGCACCCACTATCCGCTGCTCACCGGGGCGCTGTCGCTGGTGATGGGTGACGGCGTGACGCTGGTGTCCAGCGCGGACGAGACCGCCAAGGACGTCTACCGCCGGCTCACCGAGCTCGACCTGCTGGCGCCGGGCACGATACCGACCGCCCCGCACGAGTTCCTGGCCACCGGTGACCCGGAGCCGTTCGCCCGGCTCGGCCAGCGCTTCCTCGGCCCGGAGATCAGTTCGGTCGCCGGCCTGAGCGTCCCGGCCTGAGCCTCCCGGCCTGAGCGGGGGTCATGCCGGCCGCGCGGGGGGATTAGCCTGCAACGCATGACGCGCGCTGACGGCAGAGCCGACGACGAACTCCGGCCGGTGACCTTCACCAGGGGATTCCAGCAACACCCGGCAGGATCGGTGCTGGTCGAGTTCGGCGGCACCAAGGTGCTGTGTGCCGCATCGGTGACCAACGGTGTGCCGCGCTGGCGCAAGGGTTCCGGGCTGGGCTGGCTCACCGCGGAGTACGCGATGCTGCCGTCGGCCACCCACGAACGCAACGACCGCGAATCGGTCAAGGGCCGGGTCGGTGGCCGCACACACGAGATCTCCCGGCTGATCGGCCGCTCGTTGCGGGCGTGTGTCGATCTCCGGGCCCTCGGAGAGAACACCATCGCCGTCGACTGCGACGTCCTGCAGGCCGACGGCGGAACCCGCACCGCGGCGATCACCGGCGCCTACGTGGCGCTCGCCGATGCTGTCGCGTTCCTTCGCGGGCAGGGCCGGCTCAACGACCCGCAGCCGCTGTCCTGCCAGATCGCGGCCGTATCGGTCGGCGTCGTCGGCGGCCGGGTCCGGCTCGACCTGCCGTATGAGGAGGACGCCCGCGCCGAGGTCGACATGAACGTCGTCGCCACCGAGGTCGGCACCCTCGTCGAGGTACAGGGCACCGCGGAGGGAGCCACCTTCGCGAGGTCGACGCTGAACGCCATGATCGACTCGGCGCTGGCCGGCATCGAGCAGCTGACCGCGATGCAGCGGATCGCCCTGGCCGCACCGCTGGCCGGTGCGGGCGGCACCGTCGCACCCGGTGGATCACCGGTCGCCGCAGGGGCCAGCAGGCAGGCCACCACGTGAGTCGCGTCCTGCTGGCCAGCCGCAACGTCAAGAAACTGGCCGAACTGCAACGCATCCTCGGCGACCGGGTGCGGGTCCTGGGACTCGCCGATGTCACGGCTTTCGACGAGGAGCCGGAGACCGGTGCGACCTTCGAGGAGAACGCGATCGCCAAGGCCGAACAGGCCGCCCGCGAGACGGGGGAGATCAGCCTCGCTGACGACTCCGGTCTGGCGGTCGACGCGCTCAACGGCATGCCAGGCGTGCTGTCGGCCCGCTGGTCGGGCCGGCACGGTGACGACGACGCCAACACGGCCCTGTTGCTCGGCCAGTTGGCCGATGTCCCTGACGAGCGTCGCGGCGCCGCGTTCGTCTGTGCCCTGGCCCTCGCGGTGCCCGGCGAACCTGCGCGCGTCGTCCGGGGTGTCTGGCGGGGCCGCGTCGTCCGAGAGCCGGCCGGTGTCAACGGGTTCGGCTACGACCCCGTGTTCGTCCCCGACGAGAGCGATGCCGCCGAGGACGGCAGGACCTCGGCCGAGCTGTCTCCGGCGGAGAAGGACGCGCTGTCCCACCGCGGAAGAGCGCTGGCCGCAATGCTTCCCGAGCTGACGACGGTGCTCGACGCCCGTTAGCGGGTCGGCAGACCCCGGCGACGCCCGGCAGCCCGCGCGATGATGGCCGCGCCGCTCGCCCCCACCAGCAACAGACCGATCACCAGCAGCCAACCGGTGATGCCCCAGACGACCATCTCCGGCCGGGCGTACAGCCGGTCGATCGCGGTGGCGACCCGGTCGGCACCGTCGTACCAGGCGATGGACCACACACCCACCGAGGTCAGCGCGAGGCCGGCGGGCAGGGTCGCCCACGGCGACCAGCCGTTCAGCAGCACCGCAGCGAAGATCATCGCGGCACCCACCGACGTCCAGACGATGTCCCACGGCGCCGGCCTGCCGCCGATGTTCAGCATCACGTCGTAGATGCGGAAACCGAACTCGCCGACCAGATAGAGCCCACCGACGACCAGCAGGGTGCCGAGCGCGGCACTGACCAGCCCGGCGATCGCCCGGGACTTGGTCTGCTTTCCGCTCACCGCCGCGGGCGCCGGGCGCTGGTCCGCCGCCGGAGCGATGTAGGTGGGAGAGGAGTCGCCGTACATCGGCGCGGCGCTGCCGTAGGCGTCCGGTGACGGGGACGTGTAGTCGGTCGGCGGGTCGGACGGCAACGGCTCGTAGGGGCTGCCGGACCAGTTGGAAGCGGGCTTGTCGGTCATCACCGACGATCCCGTCGGGTCCGCCTGGTAGCTCGACTGCGCCCCGTACGGGCTGCTCGCGACGTCATCGGCGAAGGGTGTCGCGGCTGGGTAGGACTGCGACGGGGCGACGGTGGTGACGCCTCCGTTGGACGAGTCCACGCCGTTGCGCGAGTCCCCGTCGCTGCCACCCGACGGGTTCGCGGTATCCGGTCCGGTCATGTTTCTCGCCCCTTTTGCTGCCACTGGCCTTTGTTCGGCCTTCGCTCGAGACCCTCACCGGCATGGTGGAGGCATCCCTATCGTCCGTTGTGACCGGCCGAAGACGGGGGAGCGGAGGCCGCGTGTTGCCGATTGCGCGGCAGATGGCGACCAGCAGGGGCACGTCATCCGAGCGGGTCGCCACCCGGGCCAGGTTGCGGGCATTTCGGGCAGCGGTTACATTTCCGGGGCAGCCAGCAGTACGGCTGTCCAGGGGGATACGCACTCGGGGCGTCTCGCCAGGTTCAATTCCTGGGTCCTCCACAACGAGGTTCGCTCCGTCGTGCTGGTGGGGCCGGTGGGACTCGAACCCACACTGGCACGGACCTAAACCGTGTGCCTCTGCCAATTGGGCTACGGCCCCGCCACTGCATCTAAAGCCACTGCATCTAGCGCCAATGTGCCGCTGACGGCAGGTGTCAGCTTGCCAGACCCAGTTCCTTCAGGACGCGGGCGACGTGCCCGGTGGCCCGCACGTTGCGCCACACCTGCTGCAGCCGGCCGTCGGGCCCGATGACGAACGTCGATCTGATCACGCCGCGCACGGTGCGTCCGTACTGCTTCTTCTCGCCGTAGGCGCCGTACGCGGTGAGCACCGACCGGTCCTGATCGGACAGCAGCGTGACGCTCAGGCTCTCCTTGTCCCGGAACGTGGCGAGCTTCTCCGGCTTGTCGGGGGAGATCCCCAGCACGGTGTACCCGCCGCCGTCGGTCTGGCTCCGTGCGCTGCTGAAATCGCAGGCCTCGGTGGTGCAGCCGGGCGTCATCGCGGCCGGGTAGAAGTAGACGATCACCGGCTTGCCGGCGAAATCCGACAGGGAAACGGGGTTGCCGTCGGCGTCCGGAAGGGTGAAGGGCGGCGCGACGTCGCCCACGTCAAGGGGTGTGCTGTCCATGCGGCTAGGGTAAACACCCGCGGACCGCATTCGGGACGTCCGTGGACCTTCTCACCGAGGCAGTCACCACAAGTCAGTCACCACAGTATGGGAGGCGCAGTGGCGCGCGACGCGGAAACCATCCAGGCCGAGATCGAGCGCGCCCGGGACTCACTCGCCATCGCGGTCGACGAGCTGACCACCCGCGCGAACCCCAAGCGGGTGGTCGAGCAGGGCCGGCAGACGCTGGCAGACACCCTCGCCGACCCCAAGGTCAAGTACGCGTTGATGGCGGTGGGTGCGCTGGTGGCACTGGTCGTCGTCAGGCGGCTGTTCCGCTAGGTCGCGACCACCGGGTCGAGCACGGCTGTCGGGCCCTCGGGTTACCCTGGGCCCTGGCCGGAATGGATCGGCCGACGCGGCGTGGGGGGATCTTCCTCGCCCGGGGAGACCTGTGATGGGCGGTGGAGAAACATGTTTCGAGCACCCTGGCGTTCGCGCAGGAGTCGTCTGCTGACCCTGTTGGCGGCGTTGATGGCCGTGGTGACCGTGCTGGCCGGCTGCAGTAGCGGCTCCCTTGCGGGTACGACCACGGTCACCTCGACCGCCAATGCCATCCCGGACGGCAGCGGAACCGGCGCACCGGCATCGGATGGCGCCGCTTCCCCGGCGGCTCCGTCCAGCTCGGTACCGCCCTCCCCGGTCGTGGTCCCGCCGGTCGCATCGATTTCGGCACGCCCGGCGCTGAACAGCAAGGGGCTGTCGCCCTCCCAACCCATCGCGGTCACCGTCGACAAGGGGACGTTCGACGACGTGACGTTGAAGAACCCCGAGGGCACACTCGTCGACGCGTCCGTCTCCGAGGACGGCACCACCTTCACCGTCGACGAGGTACTCGGCTTCGGCAAGACGTACAGCCTCGGCGGCACGGCGACGGGCACCGACGGCAAGAAGGTCCCGGTCAAGGGGACGTTCACCACGGTCGGAACCGACACCCAGGTGCGCAACACGATCAACCCGGTCGACGGTGCCGTGGTCGGTGTGGCGGCTCCGATCAGCGTGACCTTCGGCGTCGAGCCGCAGGACAAGGCGCTGATCCAGAAGAACGTGTCCGTGACGACAACGCCCAAGGTGGTCGGGTCCTGGGGTTGGGTACAGCACGACGACGGTCGCTGGTCGCTGGACTACCGCACCAAGGATTACTGGCCGGCCGACACCAAGGTCCATGTCGAGGCGAAGATCTACGGGCTCAAGCTTGCCGACAACGCTTACGTCGGCTCGGATCTCACGACCGATTTCACCATCGGCCGGAATCAGGTCGTCATCGCCGACGTCAACTCGCACGAGCTGGTGGTCGAGCGCGACGGCAAGGCCGTCGCCAAGTACCCCGCTTCCTACGGCCGCGGTGAGGACACCGGCGATCCCAACCTCATCACGAGATCGGGGACGCACGTCGTCAACGAGTTCTTCGAGACCAAGCTGATGAACAACCCCCGGTACGGCTATTCCAACCAGCCCGAGAAGTGGGCGGTGCGGATCAGCAACAACGGCGAGTTCATCCACGCCAACCCGGCCAGCACGGCGGCGCAGGGAAGCAGCAACGTCACCCACGGCTGTGTCAACCTGTCGCTGGCCGACGCGGAGGCGTACTACAAGTCTGCGATCTGGGGAGATCCTGTCGAGGTCAGTGGGACATCGGTGAAGCTGGGGCCGGAGGACGGCGAGATCTACATCTGGGCAATGTCCTACGACGAGTGGCAGGGCCTGTCGGCGCTGTAGGCGACCGCGGGAGCGCCGCTGCGAGACGTACAACCGGGAGTGTGCTGTGAGCCGGGAGACAAGGATCGTCGGCGGGACCGTGCTCGCCGCTGCCCATACCTGGTACCCGGCCGCCGAACTGGCGTTCTCGCCGGACACCGGGCGGATCACCTACCTCGGTGCGCGGCGTGGCCCGCTGGCTGACGGTGACATCGACGCGTCGGACCGGTTGGTCGCTCCCGGTCTGATCAATGCCCACACCCATGCCGGGATGAGCCTGCTCCGCGGGCACAGCGACGACGAGCCCCTGCGACAGTGGCTGTCTCACGTGCGCGAGTTCGAGGTGAGGATGACCCGCGACGACATCCGGGCCGGGCTCCTGCTCTCGATGGCGGAAATGATCCGGAGCGGCACCGTCGGATTCCTGGACATGTACCTGTGGGACAGCGGTCTGCTCGCCGACGTGCACGCCGCCGGCCTGCGGGTGCAGGCGGCGCCGGCGGTCTTCGGGTACGACGCGGTCGGCTATCCCGCAGCGACACCGCAGACCGGGGCGCAGGTGCTCGACGCGACGGCCGCACTGGCGGCCGAGTTCGCCGGCGACGACCTGGTCAGCGTCGCCTACGGTCCGCACGCGCCCTACAGCTGTGGTCCGGACCTGCTCACCGACGTGGCACAGCGGGCCGAGGCGTCGGGCCTCGGGGTGCACATCCACCTGTCGGAAACGGCCGCGGAGGTGCGGGACAGCATCGACGGCCATGGTGCCTCGCCGATCGCCCTCGCCGGCAGCCTCGGGCTGCTCGAAGGCCCGACCCATGTCGCCCACGCCGTGCACGCCCAGCCGGGGGACATCCGTCTCCTCGCCGGTCCGAACGTCACCGTCTCGCACAACCCGGTGTCGAACATGAAGCTCGGAGCCGGGATCGCGCCGGTTGCCGAGTACCGGCTGGCCGGCGTCACGCTGGCGCTGGGCACCGATTCGATGGCGTCGAACAACAGCGCCGATCTGTTCGAGGAGATCAAGCTGGGGGTGCTGGTGCAGCGCGGGAAACATCACGACCCTGCGCTGGTCAGCGGGGCTGATCTGGTCACCATGGCGACCGGCGGCGGGGCGGCCGCGCTCGGCGGGGGATTGAGCGGAACGCTCGCGGTCGGCGAGGTCGCCGATCTGATCCTGCTGGACATCACCGGGCCGGCGGCGACGCCCCTGCCCGATCCGACGTCGTTTCTCGGGTACGCCGCCCGCGGGGCGGACGTCACGGACGTCTTCGTGGCGGGACGCCGCCTGCTCGAGAACGGTCGGCTCACCACCATCGACGAGCAGGCGATCCGCGCGGATGCGGTGCAGCGGGTGACCCGCATCCGCAGTGAGCTGGGTTTGCCGCCGAGCCGTCATCGACGGCCCGGCGACGCACCCGATCGTCGCTGAAAGACGCGTCAGAGGGCGGGTTTCACCAGCGAGGCGGCATGGTCGGGCACGTACCGGAACTCGTCACGCGGCGGACGCACGTAGCTGATGGACTTCGGCCGCTCCGGGATCGTCACCGGTTCGGGCGCCAGGTTCTGGTACGGGACGGCCGACAGGATGTGCGAGATGACGTTGATGCGCGAGCGCTTCTTGTCCTCGCTTTCCACCGTGTACCAGGGTGCCTCGGCGATGTCGGTGTGGATGAACATCTCGTCCTTGGCCCGCGAATAGTCCTCCCACCGGCTGATCGACTGCACATCCATCGGCGAGAGCTTCCAGCGGCGCATCGGGTCGGTGAGGCGTGACTTGAACCGCCGTTCCTGCTCGACGTCCGACACCGAGAACCAGTACTTCAGCAGCAGCACGCCGTCCTCGACGAGCAGACGCTCGAAGATCGGTGCCTGGTGCAGGAAGCGCCGGTACTCGTCGCTGGTGCAGAAGCCCATCACCCGCTCGACGCCCGCCCGGTTGTACCAGGAGCGGTCCATCAGCACGATCTCGCCGGCCGCGGGGAGGTGCTCGATGTAACGCTGGAAGTACCACTGGCTGCGCTGCCGTTCGGTCGGGGCAGGGAGGGCCACGATGCGGGCGTTGCGCGGGTTGAGGTACTCGTTGATCCGCTTGATCGCGGAGCCCTTGCCGGCCGCGTCACGACCTTCGAAGATCGCCACCACGCGGGTGCCGGAGGCCTTGACCCACTGCTGCATCGTGACGAGTTCGGTTTGCAGCCTTCGCAACTCGGTCTCGTAGGCCTTCTTCTTGATCTTGGGGGGCTTGCCCGGCGAGTCGTCGCCGTCCTTCTTCTTATCTGACATCACTGGCTCCATCGGGTGGCAGCGGACGGCGGCCGGTCGTTGACCGTCGCGTCAGCTTGTCACGAGGATCGCGGGAACGCAGCGAAAGGGGTCGAAAGAGGACGTCCGCCACCCCAGACCGGGCACTCGAGTCTGGTTCAGCGCCGTGTCACGACCGTGCGCCGCGGCTCCCTGCCGTGCTCACCCGCGGGTGGCGCGCCCAGACGAAGCAGTAGACGCCGAAGCAGACCAGGCCGAGGGCGAGCAGGGTGAGCAGCACCGAACCGAACGGGGCCCCGTTGACGGTGCGGAGTGCTTCGTCGAGCCCGCCCGCCTTCTCCGGGTCGTAGGTCACCGCCGCCCAGCCGAACAGGCCGCCGACGATGACGAAGGCGATGCCCTTCGCGATGTACCCCGCCTGGCCGAGCCGGACCACGCCCTGACTGACGCCACCCGCCAGGTCCTCGGTGAACTTCTTCTTCACGCCCCGCCGGATCAGCCGGACACCCAGCACGATGATCGCGACAGCGACCGCGATCACCAGGATCCGGCCGAAGGGGGCGGACAGCAGCCGCGCCGTCCAGCCTTCCTCCTTGTTGCCGCTGGAACCGGAGCTGCCCAGCACGATGCGAACGGCGGCGATCCCGATGGTGGCGTACGCGACGGCCCGGCCGGCCGAGCCGAGGCGCTTGCGAATCCGCTTCCAACCTTCCGGACGGTCACGGTGGCCCCAGATGGCCTCCACGATCTGCCAGATCGTCATGGCGAGCAGGCCGACGGCGATGATCCACAACAGGACGGCGCCGAACGGCTGCGCGGCGATCTCCGCCAGTGCTCCCTGCTGGGATGCCTCGCCCCCGCCGTCTCCGCCGGTCAGCCCGCTCCAGGCGAGCTGGAGTGCGATCCAGCCGATCAGCACATGGACGATCCCGTATGCGATCAGGCCGACGGTGAGCAGGATGCGGAACGGCCGACTGGCCATCGCCTCCTGGCCCGCGTCCTCGGCGGAGTCGGCGGCACGTTTCCCGGCGTCGGCGGCCCGCGAGCCGCTGGACCCACCCTGCGTCGTCATCACG
Source organism: Nakamurella sp. GG22 (assembly GCF_052976845.2). NCBI lineage: Bacteria > Bacillati > Actinomycetota > Actinomycetes > Nakamurellales > Nakamurellaceae > Nakamurella > Nakamurella sp. GG22. The sequence goes on along the minus strand of NZ_JBRIIO020000007.1, from coordinate 160,659 downwards.
AGTCCTTGTGCAGCGCTTCGGGTTTGTGGACCGCTTCCCGGCCGCTCTTGTCGCTCTTCACCAGGTACTGCGGGTCGTCGTCACTGGCCCGCACGGTGCGCCCGGCGGCCTCGGTGTCCGAGGTGATCTTCTTCTCCACCTTGCCGTGCGTCGTCGTCCCATGGGTTTTCCACGAGACCTCGTCGCCCTTGCTCACGTCTTTGTCAGCCGCCATATCAGCTCCTTCTGATCACCTCAACCCGCTGTAGCGGCCGAGGTTCTGCTGTTGCGCCAGCGGTACCCCATCCGGCCCACCGCGAATCAGTGCGGTGACGGGGGACCCGACTCGCCGGGAGATCACTGGACATCCGCCATTCCGGTGATCACGCTGGCGCAATGTCCCTGGAACTTGATTTGTCCTTTTGGGAGAGCATCGGCGCCATCGTTTTCGTGCTCGGGGTCGGCTTCGTCTCCGGTCGAATCCTCGGTGTCCGCCGCGGTTTCTTCCGTGCTGCCGCTGCCGGACTGCTGGGCAGCCTGACCGGACTGGTCGTCGCCGCGGGCATCCTGCAACGCGATGAGGATGCCACCGCCGACGACGTCGTCCTCGTCGCCTTCGGGTTCGCGTTGCTGGCGACGATGGTCGTGAGCATCTCGCTGGAAGCGGTCCTCCGTCCGCGGAAAATCGGTCGTCGCACCCGGCTCCGTACTCGGGTGCGGACGTTCTCCACCATCGGCGGCCGACTCTGGGAGGTGTCCAGAATCGCCCGCAAGCACGGCCTGGCGGGTCCGCGGCTGGCATCGAAGGCCGCGTTGTCCAGCCCCGAAGGTGGCCTGCGGATTCGCGGGTTCCTGGAGGACTGCGGGGGGATGTTCATCAAGTTCGGGCAGATCGCGTCGACCCGTACGGATCTGCTTCCGGCACCGCTGATCGCCGAACTCGCCGACCTGCAGTCCAACGTCAAAGTGGTCCCGCTGGACCAGATCCGCGCCAGGATCGAGGACGAGCTGGGTGCGCCGATCAGCGAGGCGTTCGCCGCTTTCTCCGACGAACCGCTGGCGGCCGCGTCGATCGGACAGACCCATGCGGCCGTGCTGCACGGTGGCCGGCGGGTGGTGGTCAAGGTCCGCCGCCCGGACATCGAGGTCGGCGTCGCGCGGGATTCGGCCGTGTTGCGCTGGGCCAGCCGGGCGGCCGTCCGTCGCTCGGAGGCGGCCAGGTCGCTCGGTCTGGTCGCCCTCGCCGACGAACTGGTCAAGTCAGTCGAGCAGGAGCTGAGCTACGTGCACGAGGCGGCCAACGCCAGGGCCGTCGCCTCCGTGACGACGGGGGCCGGCGTTGAGGTGCCGGAGATCGTGGCATCGCTGAGCTCGGAGGCTGTGTTGGTCATCGCGCGGGTGGAGGGCCGCTCGGTGGCGGACACGGCGGCTGTCGACGCGACCGGTGTGCCAAGGCCGGAACTCGCAAACCGGTTGCTGGCAGCCTTCCTGAACCAGGTGATGACGGCCGGTGTCTTCCATGCGGACCCGCACCCCGGCAACATCCTGATCGACGGCAGCGGAACCCTGTGGCTCATCGACTTCGGCGCCGTCGGCCTGATCGACCCAGTGACGATGGACGCGCTGCAATTGATGGCGGCCGGTATGGCGACCCGGCAGCCCGCGCTGCTCGCACGCTCGTTGCGGACCCTCGCCGGCGCAGACGGTGACGCGATCCAGACCCAGGCGCTGGAAGCCGAACTCAGTCGTGTCCTCAGCGAGCAGTTGCATTCCGGCGGGTTCGACCCGCGGAGCCTGCAGGACATCATCTCGCTGATGGGCAGGCACGACATCCCCGTGCCACCCACCCTCACCCTGCTCGCGCGGGCGCTGGTGACCCTGGAGGGAACACTGCGAGTGCTCGACCCGAAGGTCGATCTCGCGACGGCGGCTGCCGGCCACTTCGGTGCCTCGATGGAGATGACCCCGGCAACGGCGCAGGACGCCTTCCAACGCGAGCTGCTGCGTACCCTGCCCGCCCTCCGAGCTTTGCCGGGGCTGACCGAAGACGTTGCGCTGCAACTCCGCTCGGGGCGGGTGCGGTTTCAGGTTGATGCCTTCTCCGGCGCCGGCAGCGCGAACCTGAGCCGCTGGCTGGACCGCGCGATGTTCGCCGGCGTCGCCGGTATCGGACTGGTGGCGTCCGCCCTGATGCTCGGCGGGGTGGCGTTGGCCCGGCCCGAACAGGAGGTCGGGGGTCTGTTGGCGGTCGGCTACATCGGTCTTGTCATCTCGTCGGTGATGCTGATGCGGGTGGTCGCGCAGATCCTGCGCCGTGAGGGGGACTCTCCCGGCTGATCCGGGAAGATGGCCCGATGGCGGAACGAGCGGTCGGAGTGGGCCGGGCCAGGCAGGCCGCGATCTACGCCCGTGGGGTGTTCGGGACGACGCCCGCGGTGCCGACCGACTGGCCGGGTCTGGATCGCCGTGCCCGCCGGAAGCTCTCGCGGCGGGCCTACGGCTACCTGGCCGGCGGCGCCGGCTCCGAGCACACCATGCGGGCCGACCGGGAGGCGTTCGACCGGTGGCAACTGGTTCCACGGATGTTGCGTGACGTGTCCGTCCGGGACACCGGCATCGAGCTGTTCGGGCGGCGACTGCCCGCGCCGCTGCTGCTGGCCCCGATCGGCGCGCTGGGAATCGTGCACCGGGAGGCCGACGTCGCCGTGGCCGCCGCTGCGGCGGAACATGGTGTCCCGTACATCTTCTCGAACCAGGCGTCGCGGTCGATGGAGGATTGCGCCGCGGTGATGGGGGATGCCCCGCGCTGGTTCCAGCTCTACTGGTCGACGTCCGAAGACCTCGTCGCGAGCCTCGTCGGGAGGGCCGAGAAGGCCGGCTGCGACGCGATCGTGGTCACGCTGGACACCACGATGCTGGGCTGGCGCCCCCGCGATCTGAACCTCGGCTACCTCCCGTTCGCGCTCGGCGACGGGATCGCGCAGTACACCAGCGATCCGGTGTTCCGGAAGCTGACGGCGAACCGGGTGACAGCCGACCAGCCCACGCCCCGCCCCCGTCTCCGTGAGATCCCGTCCCTCATCAGGTCCTTGAACCGGATGTCGAGCACCGCACCGGGGCGGCGGGTCGGCAACCTGCCCGCAGCGAGAGCCGCCGTCCAGACCTTCCTGGAGACCTACTCCCGCCCATCCCTGGACTGGGCCGACCTGCCAAGGCTGCGGGCGATGACGTCATTGCCGATCGTGCTCAAAGGGCTCCAGCATCCCGACGACGCCCGTCGCGCCGTCGATGCGGGCGTGGACGGCCTGATCGTGTCCACCCACGGTGGCCGCCAGGTCGACGGTGGGCGCGGGGCGCTGGACAGCCTGCCGGGTGTGGTCGACGCCGTCGGCGGCGCGATCCCGGTGCTGATGGATTCCGGAATCCGCGGTGGCGTCGACGTCCTCAAGGCCATCGCGCTCGGCGCGACGGCGGTGTGCCTCGGCAGGCCCTACGCCCTCGGGCTCGGACTCGCGGGGCGGACCGGGGTCAGCGAGGTGGTCGGCAACGTGCTCGCCGAGTTCGACCTCACCCTCGGGTTGTGCGGGTACCGCTCGGTCGCGGAGGTGGGACAGGACGCGCTGGTCGAGGTTCACCGACCCGCGAGAGCGGTTGCCGCGGAATCGATCTGAACCGGGTAACCCGCTCGCAACGCGAGCGCGGAAGACGGCGGCGTGATCATCGGGACGCGCCCGCCTGACGGCCGGGGCTGCGCGACGGTGTACCCGCCGGGTGTCCAGCTCACGACGGCGTCCCCCACCACGAGCGCTGGGCCGTCCTCGAGCAGGACGAAGCCGCCGACCGGAATATCCGGCCATTCCGTCGGGTGCAGGCGCCGCCGGTGGCTGCGCGGGATCAGTCGCTCGGCGTGGAGGCGGCCGTCCAGGTCCTCGGCCGTCCGGGACCCACCGGCCAGCTGCTGGTACTCCCGGTACGCCGGACGCCGGCACAGCGCGCACGGCCGGTGTCCTGCCGCGAGCGCAAGCGCCTCGTCGTGGAAGAACAGCACCGTGTAATGCCCGGGCTGCCACTGCCGCACCCGCCAGTCCCGGTACTGCAGGGCGCAAATGATCCAGAGTTTGCTGCGGTGAAAGCTCACGATGTCCGTGCCGCTGTGCAGGATTCCGCGGTTGCCGAGCCAGCTTCCGCGCAGACCGGTTGCCACGAGGTCGCCGAGCGGCGTGACCCTGTTCCGGCGAGGTCGCCGGATCGGGTCGGTCATCCGAGCATCCTGCGGCACCGCGGCCACGACGTCACCCGCGTTTCGCTTACCCTGAAATCCGGTTCGTGCCCATTCATCGGTTTCGCCCGGTGATGCGCTTGGGCCCGGGTGCACGGGTGAAGGGACGGCAGCGGTGGACTGGTATCAGCGGCTTCTGGTCGAGACCGGTCGGGCGGCCGCGGTCTGGGCCCTGATCGGTTTCCTGGTCACGTTCGCCATCACCCGCGGCATCACCCGGCGGATCCGCGCGAAGAACAGCCAACCCGCCCCGACCACCGAAGCGGGCGGTGGGGGCCTGTCGGACATCTACATCGCGGGGGTGCACGTCCACCATCAGGTGTGGGGCATCCTGCTGGTGCTGGTGTCCGGGTTGATCGAATTCCGGTTCAGTCCCGAGTCGCCGTGGACCGAGGTGCTGGCCGCGCTCTTCGGGATAGGTGCGGCTCTTGCGCTCGACGAGTTCGCGCTGTGGTTCCACCTCGACGACGTCTACTGGGGCGCTGAGGGCAGGAAGTCGATCGATGCGATTCTGATCGCAGGGGCGCTCGGGGCCGCACTGCTGCTGCAGGGCTCACCAATCGGCGCGGCAAGGCCGGACGACGTCGCCACCTGGCTGTACCTCCTGGGGGTCACGGTCCACCTCGTCAGTGCGGTGATCTGTTTCCTCAAGGGCAAGATCGCCACCGGCATGATCGGCATCGTCGTGCCGATCGTTGCGACGGTGGGGGCGATCAGGCTTGCCAAGCCGACATCGGTCTGGGGCAGGCGACGGTACAGCGGCGGTAAGCTCGCCAGGTCGCAGCAGCGTTTCGATGTCGATTACGAGCAGCGCCGCAATCGCCTCCGCGACCGGCTGGGCGGCGCACCGGAAGCCGCTGCCGTGGATCCGGAGACGCCGGCGCACCCGTCCGGACCATCGGCTCAGCGCTGAGCGGCGGGTGCGACCTTGTCTGATTGCCGCGCCATCGGCGGGTAGTACTCCAGCAGTGCGTTGTTGAACTGCGCTCCCAGGATGATCGACATCGAGATGAAGTAGTAGAACAGCAGGAACGTGATCGGCGTCGCGAGCGCACCGTAGGTCAGCCCGTGGCTGTACGCGTAGGAGAGGTACAGGCGTAGTCCGGTGCTCGCCACCAGGAACACCGCAGCAGCCAGTGCCGCCCCCGGCAGCCCGCGGTAGAAGGCGTGTTTGTGCCGTGGCGCGACCTTGTAGAGCACGGCGACCAGCAGGATCAGGCCCAGGGCCAGTCCCGGGTAGTACAGGTAGCCGAGGATCAGCGAGACCATCGGCTGCCAGGAGTCGGGGAACAGCGCGGGCACCCGGTCCGGTCCGATCGCGAGCAGCGGCACCGCGACGATCTCGCCGGACAGCGCGACGATGTACACGCCGAGCGCGAAGATCCGTTCGATCACCGGATGACGTGCCTCGTGCTGGCAGTAGGCGATCGTCACCGATTCGACGAAGGCCGAGATTGCCGATGAGCCGGCCCACAGGCTGATCACCAACCCCACCGAGATGGCCTCGGTCTGGTTGTTCAGGATCGTGTCGATGGTGTTGCCGATCAGGTTGTCGGCAACCTCCTCATTGAAGATGGTGTTCAGGAAAGTCGATGCCTGGGAACGGATCTCGACCATCGTGTCCGGGCCGAAGAACCAGCGGGTGACGATCCCCGACAGCCCGAGCAGCGCCAGCAGGAACGGCGCGGTCGACATCGCGCACCAGAACGCGGCCTGCGAGCTCATCCCGAACAGCGAATCGGCCCACGCCTTGCTGATCGTCCGGATCACGACCTTGCGTGGACGGTTGGTCACCGGCCCGTCGGCGGTCGGGACCGGGCCGGTTCCGTCCTGGTGCCAGGGCACCGTGACCAGCGCCGGGGGGCCGGGGTCGTCCGTCGGTCCGGGGCTGTCGTCGGCGTGCTCGTCAGCGGTCGTCACCTGCACCGCTGCACGGTAGCCGCCGGCCGTTGCGGGCAGCTCTGTCGAGCACCTCCGTCGCAGCAGTGGGCGTACGGTCCTCAGCAAATCCGATGTCCGGTGGCTGGCCGATGTCCGGTGGGGGTGCAGATGGTCGACGGTTCGAGGAGCCGCACCGGGAGCCGGAGCCGGGTGCTGCTGCTGATCATCAGCGCGGCCGTCGGCGGACTCCTGATGGGGTGGCTCACCGCCGGGTTCTTCTGGGTGATCAACGAGCTGATCGCACTGCTCTGGGACGACCTACCCGCAGCACTCGGTGTGGACTCCCGCTGGTACGCATTGGCCGTCTGCACCGTCGGTGGCGTACTGGTCGGGCTCGGCCAACGGTTCTTGGGTGATCACCCTGCGCCGCTCGACGAGTTGCTGTCGCACGAGGTGGGCAGCCGCGGCTTCGACATCCGGGTGCTGCCGCAGGCGCTCTACCTGTTGGGTGTTTCGCTCGTGTTCGGCGGCGCGCTGGGCCCGGAACTGGGTCTGGTCTTCCTGGGCGGCTGCATCGCAGTCGCGCTCGCCCGGTTGCTCAGCAAGGAGGCGGCCGGCGTCGGTCAGGACATCGCGATCGCCGCGGTGTTCACCGCCCTGTTCGCCTCTCCGCTCGGTGGCGCGGCCACGGCGGTGGAGAAACCGGACGCACGGACCATCCCGCGCGCCGAACGGGTGCTGCTGGCTCTGGTCAGCGGGCTGGCGGCATTGTTCGCGTTCTCGATGGTGCCGACGCCAGGCTTCGCCATCGTCGCCGACTGGCCGGCGTACGAACCTGCCCGGAACGGCACCGATGCCCTCTGGGCGGTGCCGTTGGGTTTGCTCGGGCTGGCGATCGGGCTCGTGTACCGGCACATCCACGGCTGGTTCGGCTGGCTGCGCGAACGCCTGCCACACCCGATCCTGCTCGCCGTCGCGGGCGGGGTCCTGCTCGGCGCGGTGGGTTCCTGGAACCAGCTGCTGCTGTTTTCCGGCGAGGACGGCATCGACGATGTGGTCAGCACACTCGGCAGCCGATCCGCGGGTGAGTTGGCCGCGCTGGCGGCCATCAAGCTGGTGCTGGTCGCATTGCTGCTCGGTGCGGGGTGGAAGGGTGGCCACTTCTATCCGATGCTGTTCGTCGCCACTGCGGCCGCGCTGTCGGTCTCCCAGGTGGTGGCGCCGCTCAACCCCGTGGTGGCGGTCGCGGGCGTCGCGGCAGGGGTGCTGTTCGCCACTCTGCGCCGGGTCGCAGCGTCGGCGTTCCTCGTGTTGCTGGTGGTGCCGGCGAACCTGCTCCCGGTCGCGGTCGTCGCCTCGCTCGCCGGCTACCTGACGCTGCGACTGTTCGGCGGCGGGGTCACTCGATCGACCTGACCACCCTGGCGGGGTTCCCGACGGCGATGACGTTCGCCGGGATGTCCTTCGAGACCACCGCTCCCGCGCCGATCACCGTGTTGTCGCCGATCGTCACCCCGGGCAGCACGATCGCGCCGCCGCCGATCCAGACGTTGTCGCCGATCGAGATCGGCTTCGCTGCCTCGAGTTTGTCCCTGCGGGGTTGCGCCTCGACCGGGTGGGTGGGCGTCAGCAACTGCACGTTGGGGCCGATCTGGCAGTCGTCGCCGATGCTGATGGGGGCAACGTCCAGGGCCACCAGGTTGTAGTTGACGAACGTCCTGGCACCGACGGTGATGAAGGTGCCGTAGTCGACGAAGAGCGGGGGCCGGATGTGCGCCTCATCGCCGAGCGCACCGAGCAGTTCCACCAAAATCGGCCGCGCGTGCTCGCTGTCCCGCACATAGGCCGCGTGGTACTCGGCGGACAACCGGACGGCGCGCTGCTGCTCGCTGGCGATGTTCGGGTCGTCGGAGATGTACAGATCGCCGGCCAGCATGCGTTCGTGATTGGTCCGGGAGTCACCGGCGAAGTAGTCGACCATCCGGAGAGGCTATGCACTGGTCGCAGCGGCGGCGACCCGGCCGTCAGCCGCGCTTGCGGCCGAGGATCAGGTAGCTGATCGGTCCCAGCGGTTGCACGACCATCGCGAGCCGCCAGAGCCAGCGTGGGCCGTTCAGCCGCGAGTTGTCCCGCGAGTGCAGGTCGCGCAGCGCGGTCGTGGTGAGGACCGCCTCGATGGCGGCGCCGATCACGATGGCCGCCCGCGCCGGGGTACCGAGTTCTGACCATGAGCGCTTCGCCATTGCGTCAGCATAGGGCGGCCGCGACGGCATAGGATCGCAGCGCCAGCACGGGACCGTGCCTGTGCTGCATTACTCAGGCCTGCTTCGGCGTGGCTCTGCCCGGCGGAGCGGCCGGGAGCGGGACGATGCCGGCACGGGTTCGACCTGAAGGGATGTGCGGCATGCGACGAGTCGTCGCGATCGCCAATGGCAAAGGCGGGGTCGGCAAGACGACCCTGACCGCTGGACTGGCCGGCCAGATCGCCGCCGCGGGGCACCGGGTGCTGGTGGTCGACACCGACCCGCAGGGAAACCTGGGCCGGGACCTGGGTTACGGCCCGCAGGACGGCAACAGCCTGGGGTTGGCCATCACCCACGGCTTGCCGTTGGAGGTCAGCCGGGGCGTTCGGGACCGGCTCGACGTCGTCGCGGGTGGCCCGGCGCTCTGGGATGTTGCGCCCGCCTTCACTTCTCGGGGTGCGCGCGGCGCGGCGTTGCCGGGCCTGCGTCCCGCCATCGACCGGTTGCGCCCGGAAGGGACCGACGAGGACTACGACCTCGTCCTGGTCGACACCCCTCCCGGGGAGCCGATCCTGCAGGAGCTGGTCTTCGCGTCGTCGGACTACCTGATCATCCCGACGCGATCCGACGATGCCAGCCTGGACGGCCTGGTCGTCGTCGCGCAGCGTTTCGCCGCCGCCCGCGCCCTCAACCCTGATCTGACGCTGCTGGGCGTCGTGCTCTTCGGCGTGCGTGCGGGCAGCACCCGGCTGATCAAACGGGTGCGGGCTGCGCTGGACGACACGCTCGGCGGCGCCGCGCCGGTCTTCACCACCTCGATCCGCTACCTCGAAAGTGCTGCCGTCGACATGCGCAGTCGCGGCCTGCTGCCGCACGAGCTCGAGCAGGTGCACCGAAAAGACAAGTCCAAGCGCATCAATCGGCTGCGCAAGGGTGTCTCGGTCGACACCGGCGACAGCCTGCTCAGCCGTGATTCCTCCGCGTCCGGACTGGCAGCCGACTACGCGGAACTGGCGCGGGAGATGCTGGCCGCCATCGCCGAGCGCGAGGGCACCGGACGGGTGGAGGTCGCGGTATGACGACCAACGGCCGGCCCAACCTGGGCGGACTGTTCACCGGCAGCACGCCGCCGGAACGGTCCAGCACGATCGCCGACGCACTCGATTCCAGGACGGGAGCACCCAGGACAGCTCGGTCCACACCCGCCGACACGGCCGGTCCGCCGACCGCCCCACGCCAGACCCCTGCCCGCGCCATTCCCGCGCCCCCCATTTCCACGCCCTCCGTTGCCGCTCCCGTCGCAACACCGGCGGCCGGCCAGGCGGCGTGGTGGGATCCGGTGAACGCCCTGGGCTACTACTTCGATTTCCTGCAGGGCCTGTTCGACGCCAACCGCGCGGTGACCATGGCGGTCGCGACCGCGGTGACAGCGCCGCTGCGACGGTCCCGTCCTCGCTGATCCGAGGGGCGAGCGCGGTGACGACCACCGGAGGGGACTGATGCCCGCGGTGCCCTGGCGCCCGGGCAGAGGCAAACTGGGCGCGCTGGACCCACTGCTCGGCGACTGGGAGGCGCAGGCTTCCTCGCCGATGGGGGCGTTGCGCTGCAGCCGCACGTTCGCCCGCACCCTCAACCGCACGTACGTGCAGCTGACGGCCCGGTGGGTGTTCACAGGACCCGCCGACGGCGCCAGCAGGAGGCCGCCCTACGAGGAGACGGTCCTGTTCGGTGTGCGTGACAGAACGCTCGCCTGCTGGTCTTTCACCTCGGATGGCAAGCATTCGGAGGGCGTCCAGGTCGACGTCGCCGACATCGATCCATCGGCCATCGGGTTCCAGTTCGAGATGCCCGCCGGCATCGCGCGGCAGGCGTACTGGCCCGCCGACGACGGTGTGCAGTGGGTGGTCGAGGCGCGCAATGCCCGCGGCTGGAAGCGGTTCACGCAGCACCACTACCGGCCCGTTGCCGGGCCGATCACACCCTGGCGTTAGCTGTACCCGGAATCGCGACACCCGGCATCGGGTCTGACGGGCACCGGAAAGGGGGCGGCATGCCGGCAGGTGAATCGGCGCCCGGGTCCGCTCCGTCGCTCCCGGCCCGGTCGTCGTGGTGGGGGCCGCCCGGCGGGCGGAAACGGATCGCCGGGGCGATGTCGGTGGTGCTGGTGCTGCACGTGGTGTCGTTCGTCGTGTTGTTCGCCGCGGTGATTCCCGGTCACCATCAGGTCAACGGCCAGATCTTCGGCATCGGGTTGGCAATCACGGCCTACCTGCTCGGTGTCCGGCACGCGTTCGACGCCGACCACATCGCGGCCATCGACAACACGACCCGCAAGTTTGTGGCTGACGGGAAACGGCCCGTCACCGTCGGCCTGTTCTTCTCCCTCGGGCATTCGACCGTCGTGTTCGTGATGGCCGTCTTCGTCGCGATCGGTGCGCGATTCGTCGGCACGCTCGTCTCGGAGGATTCCGATGTCCACGAGACCCTCGGCGTCATCGGCACGTCGGTCTCGGGCATCTTCCTGATCATCATCGGGGTCATCAATCTCGTCGCGCTGAACAGCATCTACCAGGTCTGGCGGGAGGCCGGCACCGGCGCCTACGACGAGGAGGCCCTCGAGGAAGCGCTCAATTCCCGCGGCCTTTTCGCAAGGCTGCTCCGGCCGGCGATGAAGGCCATCACGCGGCCCGGCCAGCTGTACCCGTTGGGATTCCTGTTCGGGCTGGGATTCGACACCGCAACGGAGATCTCCCTTCTCGTGCTCGCCGGGGCCGGTGCGGCAACCGGCCTGCCGTGGTACGCGGTGCTGGTCCTGCCGCTGCTCTTCGCCTCGGGCATGAGCCTTTTCGACACCCTCGACGGTGCGTTCATGCAGGCCGCCTACCGATGGGCGTTCGTCCGGCCGGTCCGCAAGGTCTACTACAACCTGACCACCACGGGCCTGTCCGTCGCGGTCGCACTGATCATCGGCGGCATCGAGGTGATCAGCGTGCTGCACGACAAAGCCGAGCTGACCGACCCGGTCACCAGTTGGATCGCAGCGATCACCCTGGACGACGTCGGGTACATCATCGTCGCGCTGTTCGTCATCGCCTGGGCCGGCTCGTATCTCTACTGGCGGTTGACGGGCGTCGAACAGCGGTGGACCGCGAAGCTCGCGGATCGCGAGACGGGATCGCCACCGGGCGAGTCGTGACCATCAGGCGCCGGTCGTCAGGCGCCGGCCCGCGCCCCGTCCAGAGACGCCTCCAGTGCGGCGTCGGCGTCCTTGAGCACCGCCGCGGCGACCTCGAGTCCCTCGATGCGGCCGAGTTCGGTGTCCTCGTGCTCGATGTTGACCAGCATGTTCGGGTCGACCTCGCGCAGGGCGCGGAGGAATTCGGTCCAGAACGCGACGTCGTGGCCCTTGCCGAGTGCGACGAAGTCCCAGGCGGAGTTCTTCGGCCATTCGTTGGCCCACTCATCGCCACCAGATTGAGATACGGCAGCGTGGTCGGAGCGTCCCGGCGGACATCTCGGTGATCGGCTACGACAACTCGGCGTTGGCCAAGTCGCTGTATCTGGACCTCACCTCGATCGAAGACCGCAGTGACGTCGTCGGCGCTGCTGCCGGCCGAGCCCTGCTCGCGCGTTTCGAGGACCAGTCCATCACGGCCTGGAAGACACTCATCGAACCGGGCCTCGTCATCCGGTCGACGACGGCAACGGCCGATCAGTCGCGGTGATTCCCGATCCGGTCAACGGTCCGTGAGGGTGACGGTGGCGAGGTGGAACTCGCGGGTGGCCGCCTCGAGTTCGGCGACGGTAGGAGTCCGGCCGACAGTGACCTTGAGGCCGACGGTCCGGCTGGCAGCCTTCCATCCCACCCGCTCGATGATGCGGAGCAGGGTCTCGGCGACTGTTGCGGGGTTCTCGTCCAACTCGACCCGCATGGCCCCGCGGCGGCCCCGATAGGTGACCTCGACGTCCGTGGCGTCACGGAGGTTCACGCGCCAGAGATGCTGCGTGACGACGATGCGTTGCCCGTCAACATCGACGTACCCGACGGGGATGTCGTAACGCCGGCCGCTCCGGCGGCCGACGATGTGCAGCACGAGCAGAGCGCTGTCGACGGTGCCGTGCAGGGCCGACCCGGCGATGGCCCTGACGACCGGGTTGATGATGTTGATGAGCTTTTGCGGAGGAACGTTCCGGCTGATTGCAGTGGTCATCATGGGCTCCCTTGCTGCTGCCGCTGACCCTCGGACGCGACTACGACGATCCTCCTGTTGAGAACCCGCGGGAAGTGCCGAGCGACCGCCGTCGACGGAACGAAGGTCCCGCACTGCCTGGGCGGCGATCGGTGATTCAGGCGGCGAGTGAACAGCGGAAGCCGAGATGACCGGTGGTGCTCCGGACGGCGTGTGCCTGTCTGGCGGCGGGGCGGTAGCGGTGACAGTACGAGGGCGCGCACAGGTGCGAGCCGCCCTTGGTCACCCGCCGGTCGCCTTCGGTCAGCGGTGCTGCCGTCGGCGGAAGCGCCGGAGCGCAACACGAGGTTTGCTCGATATCCGCATCGCTCCCGGCGTGCGACGACGTCCATGGTGAGCGGGTCCATTCCCACACGTTGCCAACCACGTCGAACAGGCCGAAACCGTTGGGCGGGAAGCGTTTCACCGGCGACGTGCGCATAAAGCCGTGCGGTGAGAGGTTCTCGTACGGGAACCGGCCGTGCCAGGTGTTGGCCATCACCTTGCCCCCCGGCATGAAGTCGTCGCCCCAGGGGTAGGTGACCTGCACGGTGCCGCCACGGGCGGCGTGCTCCCATTCGGTCTCGGTGGGAAGGTTCTTTCCGGCCCACTGCGCGTAAGCCGCCGCGTCCTCGAAGCCGATGTGCACCACAGGATGCAGCTCCCGGCCGTGCAGGCTGCTTCCCGGACCTTCGGGATGACGCCAGTTGGCGCCCGGCTGCCATGCCCACCAGCGTTGCCAGTCGTCCAGCGGCACGGGCCCCGGGGTGCCGACGAACACCTGCGAGCCGGCGACCAGCAGGTTCGGATCGGCGCCGGGGAAATCGTCCGGGTCAGGCGCCGTTTCGGCCACCGTCAGGTGACCGGTGTCGCGGACGAAGCGGCGGAACTGGGCGTTGGTCACCGGGTGCTCGTCGAACCAACCATCGGCCACCGACGTCTCCCGAAGCGGCCGCTCCTCCGGGTAGAATTCGCTGCTGCCCATCATGAACGATCCGCCGGGTACGAACACCATGCCCTTGACGCTGGTCATCCGCCTCCTCCGCTTGTCCGCCTCGCCAGGCTATGCGAGCGGGGTGACCCGGAGCGCTCACCCATGTTGTGTGAGTTTCACAAGACCCTCCTTGAGCAGCCGACCCATCACGAGGACGGGAAGCTGATCGACGAGGTCGCCCATCAGGCTGCCGTCGCGACGGAGATGGCGGGCTGACAGCGGTCGCGATGAGCTCAATGGATCGCGCGACTGCTGAATCCGAGCGGTGTTCGGGACCTTCGCCCGTAGTGGAGTAGCCCGTTGATAAATACCCTTAGGGGTATCAGAGCAACGGGTGACCCGGTGCATGCGCCGGGTGCCACTGAGGAGCGTCGTGGTGAGGAAACTACTGGTCCTGGGCGGCGGCACCGCCGGAACGATGATCGTCAACAAGCTCCGGCGAAAGCTTGACGCCGGTGACTGGTCCATCACGATCGTCGACCAGGACGACGCCCACCACTACCAGCCCGGGTACCTGTTCCTGCCGTTCGGTACGTACCGTCCGCAGCAGCTCACCAGGTCCCGGCACGCGTTCCTACCGGACGGTGTGGAGTTCGTGGTCGGCGAGGTCGATGTCATCGACCCTGCCAGCGGGTTCGTCTCGCTCGCCGGCGGCCGGTCGCTGCCGTACGACTACCTGGTGATCGCCAGCGGGGTGACGCCCCGCCCGGACCAGACACCCGGAATGCTCGGCGAGCAGTGGCGAAAGAGCATCTTCGACTTCTACAGCCTCGAAGGCGCAACGGCACTGGCGACGGCGCTCGAGGAGTTCGACGGTGGTCGCTGTGTCGTGCACATCACCGACCTGCCGATCAAGTGCCCGGTCGCGCCGCTGGAATTCACCTTCCTCGCGGACGACTACTTCCGGCGCCGCGGCATCAGGGACCGGGTCGAGATGGTGTACGTGACCCCGTTGTCCGGTGCCTTCACCAAGCCGATCTCGTCGGCACGGTTGGGCACCATGCTGGACGAGCGCGGCGTGGCGGTCGAGACCGACTTCCTCGTCGAACGCATCGACCCGGACGCGAAGGCCCTGGTTTCCTACGACGAGCGCGAGATTCCCTTCGACCTGCTGGTGACGGTGCCGTTGAACATGGGCGCCGACTTCATCGCCCGATCGGGAATGGGGGATGAGCTGAACTACGTGCACGTCGACAAGCACACTCTGCAGTCGACCACCCATCCGAACATCTTCGCCGTCGGCGACGCGTCGGACATCCCGGCGTCCAAAGCCGGATCCGTCGCGCACTTCTCGGTGGAAATCTTCTGCGACAACTTCATGGAAATGATCGCGGGCAAGCCGATGAGCGGTTCATTCGACGGCCACGCCAACTGCTTCATCGAATCCGGTGCCGGCAAAGGAATGCTGATCGATTTCAACTACGACACTGAACCCATGACCGGCAAGTACCCGGTGCCGGTGATCGGCCCGTTCAGCCTGCTGGAAGAGACGCGGGCGAACCATGCGGGGAAACTCGCGTTCCGCTGGATGTACTGGAACGTGCTGCTGCCCGGCAGGCCCATGCCGCTTCCCGCCCATATGTCGATGGCCGGCAAGCACACCGAAAGCTAGAGAACCTCGAAACAGCAAGGAGAATCATCATGCCTGTCACCACGCTGGGCGGACACCAGATCCACGTGAACGACGAGGGTTTCCTGACCGACCCCTCGGAGTGGGACGCGGATCTGGGGACCACCCTGGCGGCGCAAATTGGAATCGACCTCACCGATGCGCATTGGAAGGCCATCAATTTCCTGCGCGAGGACTACGCGGTCAAAGGCGAGACGCCGACGATCCGGAGGGTCTCGACAGCGGGCGGGATCCCGGTCAAAGAACTCTTCAAACTGTTCCCCCAGAAGCCTGCGAAGAAGATGGCCTACATCGCCGGCCTGCCCAAGCCGCACGGCTGCGTCTGACCGCCCATCACATCCCCGACAGGAGAGCCCATCATGACCGTCACCGCATCAGCCCCTTCGATCGTCCCGCAGTTCGACACCGAGGGCGCAGGACGCAAACTGGCCATCATCTGTTCCAAGGGAACGCTCGACATGGCCTATCCGGGTCTTGTTCTCGCCAATGCGGCACTGGGCGAGGGCATCGAAACCCATTTGTTCTTCACCTTCTGGGGTTTCGAGATGATCAACAAGAAGACCATGGATCATCTTCAGTTCACCCTGCTCGGCAATCCGGCGATCCACATGCCGCAGGGCCTCGGCGGACTGCCGTGGATGACGTCGATGGCGACTTCGAAGCTGAAGAAGTCCATCGCCGACGTCGGTGTGCCCGAGGTCCCCGAATTCCTGGAGCAGATCGTCGCGTCCGGCGGCCACCTGTGGGCCTGCCGGATGTCCGCGGACATGAATCATCTGACCGAGGAGGACCTCTACGACGAGGTCGAAGGCATCATCAGCGCCTCGGACTTCATCGAGATGACCGACGGGGCGCAGCTTCTGTTCATCTGAACGGGTCGGTGGATCGGCTCAGCGACCGCGGAGCCGATCCATGAACGACTTCGCCGGGGCTGGCTCGCAGGTGCAGCGCTGCGAGGCGGGAACACCGGCCATCACCATGTCGACGTGCTGGCCGCAGCCACGCCATGTCGTTTTCCGGCACTGCGGACATTGGGCGGGGGAACACATCGGCATCTCCAGAGCTGGTGGGGTCGGTCGGGCGGCTCATCCCGGTACCGACGATGGTATACCCCCGCGGGTATCTGAGCCAGATGACACGGGCGGTCACCGCCCCACGGGCCTCTCAGTTCGGATGAACAGGCGCGAGCTTCGATCTGAGCTGGATCAGATGCTGGGCGTGGGAGTCCAGGCGGACGTCTTCGTCGGTCACCGGCTCCCACCGGCGGACCGGGGTGGGGCGGCTCTGCTTGTCCAGCGCCACGAAGATGGTCAGGCAGTGCGTGGTCAATTGCATGTCAAGAGTCTTCGGGTCGCCGGACCGCACGTGCACGGAGACGTGCATGCTGCTGCTGCCGGTGTGCAGCAGTCGCGCCTGCACCTCCACGACGTGGCCGATCATGATGGGCCGGTAGAAGCGGATCCCGCCCGAATAGGCGGCGATGCTGCTCCGGCCGCTCCAGGCCGTCGCGCAGACGTAAGCGGCCTCGTCGATCCAGCGCATCACGGTGCCGCCATGGGTCTTGCCGCCCCAGTTGACGTCCGTCGGCGCCGCGAGAAATCGCAGAGTGGAGGCGGGTGCGGTGGAGGGGTCGGAATAGGTCTGTTCGGCCATCGCCGCTTCGATGGCTGCTCGCACGCCGGCCTTGGCCACGGCGGTCGCCGACCGCTGGTGGTCGTCCGGGGTGATGGGCACCCAGGGCTCGACGGCGATCGGCCGACCGTTGCCGCCGACGGAGACGAAGATGACAGTACAGGACGTCGCGAACGCGTAGGCCAATTCCTGCGGGTCCGCGGAGACGACCGAAACCTCGATGTGCATGCTCGATCGCCCTGTGTGCACCAGGCGCGCAGCCACCTCGACGATGTCGCCGGAGTGGATCGGGCGCGCGAAGTTGACGTTGCCGACGTACGCGGTGACGCAGTACCCACCACTCCAGCCGACAGCGCACGCGTACGCGGCCTTGTCGATCCATTCGAGCACGCGACCGCCGGCGATCGCCGTGCCGCCGAGAGTGGCGACGTCGGTGGGCGCGGCCATGAAACGAAGGGTGATCTCCCGTGCCCGTGTGCCCATGCGACGCCTTTCTCGAGACGAGTGCATCGTGCCGTACGCACACCACCGCCGGAAAGCGGGCTGGGTGGCGTCGGCGTGCGGTCGGCTCCCGCGGGGCCGTGGCCTTTGTCAGTGCGGCGCCGAGCGAGGGCGATAAGGGCTTCGTTGTGCCTTTTCTGCTGAGCCCGTTTCCGGTCGCAGTAGGTGCGGGAGACGGCGGTCGCTCAAGGTCGCGAACGCCGACAGGAACGGGGCTCCTGTAAGGACCTCCTTGCCGCCGCGGGATGGGTGCTCGCCGCGGATGGAGATCCCGGATCGGCGAGTGGCGGGGGCCGGTCCGGCGTCGGACGCGAGGTGCCCGGCGGTGGTGAAACAGGGATCGCGCGGCGCGGCCGAATTGCTTGTCCAGTCGCCTCAGGCGCAACCCGGCTGCGACTCGTCCGGCTGGGCGGGGCAAACACCCATCCCGGAGAGAAAGCCTTCCAGAAGCCGCCGGGCACCACCGAACTCGGCGACCGGCTCGGCCCACTCCGGTAGCCCGACTTCCACGGCGACGATCCGGCCTGTGTGTTTGCCGCCGGTGAAGTAGGCCTCGACGAAACCGTCCTCCGGTACCAACAGGCCAGGATCGCAGTCCGTTCCGTTGCACAGCGGCACGGACTGATCCAGGTCAATGCAGCTTCTACCTGTCAGATTGCAGTACTGCTCCACCCAGGCCGCGACACCTTCCGGGGTCTCCGGTGTGTCCTTTGCCGGTGCCGACCACACGGCCACGTAGAGGTCGTGTGCAGGCGTCACGAACTCTTCCCGGCCGCCAAAACCTGGCTGTCCGGCGTCGGCCTCGAGCGTCCAGTCACGTTCGGCGGGCACCACCAACCACCCGGGCGGGTGCTTGATGGTGAAGCCGTACTGCTTCGACTCGTACACAGTCCCGTTCGTCGTATCGATGGGTGACGCGCTGGGTGATGACGTCGCAGATGTCGCAGACCTCGCCGGTGTCGCAGGTGCCGCAGAGGTCGCTGTCGTTTGGATCGGCGTGGATGGCGAGGTGCTGGCCGACGGCGCAGCGGGGGTGCACCCTGCCAGGAGAACGAGCATGAGAGCAGCACCAAGGGCCATCCGGGCACGGCCGGCCTGGCTGGTGTGACGTGGTTTCATCGTGAGCCTCCTGTCGGTTTCGAGACCCGTGCCTGCACGGGCCGAGGGCGGCGATGGCCGCGATGGCAGTTGTGCGCCACAGCGGTATCGCCTTGTCGTCGCACCGGTATCAGCCGGGTATCGGCGCGGTTGACGGTTTCAGGGCGTGCGCCGACAGTGGAACCGTGGGAATCGCCGTGCTCGGCCCGCTCGAGGTCGACGGTCAGGGCAACGTGCTCGGGCCGCGGGACCGGGTGGTGCTCTCGGCCCTGGTCGTGCGTGCCGGCGACCCGATCAGCACCGAGGCGTTGGCCGACGCCCTGTGGGGCGACAACCTGCCAGCATCGTGGGCGAAGGTCGTCCAGGGATGCGTCGTACGACTGAGGAAGCGGCTGGGGGCGGCCGCCATCGAGTCCGGAGCCGCCGGCTACCGCTTGACTGTGAACGAGGCGGAGGTGGACAACCGGCGTTTCGAGCGGCTCTTCGAGCGTGCCCGGGAGGCCTTTGCTGGGGGCGACCCGGAGCGGGCGTCCTACCTGGTGCGGGAGGCGCTGGCGCTGTGGCGCGGGCGGGCCCTGGCAGACCTGGACGAGTGGGAACCGGGTCGCGTCGAGGCGGCGCGGCTGGCGGGACTGCGGATGGACGCCGAGGAGCTGCGTGTGGAGGCCGAGATCCGCGCCGGCCATGCACGCGACGTGCTGGAACAGGCGCGCGCCCTGGTCGCGCAGGCGCCGCTCCGCGAGCGGCGCTGGGCGTTGCTCGCCACCGCCCTGCACCAGGCCGGGCGGCAGGCGGAGGCCCTGGCCGCACTCAAGCAGGCACGCACGAGGCTCGTCGACGAGCTCGGCCTGGATCCTGGCCGCGAGCTGGTAGAGCTCGAGCAGCAGGTGCTTCGGCAGGACCCGTCTCTGGATCCGGTCGTGCAGCGGGAGGTCAGTGCCGGCTGCCCCTACCGCGGTCTGCTGCCCTACGACTCAGCCGACGCCGACTCGTTTTTCGGCAGGGAGGCCGACGTCGCCGCATGCCTGCGGAGGTTGCGGGACTCGGGCCTGCTGGCGGTCGTGGGACCCTCCGGCGTCGGCAAGTCGTCGCTGGTCCGGGCAGGAGTTGTCGCCGCATTGATGCGCAGCGGAACACCGGTCCTGGTGACCACACCAGGCTCGCGACCCACCGAGTCGCTGGGCGAGCTGCGGAGTCGAGGACAACAGACCCTGGTGGTCGACCAGGCCGAGGAAGCAGTGACCACCTGCCCGGATCCGGCGGAAAGGGAGCGGTACTTCGCCGCGTTGGCGGCACACGTGGCCGCCGGAGGCGCGTTGGTGCTCTCCATGCGCGCGGACCACCTCGGCGACCTGGCGCCGTACCCGGACATCGCACGACTCCTCGAGGAGGGTCTGTACCTCCTCGGACCGATGACCGAGCCGGACCTTCGCAGCGCCATCGAGGGCCCCGCCCGTCGCGCCGGGCTGCGGCTCGAGCCGGGGCTGGTCGACCTCCTGGTCCGCGAGGTCGAGGGTGAGCCGGCCGCCCTGCCGCTGCTCTCCCACGTGCTTCGCGCGACCTGGGAGCGGCGCGAGGGTCCGACGCTGACCGTCGACGGCTACCGGGCAACCGGCGGGATCAGGTCCGCGGTGTCCAATTCCGCCGAGCGGTTGTACGACGCGATGGACGCGTCCCAGCGCAGTTCCCTCCGGACGCTGCTGCTGCGGCTGGTGGTGCCCACCGAGGACGGCGACCCGGTGCGGGCGCGGGTGCCGCGCGCAAAAGTAGCCGCCGACGACCAGCACCGGCGGCTTGTGGAGCAACTGGTCGACGCGCGCCTGGTGAGCATCGACGGTGACACGGTCCAGATCGCGCACGAGGCGCTGGTACGGGTCTGGCCGAGGCTGCGAGGCTGGCTCGACGACGACGTCGAGGGCCAGCGCCTGTTCAGGCACCTTGCCGGCGCCGCCGACGCGTGGGATGCGATGGGCCGCCCGGACAGCGAGCTCTATCGGGGTGCCCGGCTCGGCCGCACGGTGGAATGGCGAGACCGGGCTGACCCCGACCTGAATGTGATCGAGGTGGCCTTCGTAGATGCCTCCGTGGCCCTTGCCGAGAGCGAGATCCGTGCGGCTGAGACCCGGGTCGAGCACGAGCGCAGGGTCAACCGCCGGCTGCGCGGCGCCCTCGCCGGTGTCGGCGTCCTGTTGGTCATGACACTGGTCGCCGGGCTGGTCGCCGTACGGTCGGCTGACCGCGCTGGTCGCGAGCGAGACCGCGCCGAGCAGGCTGCCAACCTCGCGGACGCCCGTCGCGCCGGCGCTCAGGGTGTCCTGCACGAGAAGCTCGCGACCGGTCTGCTCCTCGGTGTCGAGGGTGTACGGGCCGACGAGTCCGCCCAGGCCCTGGAGAACCTCGGGGCGGCGCTGACCCGCGCGGGCGCGCTGTCCGGGGTGCGCGACGTGAGCGAGATGGTCGGACGCCCCGGGACAGCCTGGATGCCGTCGGTCTCCGTGAGCGCGGACGGGACGCTGGTCGCCGGTGTCGTCCTCTCCGAAGGCGTGCGGCTCTTCGACAGTGCCACCCTGGCACCCCTGCCGTTCCTGGACGCCACTGGGTCGAGTGGCTCCGCCGCCTTCTCCCCGGCCGGCGAGCAGCTCGCCGTTGCCCTGATGCACGCCGACGACCAGCCGCTTCGGCTGTATGACGTGCCGAGCGGAAAGCTGTCGCAGGTCCAACCAGGGGGTATCCCCGCAAACTCGGCCGTGGCGTACGTCGACCCGGACGACGTGGATGTCGAATACAGCCGCGATGGCAGCCGGATCGTCGCCGAGCTGCAGCCATCCATGTCCGGTCCAGAACCGTTCGCGCACGGTGACACCATGGTGTGGGACCTGGCAGACCCGTCCCGGCCGGTGTTCAAGGTGCGGCTACGAAACTTCGCCCACTCGGCCCTGAGTCCCGACGGCGACCGGCTCTACGTCGTCACGCGGGGCGACCGGCCGATCCGCGCGTACGACGTGGGCTCCGCACGCCTGATCGCCTCGACGCCAAGCCCACTGGTCGCGGAACTCGGTGCCAACGCGGTGGACGTCAGCCCTGACGGGTCGACGCTGGTCGTGGCCATGCACGGTCGCGTCCTTCGTTTCGACACGGTGAACCTACGACAGCGAGGGCCCGCTCTGACCGGTCACACGGCCCTCGTTCGCGACGTCGTGTTCTCTCACGACGGCCGGCTGATGGCGACGTCATCGGACGACGAGACCGCCGTCGTCTGGGACGCCCGAACCGGAGATCAGCTCCATCGGTTCGTCGGGGGTAGGCCTCTGGCGGTCGCCTTCTCGGCCGACGACCGAACACTTTTCACCGTGGGAGTCGAGGGGCTCCTGCTGGCCTGGAACGTGGGTGGCCGCCAGCTCGCCCTGGGAGAGGACAGCAGCGCCCCCGCCGAGGCGTACTCGCTGTCCCTGCCCGCACCCGACGGCCACACCGTCGCCCGGACGCGCTCCGGCATGCTGTGGTTCGAAAACACCACGACCGGGGGAATCTCCGAGCCCCGCCGAACCCGTGACGAGACCTTCATCTGGTCGCGCGACGCCCACTGGCTCCTCTCCATCGGCCCGGACAATGTCGTCACGGTGTGGAACGCCTCCGACGGCTCTGTCGTCGCACGCAGCCAGCCGTTCGAGGTCAACGACCGAAGCCTCACAGCCGCTTTCAGTCCGGACGCGAAGCAGGTTTACGCGCACGACGGAACCTCGCTCGTCACGTTGAGCAGTGAGTCGATGCGACCGGTTTACCCGGAGATTCGCGTGGGAGACTTTCCGGTCCTGCTGCCTCATCCCGTTGATGGCTCCGTGTTCATCCTCAACGCGGGCGGATCGTTCTACCGGATGAACCCAAAGACCGGTGATGTGTTCGCGACCGCGACGCGCGGGCTGCTGGAGAACGAGGACCCCGACGGTGTGATGTCACCCGACGGCACCCGCATGGTCGTGAACGGGCCTGACCGGCGGGTGCGCCTGCTCGATGTCGACAAGCAGGAGTACGTCGGTACGGACTCGAAGACGCCTTGGGGCTCGAGCCCCACCTTCGCCCCCGACGGCAGCCAGTTCGCCCTCGTGCAGGCAGACCGGATCCGGCTCTGGGACGGCCGTACCGGGGAGTACCAAGCCAGCCTGCCCCTGCCCAGCCGGACCGCGACCTTTTCCATCGTCTATCGGCCGGACAGCACCGGCCTGGTCATCGCCTCCACCGACGGCAGGACCTGGACCGTGGACACGCGAACGCACAAGTGGGTCGACCGCGCGTGCGCGACGGCAGGGAGAAACCTCTCCGTCGAGGAGTGGGAGCAGTTCTTTCCCGATAAGCCCTACGAGTCGACCTGCCCCCAGTGGCCGGCCGGAACCTGATTTCTGACTTGGAGCACTTCGCTGGCTCAGACCTGATGGCGCGTGGGCACCAGCCACTCGCAACGACCGACCGACCGGCTGGGTGGTGGAAGCCCACCTGCTACAAGGCCCAGAAGCTCTTAGAAGCCCTGCGCCAGGCGGTAATACGCCTGATTCCAACGGATCTCGTTGGCGAATGAGCGGGTGGTGGTCGCGGCGTCGATGACGAGCAGTTCGACCCCGACCATGGTGGCCAGATCCTCCAGCTCGTCGGTGCCGACGGCGGTCGACAGAACGGTGTGGTGTGGGCCGCCGGCGGTCAGCCAGGATTGGGTGGACGTCCGGAAGTCCGGTCGCGGGGTCCAGACGGCACGCGCCACGGGAAGCTTCGGCAACTCGAAGTCCGGTGCGACGACATCGATCTCGTTCAGGACGAGGCGGAAGCGGTCGCCGAGGTCGCTGATGCCGACGACGATGCCGGCCCCGGGTTCGGCGTCGAAGACCAGCCGAACGGGGTCTTCCCGGTTCCCGATCCCCAGCGGATGGATCTCGCAACTCGGCTTGCCGGCGGCGATGGTGGGGCACACCTCCAGCATGTGGGCGCCGAGGATGCGCTCCTCGCCGGGGATGAGGTGGTAGGTGTAGTCCTCCATGAACGACGTGCCGCCTGAGCGCCCGTGGTCCATCGACTTCAGCGTTGCCAGCAACAGCGATGTCTTCCAGTCGCCCTCGCCGCCGAATCCGTAGCCGTCGGCCATCAGTCGCTGCACCGCGAGGCCCGGTAGTTGCCGCAGCCCGCCGAGGTCCTCGAAGTTGGTGGTGAAGGCACCGAAGTTGCCGGCCTGCAGGAACGCCCGCATCCCCAGCTCGATCCGCGCTGCGTAGCGCAGGGATTCGCGCTGCGGGGCACCGTCGCGGAGCGCGGGGGCGATCGTGTACTCGTCTTCGTAAATGCTGACGAGGGCGTTCACCTCGGCGTCGCTGACCTGGTCGACGACCTCGACGAGGTCGTTGACCCCGTAGGTGTTCACCGAGACACCGAAACGCCTCTGGGCTTCGACCTTGTCGCCTTCGGTGACGGCCACGTCGCGCATGTTGTCGCCGAACCGGGCGAGGCGCAGCGAGCGCAGGGTGGACGCGCCGCGCGCGGCCCTGACCCACGTGCCGACGGCCGCCAGCGTCGGCTGGTGATTGACGTGCCCGGCCACGGTCTTCCGGCTCACACCGAGACGGGTCTGGATGTAACCGAACTCGCGATCACCGTGCGCGGCCTGGTTGAGATTCATGAAGTCCATGTCGATCTCGGACCAGGGGAGCGCCTCGTTGGCCTGCGTGTGCAGGTGCAGCAGCGGTTTGGTGAGCGCCTCCAGCCCGGCGATCCACATTTTCGCCGGCGAGAAGGTGTGCATCCAGCAGATGACGCCCAGGCAGGCGTCGTCGGCGTTGGCCTCCAGCATGATGCGGCGGATGCCGTCGGACGAGGTCAGCACCGGCTTCCAGATGATCTCCGCGCCGATGTCCTTGCTGGCCTCGAGCGCACCGGCGATCTGCTGGGAGTGGGCGGTGACCTGGTCGACCACCTCCCGGCCGTACAGCCCCTGGCTTCCGGTGAGGAACCAGATCTGTCTGCCGGCAGCGGCAGGTGCGTGGGTGGTCGCGTTCATGCTGGCCGTCCTTGATCGAGAAGCTTCTGTCCGTAGGCGTTCTGGTAGCGGTCGTACAGTGCGTCGATGTCCTCGTCGGTCAGCGGGTGCGGCTCGCCCAACTGTCGGGCGACGGTCACCGCGCGGGCGACCTCCTCGCACATCGCGGCCGCCTTGACGGCCGCCCGCGCGTTCTTGCCGATCGTGAACGGGCCGTGATTGGCCATCAGCACCGCTGGAGATCGACTGTCGCGCAACGTGTCGACGATCCCGCGTCCGATGGAGTCGTCACCGATCATCGCGAACGGCCCGACCGGGATGGGCCCGCCGAACTCGTCGGCCATCATCGTCAGCACACAGGGGATCGGTTCGCGCCGCGCGGCGAACGCGGTCGCGTAGGTGGAGTGGGTGTGCACCACACCGCCGACCCGATCGAGGTGGGCGTAGACATAGCCGGCGGCGAAGGTGTCCGACGACGGCGCGGCGTCACCTTCGACGACCCGGCCGTCGAAGTCGGCGACCACCATGTTCTCCGGGGTCAGCAGCTGGTAGTCCACCCCGGACGGCTTGACGACGAGCAGGTCCGCGCCGGGAACCCGGGCCGACACGTTGCCCGCGGTCCAGACCACCAGGCCCCACCGGACGAGTTCGGCGTGCAGGCCCGAGACCTCGACCCGCAGTCGTTTGATGTGTTGTTGGGTTTCCGGGCTCAGCCTCATACGAGCACGTCCCGATCGGCCGCGGCCGGCTCGAGTGCGGCACGACGGATGTTCTTCAACGTGTGCATGACCGTGTTCTCGCCGCGGCCGAAGTAGTCGTGCAGCCGCCGGTACTCGGCGTAGAGCTCGTCGTAGACAGCCACGTTGGCGGGAATCGGCTCGTAGACCCCGGTGATCCGCCGGCCCATCACGGCAGCCGCGGCCGGGACGTCGGGGTAGGCGCCCGCCGCGACGGCGGCATGGATCGCCGAGCCCAGTGCCGGCCCCTGCGCCGACGCCGCGACCGACAGCGGCAGCCCGGTGACGTCGGCGTAGATCTGCATCAGCAGCGGGTTTTTGGCCAGCCCGCCGGCGACGACGAATTCCGTGACGTCCACACCTGCCGAAATGAAGTTCTCGACGATCAACCGTGCACCGAACGCGGTCGCCTCCAACAGCGCCCGGTAGACGTCCTCCGGTTTCGTGCTCAGCGTCAGGCCGAGCACCAGTCCGCTCAGCTGGTGATCGACCAGCACGGAACGGTTGCCGCTCTGCCAGTCGAGAGCGAGCAGGCCGTGCTGCCCGACGCGTTGTAGCTGGGCCAGCGAGGTGAGGTACTCGTGGACCGACTGACCGGCCTCCGTCGCGGCCGCCGCATACGCCGCGGGCACCTGCTCCCGGACGAACCAGCCGAAGATGTCGCCGACGCCGCTCTGGCCGGCCTCGTAGCCCCAGTACCCGGCGGTGATCCCGCCGTCCACCGCGCCGCACATCCCGGGTACCTCGCGCAGCTCCGTGCCGTTGACGACATGGCAGGTGGACGTCCCCATCACCGCGACGAGCTGACCGGGGGCGATCGCGCCGGCCGCGGGGGCGCAGACATGTGCGTCGACGTTCCCCACCGCGACCGCGATGCCCTCCGGCAGCCCGGTCCACTCCGCCGCTTGCGCCGTCAGCCGGCCGGCAACCGCGCCGAGCTGACCGATGGGTGCGGTCAATTTGTCGTCGACGAAGTCGCCGAAATCGGGATTCAGTGCGGTCAGGAAATTCCGGTCGGGGTATCGGCCGTCCTGCAGGATCCCCTTGTAGCCGGCGCTGCAGGCGTTGCGCACGTATTCGCCGCACAACTGCCAGACGATCCAGTCGGCGGCCTCGACCCACCGATCCATCCGCTCGTAGATCTCCCGGTCACCCTCGAGCAATTCCAGGCCCTTGGCGAATTCCCATTCCGATGAGATCAGTCCGCCGTACCGCGGCAGCCAGGATTCCCCGCGCTTCGCCGCCAACTCGTTGATGCGGTCGGCCTGCGGTTGCGCGGAGTGATGCCGCCACAGTTTGACGAAGGCGTGCGGTCGCGTGCGGAATTCCGGGAGTTCGCACAACGGGGTTCCGTCGGCGGTCGTCGGCACCATGGTGCACGCGGTGAAGTCGGTACCGATCCCGACCACCTGCTCGGGCCGCGCCCCGGCCGCGGCGAGCGCGGCTGGGACGGCGGTCCGCAGTACGTCGATGTAATCAGCGGGGACCTGCAGCGCCCAGTCCGGCGGCAGCCGGTCGGTGCCTCCCGGAAGCCGGTCGGTGAGGACGGCGTTCGGGTAGTCGAACACGGCCGAGCCGAGTTCGGCGCCGTCCCGGACGCGCACCACGACGGCCCGGCCGGCGAGCGTTCCGTAGTCGACGCCGACGACGAGCGCGTCGGTCGGGTCGGCATCGGTCGAATGGCGTGAGGGGGAGGACTGATTCATCGTTGAATGACACCCGGAGGGGCGCCCTTTTCCCTTCTCTGTTGCGTGGAGGTGGCGCTGCGATTCTGCTCCGGCGATCCCCGGCGGTGACTGCACCGCACAGGGACGGGCGGTATCGAACCGGCCCGATCGCCGTACCGCGGACCACGTTCGGGTGTGATGTTAGCGCTCACAGTCTGGAAAGTGAAGAGCCTTGCGGCGGGTCTCGATGACGTGTCGATCCGGACCGTCGGCATCCGTTCGTCATCCCCGCCGTCCACGGTGTTCACGAACAGTGACGACATGTCCCGCAGTGTTGGGCTCGGTCCGGCGGACGCGCCCGACAGGAGCGGGAATTCAAGACGCATTCACCCTCCGCTGGAAGGGTTTTGCAACTCCGTAGCGCAATTGTGACCCTCAGCCCTTGACGCGGCAGCGTGTGAGCGTTAACACTATGGCCGCGGGTGAGTCCTACTCCCGCCCTTGTCTTGAGGAACCGAGATCGGAAGGTCGGCCCATGACGGCCCGAACACCTTGCCGCAGTTCATCTGCGGCGCGGTCACCTCGGAGTCGATGCAGGGCCTCGGAGCCGCTGACGGCGCACTGCGACGTCGCGCGGTCGATCGTTCGATCGGCACTTCCGGGCCGGGTCATCCAACGTTGGAGGAAGAGTCCGTGGTCACCAAGAAATTGACTGTGCTCGCTGCGGCGGCAGTCGCCGCCCTGGCCCTGGCGGCCTGCGGAAGCAGCGCCGACACCGCATCATCGAGCACCAGCAGCGCGGCGGCGTCCACCAGCGCTGCCGCTTCGGCCGACGGTAGTTCCGCAGCATCGCCGGCGGCGAGCAGTCCCGCTGATGCGAGCAGCTCGGGCGCAGCGGCAGGTGGCGAACTGCCGCCGGTCGATCCCGCGGTGCTGGACGGCGCCGTCATCGGATTCGCCCAGGTCGGTTCCGAGAGTGGCTGGCGCAGCGCCAATACCGACTCCATCAAGGCGGCGGCCGAGGCCAACGCCGTGGATCTGAAGTTCACCTCCGCCGAAGGTGACCAGGCGAAGCAGATCTCGTCGATCAAGACCTTCATCACGCAGGGTGTCGACCTGATCGCGTTCTCGCCGGTCGTGGAGACCGGTTGGGACGCCGTGCTCGAAGAAGCCAAGGCCGCCGGCATCCCGGTGGTGCTGACCGACCGCGCGGTGGATTCCGACCCCAGCCTGTACAAGACCTTCATCGGGTCCGACTTCATCATCGAGGGCGAGAAGGCGGCGACCTGGGCAAAGACGGAGTTCGCCGACACCGACAAGGTGAACATGGTGGTCCTCGAGGGCACCACCGGCTCGGCGCCGGCCAACGATCGGGCCACCGGCTGGGAGAACATCCTCGGTTCGGACCCGAAGTTCACCACCCTTGCCTCCCAGACCGGCGAATTCACCCGGGACGGCGGCAAGAAGGTCATGGAGGGCTTCCTGGCCAAGTACCCGGACATCGACCTCGTCTACGCGCACAACGATGACATGGGACTCGGCGCGATCGAGGCCATCGAAGCGGCCGGCAAGGTGCCCGGCAAGGACATCAAGATCGTCACCGTTGACGCGGTGAAGGCAGGTATGGAGGCCCTGGCGGCCGGCAAGATCAACTTCATCGTCGAGTGCTCGCCACTGCTGGGCGAGCAGCTGATGCAGGCGTCGAGCGCCGTTCTGTCCGACACCGAGATCCCCGCCCGGATCATCACGATCGAGGGCAGCTTCGATCAGGAGCAGGCCATCGAGGCACTGCCGAGCCGGCAGTACTGATCGCAGAAGTGAGCACTGATCGCTGAGCAGCGATCGCAGCCAGATGATGGGACGCTCGACTCCGGAGTTCTGGATTCGGGCGTCCCATCTCTTTTGATCGGGAAGCAGTCTTCATCAAGTCCACGAAGGCGAGAGGAGCGGGAATGCCGAGCGATCCGCTTGCCACCGCAGACCGGCCGGTTGTCGAGATGGCCGGCATCACCATCGAATTCCCGGGGGTCAAGGCGCTCAGCGACGTCTCCTTCCGGCTCTTCCCGGGCGAGGTGCACGCGTTGATGGGCGAGAACGGCGCCGGCAAGTCGACCCTCATCAAGGCGCTGACCGGGGTGTATGCCATCGACGCCGGCACCATCACGGTGCACGGCGCGGAAGTGTCGTTCGACGGGCCGGCGCAGGCGCAGAAGGCCGGTGTCGCAACGGTGTACCAGGAGGTCAACCTGGTGACCAACCTGACCGTTGCGGAGAACATGATGCTCGGGCGGGAGCCACGCAGGCTGGGGATGATCGACTGGCGGAAGATGCGCAAGCACACCGCCAAGGTGCTCGCCGACCTCAACCTGGACATCGATCCCGGTTCCCTGTTGAGCAGCCATTCCATCGCCATCCAGCAGCTGGTCGCCATCGGCAGGGCGATCGACGTGAACGCCGATGTCCTGGTTCTCGACGAACCGACGTCCTCGCTGGATGTCAAGGAGGTCGCCGAGCTGATGGAGGTCATCAGGCGGGTCCGCGACAAGGGCGTCGCGATCCTTTTCGTCTCCCATTTCCTGGACCAGATCTACCAGATCTCCGATCGCATCACGGTGCTTCGCAACGGCGAGCTGGTGGGCGAGTACATGGCGCACGAGCTGCCCCGGCTGCAACTGGTGTCCAAGATGATCGGCAAGGACCTGGCGGCCCTGGAGGCGCTCGAGGAGGGCACGAAGCGGGAGGCCGCCGAGCGCAAGGAAGGCGGGGCGTTCCTGATCGCCAAAGGCGTTGGCCGCAAGGGTTCCATCGATCCGTTCGACCTGGAGGTCCATCCGGGCGAGGTGCTCGGTCTTGCCGGACTGCTCGGCTCGGGCCGGACCGAACTCGTCCGGCTGCTGTACGGAGCGGACCGCAACGACTCCGGCACGACCACCGTGTCCGGAGCGGACATCAAGCTCCGCAACCCGCGGTTGGCGCTCGACAGGAAAATCGCCTTCGCCTCGGAGAACCGGCGAGCCGAGGGCTTGATCGGCGATCTGAGCGTGCGCGCCAACATCGTGCTGGCCATGCAGGCCGAACGCGGCTGGACGCGACCGATCCCGCGTCGCCAGCAGGACGAGATGGCCAAGCGCTACATCAAGGCCCTCGATATCCGGCCGACGGATCCGGAGACGCTGGCCCGCAACCTTTCCGGCGGCAATCAGCAGAAGCTGCTGCTGGCCAGGTGGTTGCTCACCGAGCCCAATCTGCTCATCCTGGACGAGCCGACCCGAGGCATCGATGTCGGTGCCAAGGCACAGATCCAGAAACTCGTCGCCGGCCTGTCCGACAAGGGCATGGCCGTCATCTTCATCTCGGCAGAACTCGAAGAGGTCCTCCGCTTGTCGCATCGCATCGGCATTCTCCGGGACCGCCGCAAGGTGGCCGAGATCGTGAACGCCGAGGGAACGACGGTCGAGGACCTCATGGGAATCATCGCAGCGGAGGCGCAGCCCGCATGAAACGCATCACCGGTAGTCGCCTGCTGTGGCCGGGGCTCGTGCTCATCGCGCTGCTCGTGGCCAACCTGCTCTGGAACCACGCCTTCTTCAACATCACCGCCCGGGACGGCAATCTGTACGGCGCGCCCATCGACATCCTGCGCCGCGCGGCACCGATCGTTCTCGTCGCACTGGGCATGACGCTGGTGATCGCGACGCGCGGGATCGACCTGTCGGTCGGTGCGGTCGCGGCCATCTCGGGCTCGTGGGCATCGATGTACATCATCTCCTCGGCCGACGGTGCGTCGGTGACGGTGGTGCTGACCGCGGTGGGTGTCGCGCTGCTGATGGCGCTGATCGCCGGCGCCTGGAACGGGTTCCTGGTCTCGGTGCTCGGCATCCAACCCATCGTCGCCACCCTCGTCCTGATGGTCGCCGGCCGCGGCCTGGCACAGATCATCACCAGCGAGAAAATCCTCTACCCGGACAATTCCCCGGCCTACAAATTGATCGGCGGCGGTTACCTGCTGGCGGTGCCCTTCTCGATCCTGATCGCCGGCGCGATCTTCGCACTGACGGCGGTGCTCACCCGGAAGACCGCACTGGGCACGTTGATCGAGTCCGTCGGGGTCAATCCGGAGGCCAGCCGGCTCGCCGGTGTCCGGGCCCGTCCGATCATCTTCCTGGCCTATGTCTTCAGCGGTTTCTGTGCCGGGCTCGCCGGGCTCATGTTGACCTCGAACTCCACGTCGGCGGACCCCAATTCCATCGGCCTGTTCATCGAGCTCGACGCGATCCTCGCCGTCGTCATCGGCGGCACTTCGCTGGCGGGGGGCCGGTTCTCGCTCGCCGGTACACTGATCGGCGCGTTCATCATCGAGACCATGGACGCGTTCGTGGTGATCGCGATCTCGGCGCGCAGTACCGATGTCTTCAAGGCATGTGTCGTCATCCTCGTCTGCCTGCTGCAGTCGCATCGGGTGCGGGCCTGGCTGTTGAACGTGCTGCGCTGGGGACGGCCACCGAGTCGCCGCGGCAGCGCGCCGCCCCCGACCACACCGACCGGGCCGGTCGGCGACACGCCGGTTGCCGCACCGGAAGACACCGCGTCCGGATCCTCCACCTCGATGTCCGCAGGGGCCAGGCCATGACGATCGCCGCCACTCCGAAGCCCGCCACTCCGAAGCCCGCGGGCCCGAAGATCCTCCGCCGCCTCAGCCAGCGCTACGAGCAGTACACGCAGATCGGCGTGACTGTCGTACTTCTCATCGTCATGCTCGTCGTCGGCAACTTGCTCTACCCGAATTTCACCTCCGGTCAGGCGATCTTCGACCTCATCGGGAAGAACGTGTTCCTGATTCCGCTGGCCATCGGGATGACCTTCGTGATCCTCAGCGGCGGCATCGACCTCTCGGTCGGCGCGGTGATGGCGCTCGGCTCGGTCATTTCCGCGACGTTGCTGCAGGCCGGCTGGTCACCGTTCCTGGTGATCCCGACGGTCCTGCTGGCCGCCTCGACGCTCGGTTTGCTGGTCGGCATCATGGTGAGTCGGTTCGAGATCCAGCCTTTCATCGCGACTCTCGCGGCGATGTTCCTGGCCCGCGGGCTGTGCCTGGTGATCACCGATCGTTCGATCTCGATCAACGACGGCTTCTTCCAGAGCATGAATCTGACGCACATCAATCTCTGGGAGCAGCAGACGGTCAATCTGCGGGGCCGGGTCCGGGTCACCGATGTGTACACCACGCCATCGGTGCTGATCGCGCTGGCTGTGCTGGTGGTCGCGTTCGTGATCCTGCATTACAGCCGTTTCGGCCGGACTGTCTATGCGGTCGGCGGGAACGAGGCATCGTCGCGACTGATGGGCCTGCGGGTCGACCGCACCAAGGTCAGCGTCTACGTGATCAGCGGCTTCTGCTCGGGGATCGCGGGTGTGCTGTTCGCGTTCTACACCGCCTCCGGTGATCCTGTGGCGGGCATCGGCTACGAGCTCAACGCCATCGCCGCGGTGGTGATCGGCGGCACGCTGCTGTCCGGCGGCTCGGGCTACGTGCTCGGCTCCATGCTCGGCGTGCTGGTGTTGGCTACGATCTACGCCTACAAGGAGTTCGACGGCGACCTGAACACCGGCTGGACGCGCGTGATGATCGGTGTCCTGGTGTTGTTCTTCGTGGTGCTCCAGCAGCTCATCGCCCGACGCCGACGATGAGGTGATGTGCCGGCACGTGGTGGCGTCCCTGCGGACGGTGGGGGCGTCGGAATGAGGACGAAGATGGCGAGCCAACAGCCGGACCGGCCACCCGGCATGTATGACGTTGCCCGGCTCGCCGGGGTCAGCCACCAGACGGTCAGCCGGGTCATCAACGCGCACCCCAACGTTCGCGAGGAGACGCGACTACGGGTCCAGGAGGCGATCACCGCACTCGGCTACCGCCGGAACGTCGCGGCCAGGGCGCTGGTCACCCGGCGGTCCAACACCATCGGGGTGATCACCAGTGTGTCCCCGCACTGGGGGCCCAGCAGCACGCTCATCGGCGTGGAGCGGGCCGCCAGGGATGCGGGGTTCTATCTGAGCGTCGCCGCCCTGCACAGCATCGAGCCGGCGGGCATCAAGGAGGTCCTGGGTGACCTCGTCGATCAGGGGGTCGAGGGGATCGTCGTGATCGCCCCCGAGGCGGCCGCCGAGCACGTTTCGGAGCGTTTCGAGACCCATCTTCCCGTCGTCATGGTTGCTGCCGGGGCCGAACCGGCCGAGGGTGTGCGGATCACCTCGATCGACCAGGCGTTCGGCGCGCGGCTGGCGACGAGGCACCTGCTCGAACTGGGCCACACCACCATCGGGCACATCGCCGGGCCGAACGCATGGTTCGACGCCATCGAGCGCGTGCGGGGCTGGCGGGACGAGCTCGGCGACCACGGCATCCGCCCCGGACCGCCCATCGCGGGTGACTGGACAGCGGCCAGCGGTCACCGGGCGGGTACGCAACTGCTGCGCAGGAAGAAGGTGCCGACCGCTGTCTTCGTCGCCAACGACCTCATGGCCCTCGGCTTTCTCCGCGCCATGCACGACGGGGGAGTCCGTGTCCCGCAGGACATCTCGATCGTCGGGTTCGACGACATGCCGGGCGCCGGACACCTCATTCCCGGTCTGACCACCGTTCGGCAGGAGCTGGACCGGCTCGGCCAGCAATGCATCGCAATGCTGCTGGCCGAGCTGAACGGCTCGGCGGGGTCGTACCAGCCGTTGCGGCCCACGCTCGTCGTTCGGGAGAGCGCGGCCCGGCCGGCGACCTGACTCAGCGCAGGGCGGTGACCCGCTGGATGGCCGCCGCCACGGCCGGTGCGACCGCCGGGTCGAACACCGACGGCACGATGTAGTTGGCATTCAGCTGATCGGGTGCGACGGTGTCCGCGATGGCGGTCGCGGCGGCCAGCAGGCAGTCGTCGGTGATCTCGTGGGCGCCGGAGTCGAGCATCCCGCGGAAGAACCCCGGGAACGCCAGCACGTTGTTGATCTGGTTGGGATAGTCGGACCGGCCGGTCGCGACGATCGCGGCGTGCTTGCTGGCCGCGAACGGGTCAACCTCGGGGTCCGGGTTGGCCAGCGCGAAGACGATGGCCCCGTCCGCCATGGTCGCGATGTCGTCGCCGGTCAGCAGGTTGGGTGCGGAGACGCCGATGAAGACGTCGGCGCCGACGATCATCTCGGCCAGGGTTCCCTGCGCGCCGCGGGGATTGGTGGTGTCGGCGATCCACCGCCGGTACTCGTCCAGATTCGGGTTGTCCGGGCGGATGGCGCCGTTGCGGTCGCAACCGATGATGTCGGTGAAACCCTGTCGGTGCAGCAACTGGATGATCGCCCGGCCGGCCGCGCCCACGCCGCTGACGACCACCCGGACGTCCCTCGGTTCCTTCTTGACCACCCGCAGGGCGTTGGTCAGCGCGGCCAGCACGACGATCGCGGTGCCGTGCTGATCGTCGTGGAACACGGGGATGTCGAGGATTGCCCGGAGCCGCCGTTCGATCTCGAAACACCTTGGCGCGGCGATGTCCTCGAGGTTGATGCCGCCGTAGCCGGGTGCGATGGCCTTGACGATCATCACGATCTCGTCGGTGTCCTGGGTGTCGAGCACGACCGGCCATGCGTCGACACCGCCGAACTGCTTGAACAGCGCGGCCTTGCCCTCCATCACCGGCATGGCCGCCGCCGGCCCGATGTTGCCGAGTCCGAGGACCGCGGACCCGTCGGTCACCACGGCGACGGTGTTGCGTTTGATGGTCAGCCGCCTGGCGTCGGCGGGGTTGTTCGCGATGGCCACGCAGACCCGGGCCACACCGGGTGTGTAGGCGCGGGACAGGTCGTCGCGGTGCTTGAGCGGCACCTTCGGAACCACTTCGATCTTGCCGCCCAGGTGGAGCAGGAAAGTCCGGTCCGACACCTTGCGGACGTTCACTCCTGGCAATTCGCCGATCGACCGGGTCACGGCGTCGGCGTGCTCGGCGTTGATGGCGTCGCAGGAGACGTCGACCACGATGAACGTGGGACTGGACTCGACGACGTCGAGGGCGGTCAGTGAACCGCCCGCCGCCAGTACGGCGGCGGCGAGATCTGCGGTCGCGCCGATGGCCGGAGGGGCCTCTGCACGAATGGTGATCGAATAACCGGGACTGGTGCTGGGCATGGGAGTGAGCATGGCACGCGGCGCGAGAACCGCACCTCGAGCTGTGGGCCGACCGGGTCAGCCGCCGCCGGGAGTGAACTGGCTCGCGGTGAACACCGCGCCCTGCGGATCGCGGATGAGGGCGGTTCGGGTCCAGTCGGTGTCCTCCGTGTTCAGGACGGTCGCTCCCAGCCGGTCGGCCGCCGCTGCGATCGAGTCCCGGTCGGCGACCGCGAAAGCGACATGCCAGTGTGGACTCTCGTCCGGCATGACGGGGCTCAGCCAGCCGATCGCATCGGCGAAACCCGGGGGCACATCCACCGCGGCCTGCCGTGCGTAGATGTCCGGATCCGAGGTGGCCGCGAGGTGCGCGCCGTAGCCGGGCAGCCGGATCAAGGTGGCGAACCCCAGGTCGTCGAAGGACCAGCCGAACACGGCTGTGTAGAACGCCGCCGAGGCGGCCGGGTCGGCGGCGTGCAGGTCGCTGAAGTTCCAGGTTCCGGGCGCGTTCACGGTCTGCGCGCCCAGCCTCCGGCGGGCCTGCCAGAGCCGGAACGGCACACCCGACGGGTCCGCACAGCGGGCCGATCGCCCTCCCTCGCCCGCGTCGGTGGGCTTCTCCAGCATGCGCCCGCCCGCCGCCTCGATCCGTGCCGCCGTGGCCTCGGCGTCCAGCACCGCGACGTAGGTGTTCCAGGCCGGAGTGATGGAGGCGGCCACAGCGGATCCGTCCGAGGGGTCGGCTGGACCGCCGATGCCGGTGGCGTCGAGACCGCCCTGCCGGGCGATGACGTACCGGAACTGAACGCCCGGCGGTGTCGCCTCCTCGAACGTCCATCCGAACAGTCCGCCGTAGAACGCCATGGCGCCCTCGACATCCCGATGCTCGACGTCCACCCATGAGGTGACGCCAGGTGGGTAGCTGCGCGGCTCGGCCATCGCTCCTCCTTGGTACGGCTGGCGCGGATCGGTCGACACCCACCGTAGGAGGGGATGCGGACAACCGCTGTCCGCCACCGGTCAGTGCTGTTGCACTTCGTCGATGCGCCTGCGGAGGAAGGCGCGCTCTGCCGGGTTGCCGGCGAGGTCGAGCGCCTTCCGGTACACCGTGGCGGCCTCCCGGGGTCGTCCTGCGCGGCGGAGCAGGTCCGCGCGGGTCGCCTGGTACGCGTGGTACCCGTCGAGCGGCAACGTCTCGACGATCTCCAGAGCTGCTCCGGGGCCGGAGATCTCGGCCACGGCGATGGCCCGGTTCAGCGCCACCACCGGGGTCGGATCCACCGCGAGCAGCTGGTCGTAGAGCGCGACGACCTGGCTCCACTCGGTGCTCTCGGCCGTCGGGGCATCGGTGTGCACGGCATTGATCGCGGCCAGGATCTGGTATCTGCCGGGGCGCCCACGCCGCAGGCAGGCCCGGACGATGCGGTGCCCCTCGGCGATGAGCTCGCGGTCCCAGAGCGACCGGTCCTGGTCGGCGAGCGCGACGAGGACGCCGTCGGCCACCCGGCTGGGCCGGCGCGCCTCGGTGAGGAGCATCAGCGCCAGCAGTCCGAGCACCTCGGCCTCGTCCGGCATCAGTGTCGCGGGGATCCTGGTGAGCCTGATCGCCTCGCCGCAGAGGTCGGCCCGGATGGCCTCCGCGACCGGGGCGACAGCGCTCGTCTCCTGCGACATCGTTGCGCCGGAAGGCCTCTCGTCCGGCCGGCCGCCGTCAGGCGGTGTGCCCGAAGGGAGGTAACCCTCGTTGAAGACGAGAAAGAGCGTGCCGAGCACGCCGCGCAGCCGCGCCGGCAACTCGGCGTCCGGCGGTACCCGGTAGGGGATATGGGCCGCTTTGATCTTCTGCTTCGACCGGGTCAACCGCTTGGCCATGGCGGCCTCCTCGACGAGGAAGGCGCCGGCGATCTCGGCCACCGTCAGCCCGCCGAGCAGCCGCAGCGTGAGTGCCACCTGTGCGCCGGTGGCGAGGGCGGGGTGGCAGCAGGTGAACATCAGCCGCAGCCTGTCGTCCACCACGGACGACGGTGGCTCCGGATCGTCGTCGACGATCTCGTTCATGAGCACCGCCTGGGTCTCTCGGGAATCGCGGGTCCGCTCCCGCCGGAGGCGGTCGATCGCCCTGTTGTAGCCCGTTGTGGTCAACCAGCCGCCGGGATTGGGCGGTAAGCCGGTGTCCGCCCACCGTTGCAGGGCGATCAGGTAGGCCTCCTGGGCGGCTTCTTCCGCGAGGTCGATGTCGCCCAGTCGGCGGGTCAGGGTGGCGACGACCCGACCGTGCTCCTCACGGAAGACACGGTCGAGGTCGCCGCGGGAGAGCTTCTCGCCCTCGGGTGCCGTCACGATCCGTCAGGCGTCGGGTTCGGGCTGGAACGGCCGCACTTCGACGGCGCCCCGGCAGGCCGCGGACCCACGCCTGGCCAACTCGAGGGCGGCGTCGAGGTCGGGGACGTCGACGACCCAGAATCCGCCGATGTGTTCCTTCGATTCCAGGTACGGCCCGTCGGTGATCACCGGCTCACCGCTGCCGCTCGCGTCGATGACGGTGGCGGTGGAGGCCGGGTTGAGACCACCGGCGAACACCCAGGATCCCGCCGCCTGAACCTCTTTGTTGAAGGCATCGACGGCTTCGAAGATGTCCTGGACGTCGTCGGGGATCTCGTCGGTGTCGCTGCCGTGCACGGAAAGCAGGTACTGGGCCATGGTGTGCTCCTCGGTGTGTGTCGGGTGATGTGTGTCGGGTGGGGCTTGTCGGGTGGTGCTTCTCGGTTGGGTTAGTGGGGTGATGTGGGCGGGGTGGCGCGGACGGTGACGAGCGGGCGTTCAGCTGCTCTGGATGACTTCCCTGCCGTCGACGACCTCGATGTCGCCGACACCGAGCCCACCTGCCGGCCGGAGGGTCAGGCTCACGGCGCCGTTGGAGGTGACCGCCGAGTTCACGGTGGTGAAGGTTCCGGGCACGCTGCCCTCGCCGAACAGCCGCTTCCCGTCGCCGATCACGACCGGGAAGATGATCAGCCGGTACTCGTCGACGATTCCGGCGTCGTGCAGGGTGCGGGCCAGGCCGCAGCTGCCGTGCACCTGCAGTTCGCCGCCCGGCTTCGCCTTGAGCTGCTCGACCGCGGCGACGACATCGCCGGCGATCACGGAGGTGTTGTGCCATTCCGCGTTGCGCATGGTGGTCGACACGACGTGCTTCGGACGGTTGTTGAGAACCGTTGCGACCACGTCGGCCGGGTCCGTCACCTGCGACCAGAAGGTGTACATCATGTCGTAGGTCGTCCGGCCCAGAAGTACCTCATCGGTGTCGGCGAACCATCGGTTGACGATGGCGCCGAAGTCTTCATCGACGAACGGCACCACCCACCCGCCCCTGTCGAAGCCGCCGGAGCGGTCCTCGTCCGGTCCGCCAGGTCCCTGCATGACGCCGTCCAGGCTCAGGAATGCGTTGACGGTGAGCTTCATCGTCGTCTCCTTGTCGTGTCTGCGGTCAGCCCCCGCGGCTGCCTCACCCAGTCCACGAACGTGTGGGACCCGATAGGACACCATGCCGGAAGAATTTTGCAACAGGCAGTCCGCGGCTTCTCTGCCGTACGTTGACCCCGCCGCCGGTTCGAGGTCCGACCGGCGGGCGAAGGGTCAGGGACATGGCGAGATTTCACGTGGAGACGGTGCTGCCGGCCGATCTGGGGCCGGTCTACGCCGCCATGGTGGATCCGGCCACGACGCAAGAGAAATACCAGTCCCTCGGCAACACGGAGGTGTCCGTCGAATCCGGCGAAGACGGTCGAGGAACCCTGATCCACGCGCGTCGCAGGGTCTCGGTGGACCTACCGGGGTTCATGACGAAGGTCATGTCGCCGAGCAACATGTACGACCAGGTGGACCGGTGGACGCCCGCCGCGGGCGGGTACGACGGCCGGTTCGAGATCACCGTCGAAGGTGCCCCTGTCCATGTGAACGGCACCATGACACTGCGCGAGGTACCCGACGGCGTCACCTATGTCGTGGACGGCGAGGTGAAGGTGTCGATCCCGTTCGTCGGCGGGATGGCCGCGGGGTTCGCTGCCGAGCAGGCCGGGAAGGTGGCCGCCGAGGAGGGTTCCTTCCTCAAGCGCCTTCTCGGCTGACCAGCAGCGACCGCATGGCGGTTGCTTCCCGCGCGACGAGATCGACGAGGACCTCCGGGTCGGGGACCAGGCCGGCGTCGGTGGCGAATCCGATGGTCACGGTGTCGTTGTAGCTGAAGATCGTCGCGGCGATGGGTTGGTCGCCCGAGCACGGCGCGAACCCGACGATCTGCACCACCGGGCTTCCGGCGAAGCTCAGCAGCCCGGTCGGTCCCGGGACGTTGGTCAGCACGCCGACGGTCTTGTTCGCGAAGAAGTTGGTCAGGAAGAACTGGACCTGGCCGGGCGAGACCGACATCGCGCGCTGCAGGCCGAACGTCAACACGGCCTCGTCTGAATGCTTGATCCGTTCCATCTGACTGCGCATCTGCCGGATCCGGGTGGGCTGATCGGCGACTCCGAGAGGCATCGGCAGCATCACCAGCGCGAAGTAGTTGCCGAGTTCCTCGGGCAGGTTGTCGGCGAAGGGCTTGAGGTTCACCGGCACCAGCCATTGGATCTCCCGCGCCCGGCCGTTGTGCACGCCGAGGTAGCGCTGGACCCCACCGGCCACGGCCGCCAGCAGCACGTCGTTGACAGTCGCGCCCTGGCTCCGGCTGACCGCCTTGATGTCGGGCAGCGAGAGCGGGGCGGACCACGCGATGGCCTTCGGCCGCCCCGGTTTGCCCGACCACACGGTGGGAGAACTGTCCGACAGCAGCAGCTTGGTCACCGATGAGACGTCGTTGACGGCACGGTTGTCCTCGTCACCCAGCAAGGCGATGGCGTCGACCAGGCGGCCGGGGTGGACGGCGAAGCCGAGGCCCTCGTCGACGGTCTCGACGCCGTACCGGGTCAGGTACCAGGCGATCCGCGGCGTCGCCGCCACGGCCGCGGGCAGCGCCGACACCGTGTCGACCGGGTGGGTGACGGTGTGGACCGCCGCGCTCAGCACGCCCCGTGCGACACCTGCGGTGACCCGGGCCCCCAGGTCCACAGCGCCGGCGACGCCGTTCCGTACCGCCCTGGCGGCGTCGAGCGTCATGCCGACGGCGTCCGAGACGGGGGAAGGCAACGGAAACGGCAGCGCGAGGCCGCCGCCCGCGCTCCGGCGGGAGACCACGGCGCCGACTGCGGGGCGACTGCCGGTCCGTTGAGCCGCGCTGTCACACATGCTGAGCATGACCTGGGTCAGCCGAACACCGTCGGCCATGGCGTGGTGGAACCGGCACACGACGGCACTGCCGATCGTCCCGTCGTCGAGGAGCACCCGGTCGATCACGAAGACGATCCACAGCGGCCGGTCCCGTGGCAGCGACCTGGCCCGCTGGGCCGACATGAATCGCTGCAGGGAGGTGAGGTCCGCAGGCTCGGTCAGTCGGGCGCTCCGAACGTGTCGCGTCACGTCGAAATCCGGGTCGTCCTGCCACGCCCAGCCGGTGCCCGAGCGCACCGGGGTGCGCCGGTACACCGGGAAACGATCGCTGACCCGGGTCCGGACAACGTCCAGAACGGTGTGATAACCGGGGGTTTCGGCCAGGATCAGCACCCCGTCGATGATCATCAGGTTGTTCGGGCGATCCATGGTCAGCCACAGGGCGTCCTGCGTGCTCATCGGGGTTCGCCCAGGGATTCGCCCAGTGACGAGGGAAGTCATAGCGACCCCCTTTCTCCGCGTCCGGGCGCCAACGGTGTCCGGAGTTCTTCGGTCCCCTCGCGCACGGTAGCGACCGGCCGACCCGTTCGGCAGAGGCCAATGGCCCGCTCGGCGGGACCTAGTCGTCCATTGCTTCGATTCCGAGCTCTGCGAGCTGGCCCAGGCTGTGCCGGATGTGCCGGACCATTTCCGGCGGCGCGGGCTCCCAGTCCATGACTTCCTCGACGACCCGCAATGCCTCGGTCGTGCGGTAGGAGCGGGTCGGGTTGCCGGGAAAGCGCTTGTCGGTGACGTTGGGATCGTCCTCGATCGAACCGATCGGCTCCACCCGGTAGACCCGCGGGGGACCGTCGCCGCGGGCGAGTTCGGCCGCCAGCGGCGCGCCCTGGAGGCTGGCGGTGATGTAGATGTGCTTGGACTGACGGCCCGAGCCGTAGTTGGAGCGCCATCCCGGCGTGAGCAGGTCGCCGACAGCCACGTCGGCGCGGGTCCCGTGGAAGAAGGGGCCTGGGTCGTCGACGACGCGCGGCGGGGGCGGCGGGTCCCGGAGCAAGCTGTCGAGCCGCGTCATGAGCACCGCGACCCGGGTGCGTCCGTGCGGCGCCCGCGGGTAGCGGTTCAGCACATCGAGGACGACGGGTGTGGCCCGCTTCGCGGCGGCCGTGATGACGTACTCCGCGACGACCGTGTCGTCGCCGCGGGCCAGCTCGGCCGCGCGGGCGGCGTGGGCCGCCGCGCCGAGGATGTGCCGGACCTGCGTCGCCTTGGCCAGTGGGTGCAGGTAGGCCGCGCCGGCCGCATCACCGGCAGCGGTGGCCGCGTGCCGGGCGGGCGCGGTCGACGACTCCTTGGCGGCGCGGTGCGCGTCGGTTGCCGCGGTCCGCTGGAGGCGGGAGCGGGGTGCCCCACCGGCGAAGGCGCGAGCGGCATCGAGCGCGGCGGCCGGCCGTGGGTCGTCGGGCTCAGCGCTCTCGAAAAGAAAGAGGACGGGCTCGGCGCACGAGACGGAGTACGCGACGACGCCGCGCAGCTCGTCGGTCGTCAGCTCGAAGTCGCCGCTGGATGTCGGCATCCCCGGAGAATATGGCCCAGAGAGGATTTGGCTCAGAGAATATGGCTCAGGCGTGTCCGCTGAGCTGGCCCAGTCGGTCGGCGAGGGCGTCGACCATGGCGCCGGCGCGTTTGTTGGAGATCATCGCCTTCTTGTCGCCGCCCTGGCTCGAGACCGGTAAGACGTCGATCGAGAGCTTCGCTCCGCCGGCGAGGGCCCGCAGGGCGTCGACCTTGTCGCCGAACGGCGAGCCGCTGCCCGGGGAGTAATTGCGCACGACCTCGTCGATGTCGTCCGGGTAGAGGTCGGTCTTCGTGACGGCGATGATGAGCCAGATCGGCTTGTGGCGGCGCACGGCCATCGACGCAATCAGGTGCGAGGTGATGGCCCAGTCCTCGAGCTCGAGGGCGAGCTGCTCCTCGCGGGTCGCCGAGGCGGCGCCGGTGGTTCCGGCGGCGCGACGCGGCGTGGCGTAGCCGTTGGCGACGACGTGGATGACGCCGTCGACGGGCTCATCATGGAAGACCTCGTCGAGGGCTCCGAGCCGGGTGGCGGCATTGTCGCCCGGCACGACGAGGAACCGGAAGCCGTGCAGCTTGGCCCCGCGGCGGGTGCGTCGCTCCATGACTGCCGAGCCGACCTCGGCCACGGCCTCGCCGGCGGAGCGGTGCGTCAGCCGGTCGACGAGCTGGCTCTTGCCGACGCCGGTCATGCCCGTCACCGCCACCATGGGGTAACGGTCGCGCAGGAGCCGGCCCAGGCGTTCGGGCATCGAAGCGAGCGCGGTCAGTAGACCAGTGGCTGCGGTCGCGCCGATGACACTGCGACTGGACGTCGGCAGGATCGCCTTGATCCGGGATGAGGTCTGCGACACGGGTGGCTCCTCGGCGTGGTCGTCAGTTGTCAGTACCCAATAGGGCTTCCTCTGCACTCAGTGATCAGCCGTTGTCACTCTCGGGGGCGGTGTCGAGTGCGCCGAGGTCGAGGGTGCGGCCTCGGTGATCTGCCCATGCTGCGATGTCTGCCAGGCGCCAGATGCTGCCCATGGCGAGGACGGCGACGGGGCGGGGGAAGTCCGGGGCGTTGCTCAGTTGGTACACCCGGGCGCGTTTCACCCCGAGCAGCCGGGTGAGTTCCTGACTTCCGACAAGGACGTCCACGGTGGCGAGCATAGACACATGGACACCAGGGAGAACGTGATGCGCCGCGGGCATCACCTCGCCCGGCTGGTCATTCGCAAGATCAAACGGACCGAGCCTGAGGCCATGCATGCGCGACAAACGTAAGCCGGTAGTGGGGACTTCCGGCTCTGCCGCGGACCCACCAGAGCAGGTGCAATGGAGGTTCTGGGCTCCGCCGCGCCCGCTGCACCCTCGGGCATCGACGACCCGCGGAAGGAGCGTGTGACGACATGGCAGTACAGGCAGGAACAGCAGTACAGGCAGGAACAGCAGCCAAGGCAGGAGCGGTACAGGCAGCCGCAGCGATGAAGGCAGTATCGGCGGCGATGACGGACAACGTCAGGGAGGTCGTCGACGCGCAGGTGGAGCGGGCCCGACTGGCGGCCGAGGCGTTCCGCCGACTCGACCAGGCGGCGGTGGACCGGATCGTCGATGCGATGGTCAGGGCTGGTCTCCGTGCGGCCTCCGAATTGGCCATGCTGGCGGTGCGAGAATCCGGCTTCGGTGTCTTCGAGGACAAGGTGATCAAGAATTTCGTCGCCACCGAGTTCCTCAACGACTACCTGAAGGACAAGAAGACGGTCGGCGTGATCGACGCCGACAAGGAGAACGGTCTGGAGTTCATCGCCGAGCCGGTCGGGGTGATCGTGGCGGTCACGCCGATCACCAATCCGACGTCGACGGTGCTGTTCAAGGCGATCTGTGCGGCGAAGACCCGAAACGCGATCCTGTTCCGGGCGCATCCGATGGCCACCCGCTGCGCACTGCGCGCGGTGGAGATCCTGGTCGCGGCCGGCGAGGCGGCGGGCCTGCCCGCGGGTGCGATCCAGGTCGTGCCGATGCCCGAGAACGCCGTCACCCATTACCTTTTCCGGCACCCGGATGTCGACTTCCTGTGGACCACGGGCGGGCCGAAGATCGTCCAGCTCACGAACGAGGCCGGTAAGCCATGCCTGTCGGTCGGGCCGGGGAACGCGCCGTGTTACGTCCACAGGTCGGCCGACCTCAAGGGCGTCGTCGTCGACGTGCTGATCTCGAAGACCTTCGACGCCTCGGTGATCTGTCCCGCCGAGCAGACGATCATCATCGATCACGAGGTCTACGACGAGGTTGTCGCCGAGTTCGTTCGGATGGGCGCCTACCTGATGAACGAGCAGGAGGCGGTGGCGCTGGCCGACTTCGTCTTCGAGGGGGACCCCGCGAACGGCGGGGGCACCAAGGTCAACATGAAGGCCCTCGGGCAACGCGCGCCGGAGCTGGCCCGACGGGTCGGCTTCGAGGTTCCGCCGCACGTCAAGGTGCTGCTGGCCGAGCTGCCTGCCGACCTCGACGGGCTGGTCGCGCACAAGCTCCGCCAAGAGAAGCTGATGCCGGTTCTCGGTCTCGTCCGGGCCCGAGATGTGCAGCACGCCATCGATTGTGCGGTCGTGGTCACCGAGCACGGCGGGCTCGGGCACACCTCGAGCGTCTACGCGCGTGACGAGGACGTCATCCAGCGGTACGCGTCGGCGGTCCGGACCGGCCGCATCCTGGTCAACGCGCCCACGGCGGTCGGTGCGCTGGGCGGGGTGTACAACTCGCTGCCGCCGACCTTCTCGCTCGGCTGCGGTACCTGGGGCGGTTCCATGACGACGGACAACGTCAATTACAAG
The DNA here is from genome assembly GCF_052976845.2 of Nakamurella sp. GG22. Lineage (NCBI taxonomy): Bacteria > Bacillati > Actinomycetota > Actinomycetes > Nakamurellales > Nakamurellaceae > Nakamurella > Nakamurella sp. GG22. The sequence goes on along the minus strand of NZ_JBRIIO020000007.1, from coordinate 115,986 downwards.
AACCTGCTGAACATCAAGACGGTGTCCCGTCGCAAGACGCCGCCGCAGTGGTTCCGGGTCCCCGCTGACATCTACTTCAAGTCGGGCTCACTGGAGGCGCTGGACGAGGAACGGTTCGAACGTGTGCTCGTGGTGACCGACCACGTGCTGGAGGCGGGCGGGATCGTGGCGCAGGTGCGCTCGCACCTCGGGGGAGCGCACGTCAAGATCTTCGACGACATCCTGCCGGAGCCCGATTTCGCCACGGTGATGGCCGGCGTCGCGATCGTTCGGGACTACGAACCGGACGCGCTGGTCGCCATCGGCGGCGGTTCGGTGCTGGACGCCGCGAAGGCGATGCGGCTGTTCTTCGAGCACCCCGAACTGTCCATCGACGATCTGACGCTGCCGTTCCTCGATCCGCGCAAGCGGGTCGCCCAGTATCCGCAGGACAAGCACGTGTTGCAGCTGATCGCGATACCGACGACAGCGGGGAGCGGCTCTGAGGTCTCGCCCGGCGCGGTGATCACCCACGACCATCGCAAGGTGACGATGATCGACTACTGCCTGCTGCCGGACAAGGCGATCGTCGACCCGACGCTCATGGTGTCGCTGCCGCCGTCGTCGACCGCTGACACCGGCCTTGACGCGCTGACCCACGCGCTGGAGGGTGCGGTGTCGATCTTCTCCTCGCCGTACACCGACGCCTTCTGCGTGCAGGCCGTGTCGATGATCTTCGAGTGGCTCCCCAGGGCGTTCCGGGACGGCACCGACATCGAGGCCAGGACCGGTATGGCCGATGCCTCGACGCTGGCCGGCCTGGCCTTCTCCAACGCCTTCCTCGGCGTCAACCACGCGCTGGCTCATGCGATCGGCGCGAGGTTCCACATCGCGCACGGTCGCGCAAACGCCCTGCTGCTGCCACATGTGTTGCGCTACAACGCTTCACTGCCGAGCAAGTTCATGCCGGCTCCGGGCTACTCCTCCTACGTCGCACCGGAGAAGTACGCCAGGATGGGACGCATCATCTTCGGCGGGCGGGACGACGAGGAACGCCGGGGGCGGTTGTTCGATGCCGTCGATTCCCTGATCGATGAACTGGGAATGCCGAGAACCCTCCGGCAGGCCGGGGTGCCCGAGGCGGAATTCCTGGCCGCTATTCCCGAGTTGGTGAACATCGCCTTCCAGGACGTCTGCATGCGGACGAATCCGAGGATGCCGTTGCTGGTCGAACTCGAGGAATTGCTGAGGGTCACTTACTACGGCACCGCGCCGGCGACTGCTCAGGAACTTCAAGTTACCGGCTAGTAACAAGGGAGCTAGGCTGGGTGGATGAGCGCTCGAGCGACCGGGCGTGGCTCCGGCACACAGTCGGCCGGAGCCACCGAACCGGACCTGCACTTCGATGTCATTGTCATCGGTTCCGGATTCGGCGGGTCGGTCACCGCGTTGCGGTTGACCGAGAAGGGTTACCGGGTCGGCGTTCTGGAAGCGGGACGCCGATTCGCCGACGACGACTTCGCGAAAACCTCGTGGCGGGTGCGCAAGTTCCTGTGGGCTCCACGACTGGGGTTGTACGGCATCCAGCGGATCCACCTGCTGCCGGACGCGGTCGTGCTGGCCGGGGCAGGGGTGGGCGGCGGCTCGTTGGTCTACGCCAACACGCTCTACGTCCCGCCGGCGGAGTTCTTCGCCGATCCGCAGTGGGCGGGCATCGCCGACTGGTCGACCGAACTCCGGCCCTATTACGACCAGGCCGGCCGGATGCTCGGCGTCAACGACGTCCCGCACCGGTCGCCGCTGGACGACACCTTCGCAGAGGTGGCGGCAGAAATGGGTGTCGGCGAGACCTTCCGGCTCACCCCGGTCGGCGTCTACTTCGGTGCTGCGCCCGGCCGGACGACGCCCGACCCGTTCTTCGGCGGGAAGGGGCCGGCCAGGACGGGCTGCATCGAGTGCGGTGAGTGCATGACCGGGTGTCGGCACAACGCGAAGAACACTCTCCCCAAGAATTATCTCGGGCTCGCCGAGTCCGCGGGTGCGGCGGTCTTCCCGATGACGACGGTCTCGGTGGTGAAGCCGCGCCCGGAGGGCGGTTACGCGGTCGACACCGTTCGCACCGGCCCGCTGCCGCGCGGCAGGCGAACGTTCACCGCCGATCAGGTCGTGGTGGCGGCCGGGGCCTTCAACACCCAGAAGCTGCTGCACCGGATGCGCGCCGACGGTCATCTCCCGGCGTTGTCGGCCAGGCTCGGCTACTCCTCGCGCACCAACTCGGAGTCGCTGGTCGGTGCTGTGTCCCGCCGCAGCGACGTCGACTTCACCCGGGGCGTGGCCATCACGTCCTCCTTCCATCCGGATCCGCAGACCCATGTGGAGCCGGTTCGGTACGGCCGGGGCAGCAACCTCATGGGACTGCTGAGCACCGTCCTCACCGATGGGCAGGCAGGCACGCCCCGGTGGAAGGTCTGGCTGCGCGCGGTCGCCGCCCGGCCGTCGGATGCCCTCCGCTCGCTCGACGTTCGACGGTGGTCGCAGCGCGGGGCGATCGCGCTGGTCATGCAGTCGGTCGACAACTCGTTGACGGTCAGCGGAGTGCGGACCCGGCTGGGCAGGTGGAAGCTCACCTCCCGGCAGGGCGACGGTGAGCCGAACCCGACCTGGATCCCCGCCGGCAACGAGGCGGCGCGGCGCATCGCGGCCCACATCGACGGCACGCCGATGGGTCAACTGGGTGATCTGATGGACGCGCCGATGACGGCCCACTTCGTCGGAGGCTGCTGCATCGGCGCCGACGCCGAACATGGCGTGATCGACGCCTATCACCGGGTGTTCGGTCACCCCGGCCTGCACATCGTCGACGGGTCCGCTGTCTCGGCCAACCTGGGCGTCAACCCGTCGCTCACCATCACCGCGCAGGCGGAGCGCGCGATGGCTCTCTGGCCGAACCGGGGTGAGCCCGATCCTCGGCCCCCGCTTGGCTCGAGCTACGTTGCGGTTCAGCCGGTCTCGCCCGCGCGCCCGGCGGTCCCGGCCGGCGCGCCGGGGTCGCTGCGACTGCCGATCGCGCAGGTCCGGCACGGCGCCGCCGCGGTGCCCCGGCCGGTTGCCGCCGGCTGAGGGTCAGCTCGCGTTGCCGGCTGATTCCTGTGCCGGGTCGGGGGCGGTGAGGTAAGCGAGGCACAGGTGCGGCCGCACGAACGGGACGAGCCGGGCCGACGCGAAGGGCATGCCCAATTGAGTCAGCACTCCGTTCAGCACGCCCTGGTGAACTGAACAGACCACATCGGGGTGCTCGCGGGCGACGTCCCGGTAGGGACAGGCGCGAAGCCGTATCTCCCGGTCCCGGGTGTCAGGCGATTGCTCGGCCAGTTCCGGATCGAAGTGCATGTCGTCCAGCAGGTCGGTGATCTGCCGAGCGGCGGCATCGGATGAGATGGCTACCGGGGCCCGGTCGACCAGGGTGGTGGCCCACTTCCGTCCGGTCTCGTCTGCGCGCCGACTCCGCGTTCGCGACGTACCACCCACGCCGGCGGCCAGAGCGGCGGCAAGCGCTCGGTATCCGTCCGGCGCGGTGTCTTCCTGAGCGATCTCGTAGACAGTCCTGGGCCGGCCCGGGGTCGCCCTCGGCGTCGTCCGTACCGTGATCCGTTTCGACTTCGCCAGCACCTCGAGGTGGAACCGGACGGTCGAGATGTGCAGCCCGGTCGCCGCGGCGAGTTCGTACACGTCCAAGGGACTCTCGCTCCGGCGCAGCAACTCGAGCAGTCGCGGCCGTGGCTTCGACGCAGCGGTTTCCGCTGGTTCGGGCTCCGCCTCCGTCACGAGGTGCGCCGCCCCTCCGATGGTTGACTTAGTTTCTGAGACCTCATAGTTTAGAGGAACACGGTCCCCAAAAAACAGGACCGGAGGCTACGACCGCGTCGCATCCCAGAAGCCGGATTTTGTTGATCGGCTGCCCTTTTTCGACCGGCGCGAGCTCGGTGAACGGGGTGGGCGGCGTGATGGATGTGGTGTCCCGCGGATGCTCGGACATCGTCCGAAACTGTGCGCGGAATTCGGCGACCAACTGTGTCGGATAATTGGCGTGGTGTCATGAATTACTGCAGGTCACTTGACAATCATGGGGGTCCAGGCTGTGCGACGTGGAAATCGAGGAATTCGTGATCACTGACGCGGGTAGCGCCCGAATGCACAGCTGTGCAGTTGTCACATCGGCCGAGCAGCGCTGGGAGGCGATGGCCGGATTCGTCGGCGACGGCATCGAGGGTCAGGAGCAGGTGGTCCTGGCAGGGTTGCGGCCGAACGAACTGACCGACCTGCTGCGCCGCCTGCGCGAGGAGGACGGGGTCGATCCCGACCCCGCCATGGCTGACGGGCAACTCGTCGTCATGGGCGAGGCGGCGGCGCGGGCATTCTTCGAGATGCCGACGGAGACGGCGATCAGTCAACTCGCCGATCAGGTCGAGCAAGCGCTGGACGCTGGCTACCGGGGGCTCCGGCTGACCGGCCGTTACACCGGGGTGGGTATCGGTCCGCACGAGCGGGCTCTGGAAGACCTGGTCCGGAACACTCCGCTGAGCGTGTTGTGCCCGTACCTCCGCGACGAGCTCACCTTCCAGGAAGTCGAGCAGATCAGGGTGGTGCACGCCGAGGAGATTCCCGATACCGCGGTGTTCGACGACGGGTCGCTGCGGATCACGAAGCCGCGCGCTGGATGGCTGAGGTTGGCCGGCCGATGGGACGCCAACAACCATGCTGCCGCGCTGGCGGTGGTCGAACACGCCGCCGCGACGGGCGCACGGGACCTCGACGTTGCATCACTGCGGTACATCGACCCGAGCGGGGTGCACGCGCTGCTGACCGGTATCGGCCCCGTCCGCCTGCGGCGACCGAACGAGTTCGTGCAGCAACTGGCAAGATTCGTCGCAACGCGAACCCGGCCCGCGATGAACTGAACCGGATGGCCGCCGGCGACGTGTCATCGCTGTCCATGGTGATTTCGGAGGCGGCGGGTGGCAATGGAGCGTGGTCCGGCCCGTCGGGTGGCGGCTGCCGTGACGACGGTGCTCGCCGCGCTGCTCATCTGGTTCGCCCTCGTCGCGCCGAGCGAGATGCATGATCTGACGTTCGGCGCGTTTGTTCGCCTGCCGCTCGAAGGACTACTGCTCGCCGCGTTGATCCTCGTCCTGCCGGCGAGGGCGAGGAGGCCGGTTGCCCTTGTCCTGGGTGCCGTCCTGGGTGTGCTGATCATCGTCAAGCTGATCGACGTGGGCTTCTCGGTGGCGCTGGACAGGCCGTTCAACCCGGTGACCGATTGGGGCTATCTCGCATCCGCGGCCGGTCTGCTGAGCGACGGGATGGGTCAGATCGGTGTCGTGCTCGTCGTGCTGCTGGTCGTTGCCGTCATCGTGCTGACTCCGCTCGCCGCGATGCGGCTCTCGCGCGTCGTGGCCGGCCACCGCGCGGCGTCGATCCGGACTGTGACGGCTGCCTGCACGGTGTGGGTGCTCTGCGCAGTGCTCGGCGTCCAGATCATTTCGGGCACGTCGATCGCCTCGACCGCCACGGCAGACTTCGCCGTGGAACAGGTCAACCTCGTCCGCGCCGGCATCGCCGATCACGACGTGTTCGCCGCGGCCGTCGCGGACGACCAGTTCGGCACAGCCGCGCCGGCCGTCCCGGTCCGCCCTGCAGCGGCGCCCGCGACGACGTCCGCGGCCCCGCCGACGAGCGGCAGCGCCTCCACTACCCCACCGACTCCGCCGGGGGCCGCCGCTGCCGCGGGAACGGGCGAATTGCTTGCGGGCCTGCAGGGCAAGGACGTGATCATCGCTTTCGTCGAGGCCTACGGCCGGGTCGCTCTGGAGAACCCGACCATGGCGCCGCAGATCGGATCGACACTCGACGCCGGGACCAAGGCGCTTGGCCAGGCAGGATACACCGCGCAGAGCGCGTTCCTGCACTCGCCGACGTTCGGCGGCCTGAGCTGGCTCGCGCATGCGACGTTGCAGTCCGGGCTGTGGATCGACAACCAGCAGCGCTATGACCAACTGATCTCGAGCAAACGGGTGACCCTCGCGTCGGCCTTCAAGAGCGCGGGCTGGCGCACCGTCGGCGACGTCCCGTCCAATGAGAAGAAATGGCCGGAGGGAGCGGCGTTCTACCAGTACGACAAAATCTACGACGAAACCAATGTCGGTTACCGGGGCCCGAGTTTCAGCTACGCCTCGATGCCCGACCAGTACGTCCTGTCGGCATTCCAGCGGCTCGAGTTGGCGCGGCCCGACCGCGGCCCGGTGATGGCCGAGATAGATCTGGTGTCCAGTCACTGGCCCTGGGCGCCTATCCCGCACCTCATCGGCTGGAGCAAAGTGGGTGACGGGTCGGTCTTCAACGGCATGCCGGAACAGGGCGAATCGCCGGACGTCATCTCGAAGGACCAGGCCCGGACCCGCGCGGCCTACGCGGATTCCATTCGCTACACCATGAACACCCTGATCTCGTTCGTGCAGAACTACGGTGACGAGAACCTGGTGCTGATCGTGCTGGGGGACCATGAGCCGGCGAGCACCGTCAGCGGCGAGAAGACGTCGCACGACGTTCCGATCTCGATCATCACCCACGATCCTGCGGTGCTGGAACGCATCTCCGCCTGGGGCTGGCAGGACGGCCTCCGGCCCGCACCGGACGCGCCGGTGTGGCCGATGGACGCCTTCCGCGACAGGTTCCTCACCGCCTACCGCGGATGACGATCCCGACTCCGGGTCAGTACTCCAGTTCTTCTTCGATGTTCTGGCCGACCGACCGTTCTATGTCGGCGATCAGCGCGTTCCGTTCGTCGACGGGAACGGTCGGCAGGTGAGACCTCAACTGCCGGATCATCGCGTGCTGTTCTGGCTCCAGCGCGAGAGCATAGGTCTGTCTGATCGTCTCGAAGAGCGTTCTCTCCGCTGGGTTCTCGACAGGTCGGCCATTGTTCACGAAGAATTGCTGCCTTTCTCGATCGGGATTGCCGTTCAGCGTAGGGCGCTGGGTGGTTGCACGTCGTCATAGATGCGGACGGCGGTCAGCAGGTCGCCGGGGCCACGTTGGTGAACGGCCAGGCCCGCCTGCGGTGGAAGCGGTTCACTGCCCCAGCGGACGCAGTTGTATTCCACGGCGGAGCGTGTCCCGTCGTCGGTGACGGCCATGTCCTGCATGCCGATGCCGCCGCCGGCGCTGAAGGCCGCGGCGAAGTAGGAGCGGAGTGCGGTGCTGCCCCGGTGAATGGGGTGCGGGCCGGTGGATTCCCGGACGTACCCGTCCGGCGTGAAACAGTTCACCGCGGCGTCGACGTCACCGGCGTCGAGAGCGGCGCGGAATCGGCCGACGACATCACCGGCACGGGTCGGTCCTGATGTCAGGATCGGCGCCCGCACATGGCGCCTCCCGTCGACAGGCCATTGACTGCAATAGGTGCGGAACACCACGGACAGGGTGTCGGGGGACTCGGCGACGACGGCCACCGGCCACTCCGACCGGCCGCTGTCACCGTCGATGTGGACGAGCAACTCGACCACCGCCCGGTTCCCGAAGCGGGTACTGGCGATCGTTTCGGTCCGGGCGTTCCGCTCCGACAGCCAGAGCTGATTCCGGTGGATGAACCGCCGCAGCTGCCGGTGGCCGCGAACCTTTCCGGCCCGCGGATCGAAGACCACGACCTCGCCGGGCCAGGCCCGTTCCAGCAGCTGGGTGTCGCCGCGTGTCACCGCGCTGAAGTACTGGCCGACAGGGTCGGCCTGGCCGGCGGCGTGCGTCTGCCGTCGTGCCAGTTCGACGGCGCTGTAGAACTCAGGAAACCACGGCATCCGCGTCTCCTCCCGTCGCCGTTGTCCCAGATCTGCACACGCTCGTCGGGCCCGTCATCCCGCGACGAACTGCTGGCCACCGTCGATGTCGTAGGTCGCCCCGGTCAGCGCCGTGTTCGTCATGATGTGCACGGCCAGAGCCGCGACATCGGCCGGCTGCACCACCCGTCCGATGGGCAGCGTCGCCCGCAGCCCCGCCCGCCTGTCGTCCAGCGCATCGCCGAGAAGGGTTGCTGACAGCGGGGTATCGACGAATCCGGCGGCAATGAGGTTGACCCGTACCGGCGCGACTTCGAGTGCGAGCGCCGCGGTGAACGGCGGCAGCGCCGCGGTCGCCGCAGAGGCGATCCCCAGCTCGCGGCTGACCCGGCGGCCGCCGGTCCCGCCCATCAACAGCAGCGTGCCCCCAGGGCGCATCCGGTCGACGGCATGCCGTGCGACCTCGAGTGCGAGCACCACGTGCTCGCCGAGCGCCTGCCGTACCTCTTCGGCGCTCATCCCCAGCAACGGGCCGTAGTGCGGGCCGCCGGCGGTCACCATCACGTGGTCGATCTGGCCGGGTATCTCCTCGAAGAACCGCTGAAGCGAGGGAGCATCGTTGGCGTCGAACGCGCGACTGTCCCGGGCATCCACCTCGATCGCCGCCCGGCGGAGCCGTTCGGGATCACGTCCGGTGAGCAGCACCTCGGCGCCTTCGTCACGGGCTCTGCGGGCCGTTTCCAGGCCGATACCCGCACTGCCGCCGATGACGACGACGGTCTGTCCGGACAGGGCGGGTTGGTGCCGGGTCGATCGGGTGGGGGTCGATCGAGACGGTGTCGATCGGGTGGGCGTCGATCGGGCGGTCGTCGCGCTGCTCATGGTTCCTCCAGAAGTTGGTCAGGCTGCGAGTTGGTCAGGCTGCGAGTTGGCCAGGCGGCGGGTTGGTCAGTCGGCGAGTTGGTCAAGCGGCGCGTTGGTCAGGCGGGGAGACCGGCCATCTGGGCGTCCATCGGCCGGATCGGCCGCGGCATGTCGGCGATCTCCATCCGGAGGTCCTTGATGGCTGCGTTGTAGATCTCGGAGAAGCTCGGGAACGGCTGGATGGTGTCGCCCAGCACCTCCAGCGGGATGTGCGCGCGGATGGCGAGCGTGGCCTGCTGCAGCCATTCACCGGCCTCCGGTCCGACCGCGTAGGCGCCGGTGAGTCGCTCGCCGTCGCTGAGCAGGGTCAGGAAACCGGACGCCTCGGCGTAGGCGTGGGTGTAGGTGGCCATCTTCGGAACGGCCGAGATCGGCGTGGTGACCGTGTATCTCGCCTCGGTGGCGCCCACCGCTGCCGCCTGCGGGTCGGTGTAGGTGACCCGCGGGACAGCCTCGTAGTTCGCCGGCAGCATCGCGCCGGCGATGTTGGCCGCGACCACGTCACCCTCGTACTCGCCGACGTGGGTCAGCGGCCAGATCCCGTTGACGTCACCGATCGCCCAGATTCGCTCACCGGCCCGGAGGTGATCGTCGACCCGGATACCGCGGGGATCGGCCGCGACCCCGACCGTCTCGAGGCCGATGCCGTCGACGCGGGGGCGTCGCCCGGTGGCCAGGAGGAGTTTGTCACCGCGTACTTCGGTTCCGTCGTCGAACCGCAGGACGTAATCGTCGCCGTCCCGGCGGGCGCCGCTCACGTGGATGCCCAGGATCAGCTCGATGCCTTCCCGGCGCAGTGCCTCGCCGAGTGCCGCGCCCACCTGTGCGGGTTCACGGGGGAGGATGCGGTCGCCGCCCGCGATCAGGACCACCTCACCGCCCAGCCGTCGGACGACCTGCGCGAGTTCGACTCCCGCCGACCCGGCGCCCACCACCAGCAGGCGGCGCGGGACGGCCTTCATACCGGTGGCTTCCCGGGTGCCCCAAACCCCCTGCAGATCCGCGAGTCCCGGTATCGCCGGCACGATCGGTGTGGAGCCGGTCGCCACGACGATGTCCGCAGCGGTGTGCCGGACTCCGTCGACATCGACGACGCCCGGTCCGGCCAGCCGGCCGTTCCCGCGGAGCAGATCGATCCCGTGCTCCGCGAGCCAGCGTTGCTGCCCGGCATCGGAGTAGTTGGACACCATGAAATCCCGCCAGGCCAGGACGGCCTCGACATCGACCTGCGCGGTGGCACCGGCCTCCTGTGCGCCGTGCACCGCTTCCCCCGGTCGCAACAGGGATTTGGACGGGATGCAGGCCCAGTAGGAACACTCGCCGCCGACCAGTTCCCGTTCGACCACGGCCACCCGCAGTCCGCGGGCAGCCAGCGCCGCGGCGCAGTGCTCGCCGGGGGCGCCGCCGCCCAGAACGATCACGTCGTACTCCGCGGGATCCTCACCTGCGGGAAAGTGGTCGTGCATGGTCAGCTCCTGTCCGGTTGGTGATGACACTGCTCGAACAGTGCCGTGACGGGTGGCCGGCTCGCGCCCGTGGACACCCGGGTCCGGTCACTGGTGTGGATCGGCCCGGGTGTCCACCAGTGACCTCACGGGCGCGACCGGCGGCCGCCGCGACCGATGCTGTCGTCACCACAACCCTTCTGGAGGTCGCCATGAGCACGACGCAGGTGAGCAGTGAGAGCACGACGGCCGAGCCCGTCGCCGCACCCGTCCCGTTGCGGCTCGAGGTCGTGACGTTGCCCGTCTCCGACGTCGAGCGGTCGAAGAGCTTCTACCAGCGGCTCGGCTGGCGGCTGGACGCCGACATCTCCGCCGGCGACGGCTTCCGCGTCGTCCAGTTCACCCCGCCCCAATCGCAGACCTCAATTCATTTCGGCGTCGGACTCACGACGGCGGAGCCCGGTTCCGTGGCCAGGTTGTATCTCGCGGTGGAGGACGTCGAAGCGGCCCGGGCGGACCTGATCAGCCGGGGCGCCGACGTCAGTGAGGTCTTTCATTACGACCGGGGACCCGGTCACAGCGGTGAATTCGATTCACGGGTGCCCGGTCCGGACACCGAGCACGGCGGGTCCTACTTCACCTACGCCTCGTTCGACGATCCGGACGGCAACGGTTGGCTGCTCCAGCAGATCACCGGCCGGCTGCCGGGCCGGGTCTGGGAGGACTGACATGGAGGTCACCGCGCTGGCCGATCTACTGCACGAGACAGCCGAGCAGCACGGCCTTTTCGAGGCCGTCACACCGCCGCACAACTGGTGGGACTGGTATGCGGCCTACCTGAACGCGCGGGAACTCGGCCGTTCACCCGAGGATGCCGTCGCGATCGCCGGCCGCTACATGGCCGAGGTCAAGCACGTCGTCCCGACCGCGTGATCGGGACGGATACCCATCACTCGCCTCCAGGGAGTGCACCGATGAGCTACAGCATCTCCGGCCATTCCGACAATGGCCTTGCGCCGGCATCGCGGTCCTGGAAGCACCTGAACATCGACCGCCGCAGCAAAAGCTACTGCCGCGTGACGTTCGACCATGTGCCGATCAACTCCGTCACGGCGACGACGGTCGCCGAGCTTGCTGAGCTGGTCGGCCTGATCGAGCAGGACCCCGACCTGAACGTCGTCGTCTTCGACAGCGCCAACCCCGACTTCTATCTCACTCAGGAGGACATCGAGCACGACCAGGGCAGGACGGGAGCACTCGGCAACGGCCCAACCGGGACGCCGGCGTGGGTCGACGTGCTGGTTAGGCTCTCCCGTGCTCCGGTCATCAGCATGGCCGCGATCCGGGGTCGCGCCCAGGGCGCCGGGAGTGAGTTCGTGCTGGCCTGTGACCTCCGGTTCGCCTCCCGTGAGAACACCCTGCTCGGCCGGTTCGAGCTCGGTGTCGGCGCCACCACGGGGGGCCTGGCCAGCCTGTCCCGTCTGGTCGGCCGTGCTCGGGCACTGGAGATCCTGCTGCTGACCGATGATCTCGACGGACCGCGGGCGGAGCGGTACGGGTACGTCAACCGGCTGATCGCCGACGATCGACTCGACGCCGAGGTCGCCGCCATGGCGGACAGATTGGACCGCTTTGATCATGACGTGATCGTCAAGACAAAGTCCGCCGTCGACAGGGTGTCGTTGTCCGACAATTTCTGTGACGGCCCCCCCGACGGCTGAGTTCAGGCGTGGGCCATCTCGGATGCGGAAACGGGCAGGGCCGCGGCCAACTCCCGGCGCGACCGGATCCCGAGCTTGGTGAACACCTTTCGCAGGTGCCACTCGACGGTGCGCGGGCTGAGGAAGAGCCGGGAACCGATCTCGGGATTCGACAGCCCGTCGCGGGCCAACTGGGCGATCTGTCTCTCCTGGGTGGTCAGGTCATCGCGGGTGTCGGCCAGGCGTTTGCGCACCGTTCCGCCGGTGGCCAGCAATTCGACCCTGGCGCGCTCAGCGAATCCTTCGCCGCCCATTTCGGTGAACATCCGGTGCGCAGCCCGCAGTTGCTCGCGGGCGTCGGTCCGTCGACCCTGCCGGCGTAACCACTCCCCGTAGCTCAGTCGTGCCCTGGCCAGGTACCACCTCATCCGGGTCGGTGTCAGCAACAGGATCGCCTGCAGGTAGAGCTGTTCCGCTGCATCGCCGTCCTCGACCAGCGCACACGATCGGGCACCGGCGCTCAATGCCCACGGGGTTCCGCTCGCCGCGGTCCGTTCCGAAAGACGCTGCGCGGCGTCCCGTGCGATATCCGGTCGTCCGGATCGGGAGGCGGCTTCGGCCAGCTCGTACAGACCCCACGAAGAGACGACGATGTCGTCGGAGTCGCAGGCCTGCTGGGCAGCTTCCAGTGCCTGCGGGTACTGGCCGAGCCCGTTGTAGAGAACGGCCAGATCGTAGGCGGCGCCGGCGATCGCGACGCCCTCACCTCGGGCGTGCGCGCCGTGGGTCATCCTGTCGACCAGTGCGAGCGCGGTGCTCTCCTGGCCACGCCATGCCGCGATCCGAAGCGGGAACTCCGCCCTGACGTCGCCGTCCAGCCCCTCCGCCTCGGTGAGCAGCAGTGCCGCGGATGTGAGTTCGCCGGCCTGGGTGAGCGCGCCCGCGAGATAGTCCAACGCGTACGGAAGCAACAGCAATGTGCCCGTCGCACGGGCGAGCTCGACCTGACTGGACGCGAGCTCGCGCCAGGCCTCGTCGTCCCACAATTCCTCCGCGGCGATGTTGTAGGCAAGGCACATCCGGTCCAGTTGCCGCTCCTCGCGGCGGTAGGCGCGGACGGCCCTGCCCAGGGTCGGCGCCGCGGCCGCGCACCCGTCGGTCAGCCTGGTCGCGAAACCGAGCAGCAGCAGCTGGCTCGCGGGAAGGGGCTCGGGCCCGAGCGGTGCGGACCGGGCGGCGATCGCCACGTCGGTCACATCGGAGCCCGCGGCGAACCGGCTGGCGTACATGGCGGCGACCAGGGCGTCCAGATGCGTCTGCCTGGCAAGTTCGGCGTCGAGCGGCTCGAGTCGTTGGGCGGCCCGCAGCAGCAGCCGGGGGGCGTCCCGACCGCGCCGCATGTCGAACGCGATCTGGGCGCGCATGCGTTCCACCTGTGCCAGGCCGAGTTCGTCCAGTGGGCCGGCCTCCGCGCTCGCGAGCAGTGACTCGGCAGCGTCGAAGTCGCCGGTCTGGACCTCCGCCTGTGCCGCGTCCAGCGCGCGCGCAGCCCGCTTCACCGGGTCCACGGTGAACATCACGGCCCGCTCGAGAAAAGCTGCCGCGGCGGCGATTCCGCCGCGGCGCTGCGCTCCCGCGGCGCACTGGATCAATTCGTCGGCGACCGACTCGTCGGGAGCGTTCGAGGCGTGCGCTCGATGCCACGCCCGCCGATCGGGGTCGGTACGGGCATCGGTGGCGGCGGCGAGGGCGTCGTGGACCAGCTTGCGGTCGGCCGGCGGCGAGGCACGGTAGACCGCCGATCTGACCAACGGATGCCGAAATCTCACCCGTCCCTTGATCTCCAGCAACTGCTCGCGGACGGCGACTTCGGCTGCCGCCCTGTCGATGTCCAGGGCCTGCGCAGCGCGCCAGAGGATCGTCGCGTCGCCGACCGGGTCCGCGGCCGCCAACAGCATCAGGCGCTGGGTGCTCGCCGGCAGCGCGAGGACACGCCGAACGTAATGGTCTTCGATCCGACCCGGGAGGGCGGCGGCGTCGGGCAACGCGAAGCCTCCCGCCAGCTCAGCGGCGCTCATCCCGCGCGGAAGCTCCAGCAGCGCCAAGGGATTTCCCCGGGTCTCGGCGATCAGCCGATCGCGGACCCGTTCGTCGAGTCTGCCGGGGATGACCCTGGCCAGCAGGGCTCGCGCATCCTCTTCGTCCAGGCCGCCGACCACGAGTTCCGGCAGGCCGGCAAGCTCGGGCTCCTCGCTCGGCTCCCGAACCGCGAAGATCATCGCCACCGACTCCGCGACCAGCCGTCTGGCCACGAATCCGAGCACCTGCGCCGAGGCAGAATCCAGCCACTGTGCGTCGTCGACGACACACAGCAGCGGCCGCTCCTCGGCAACATCAGACAGCAGGCTCAGTGCCGCGAGCGCGACGAGAAATCGATCGGGGGGTTCGCCGGCGGTCAGGCCGAGTGCGACGCTCAACGCAGCTCGCTGCGGGTCGGGAAGCGCGCCGATCCGGTCGAGGTGTGGGGCGCACAACTGATGGACGCCGGCGAACGGCAACTCCATCTCGGCCTCGATGCCGGCGATCTGCGCGACACGGTCCTCGGCGGCCTGGCCCATCGCGTATCGGAGCAGCGAGGTCTTTCCGATGCCGGCTTCGCCCCGGATGACCAGCACAGCGCTGTGGCCCGCCCGCACATCGGCCAGCAGCCGGTTCAGCGCATCCCGCTCGCTGAGCCGACCCACGAAACGCAGCGCCCGGTTGGCGGCCATCGCCGGAAAGCTTAGACCTGGGAACATTCGGGTGAAAGACCCCATCGACCCGGCAGTTGTCAAGCTCCCGGGCGCCGACCAGGGTGTTCACGGGCGCGATCTGCCTGGTCCGGCTGGAATCCTCAGCGGTGGCAGCGCCGATCACAGGGCCATCGATGTATCGGACGTAGTGGACCGATCCGGTGCCAGACACCGCAGGAGGCGGCTCAGCATGGAGTACCTCGTCACCATGACCACCGTTGTCCCCGAGGGCACGTCACCCGCCGAGGTGGACGACACCCGCGCCAGGGAGGCAGCCCGCTCGCGCGAACTGGCTCGCCAAGGGCACCTCGTACGACTATGGCGGCCGCCGCTGCACCCCGGAGAATGGCGAACACTCGGCCTGTTCGCCGCGACCGACAGTAATCAGCTGGAACGCGTTCTCGCCTCGATGCCGCTCCGGGTATGGCGGACCGATGAGGTCACGCCGCTGCAGCCGCACCCGAACGATCCGGGAAATAGCCGGCCGGTCGAGCGCCGGTCGGACACCGTGGAGGCCCGTGGTGTTCGGTCGTAGGAAGTTGCCGTCGCTCGACGGTGCGACCGGATGGTTGAATTCGTCGCCGCTGGACGCCGCCGGGTTGCGCGGCAGGGTGGTGCTGGTCAATTTCTGGACCCTGACGTGCATCAACTGGCTGCGCACGTTGCCGTATGTCCGCGCCTGGTCCGATGCCTACCGCGACGACGGTCTCGTCGTGATCGGTGTCCACACGCCGGAGTTCTCCTTCGAGCACGACATCGAACTGGTGCGACGGGCGTCGCAGGACCGGGTGATCGACTACCCGGTCGCGATCGACAACGACTACGCCGTCTGGCGGGCGTTCGACAACCACTACTGGCCCGCGCTCTACTTCGTCGACACCGACGCCGTCATCCGCGATCAGCATTTCGGCGAAGGACGGTACGAGGAGTCCGAAAGGATGATCCAACGGCTGCTCGGCATCGCCCGCGCACCGGTGGCGGTCGACGGGGTCGGCGTCGAGGCGGAAGCCGATTGGCAGCATTTGCGAAGCCCTGAAACCTATCTCGGCTACGGCCGGGGCGAGCGTTTGGCGTCGGCGGGCGGAGCCGTCTTCGACGAGCCGTTCACCGCCGCGATGCCCGACGACCTTGAGGTGAACCATTGGGCGCTCGATGGGGAGTGGGTGATCGCGCGCGAGAAGGTCACGCTGACCCGACCCCGCGGGAGCATCGCGTACCGCTTCGACGCGCGGGACGTGCATCTGGTACTCGAAGGGTCCGGCGAGCCGATCCCGTTCCAGGTGCTGCTGGACGGGCAACCTCCCGGGGCCGCGCACGGCATCGATGTCGACGGGGACGGCAATGGCGTGTTGCTGGAGGGTCGGCTGTACCAGCTGATCCGCGTACCGCACGAGGCCCGCGAACGCACCGTGCAGGTGACGTTCGACCGGCCCGGGGCTCGCGGCTACGTGTTCACCTTTGGATAGGACGCCCCGTGCCGTCAGGTTCAGGCACGGCGGGGGAGCAGGCGAATGGTCACGTCCTGCGCCTCCGGGCCGACGACGGTGCCGACGACGGTGCCGACGATGGTGCCGACGATGGCCGGGCCGTCGCTGTCGTACTTTGCGTGATGAGCGGCGTCGATGTCGGCCCTTGAATCACCTGCCTGTCCACCGCCCGGGCCGAGGCGCACACTGGATGGGGCAGCAGACGCTGCGGAATGGTGTCACCAGGAGGATTGCCATGGCGAACAACGACCCGTTCGGATTCGACCCCGAGGACCTCGATCGCATCTTCCCGGGGGCCGGCGAGCAGCTCCGGGGTCTACTCGGCCAGTTCGGCAAGATGTTTGACGGGTCTGGTGGAGGCGCCGGGCTCCCGGCCTTCTTCGCCGAGGCCGCCCGCCGCCCGGCCTCCGCGCCGGAGCGCACGACCACTGGCGACACCGGCGACGGTGTCTGGGCGATCTATTCCCTGGACGGTCGCGGCGGGGCGCAGGTCGAGCAGGTCTACGCGACCGAACTCGACGCCCTGCGGGCGAACAAGCACAACACCGACAGCAGCCGGCGAGTGAGGTTCCTGCCGTACGGGATCGCGATCAGCGTGCTGGACGAACCGACAGTCATCTCCGACGCGGAGATCTCCGATGCCGAGATGCCCGACGGCAAGGATTCCGACAGCCCCGAATGAGCGGTTCTGTCGCTGATCAGGTGGTAGCTCGATCCGCGAAGTGGCTGACGAACCATCGCTGCCATGGAGTTTCGATGGCGCGTGCGTCATACCGGCCCCGGATGAAGGTCACCGCCTCCTGAGGCGGCACACCGTCGAGAACCGCCACGCAGGCGAGCGCCGTGCCGGTCCGTCCATGCCCGCCCATGCAGGCGATCTCCACCCGCTCACCCGCTGCGCGGTTCCAGGCCTTTCGCAGCGCATCCCGTGCATCCCGCTGATCCACGGGAATCCAGAAATCAGGCCAGCGCACCCAGCGCATCTCCCACTCCACGGGTGCCGGACGTCTGCCGAGCAGGTGGACAGCAAAATCGGGAACCTGGTCGAGGGGAGAGGACCGGCGCAGTCCGCGTCCGCGAATCAGCCGGCCCGATGGCAGCAGCACCGTCCCTGGCGTCGCCGGATCCCAGGCCGTCTGCATGACACTCCACTATGCCGCGACGCACCATGCCGCCACGCACTCGGCCACCGACGCGCTATGCCGCCGACGCACCCTGCCGCCGACGCACCATGCCGCGAAGCCGGGCGGCAGGAGCACTCCCTGCCGCCCGGCGCCCCCGGTGCGGTCAGCTGTCGGTGCCGCCTGCGCGTCGGCGTCCGAGGAACAACGCCACCCCGCTGACAAGTGCCAATCCGCCGATGGTGATCAGGGCGATGTTCTCCACCCCGGCCGTCGACCCACCACCGGTCTCGACACCGCCGGCCGGCATGTCGCCCATCTGCGACACGGCGAGCACCCCGCAGAGAGCAGGGTCGGTGGCCTCGGTGGGCAATGACGGGTCCAGCTCTGACTTCTTGTCGCCGCTGTACTTGCCATCGCCGTCGTAGTCGACGCCGTGGATGACGACCACTGCCTCGCCGCTCATCACATCCGTCGCCACAGCTTCGGTGACCGAGATCGAGCCGCGCTCGTATTGGATCGTCCCGCCCGGTGCGGTGTCGAAGCGATCGACGGCCAGCGCCGAATTGGGCGAGGTGTCTCCGGTCTTCGTCAGGGACACGACGATCTCCCCGTATGCCGGGCCACCCTCGGTGGTGTTCAGATGGCCGTCACCGTCGGTGTCGTCACTGGAACTGGGGCACTCGTGCCGAGCGTCGGCGCCGAAGTGGATATGCGCCGCGTGTGGCTGGTCGGCCAACAAACCGGTCGCGCCCATGTCCACGGTGAGCATCGTGTCCTCGATGGTGACCATTGCGGTTCCACTCCCTGCGACCCCGTTTCCCGCCACCGGCTGCAGATCCGCCTGCACGGTTCCAGTTGCCGCTGCGGCCGGTACCGCGAACACCACCAGCGCTGCCGCGCCCAGCGCCGCGCTCTTCGCTGCTCTGCGATACGTCGTTCTCATTCGATCTCCCCTGGCCGACCCGCGGCGGCGCTGATACGACGCCATCGAGTTGAGTTCGTGCAACTGATCCCTGCGGAAACGCGATTCGCTGCCCCACTCCGATCGCCGGAGGAGGAGGAATTGGTTCTGACTCAGGACGACGACAAGCCGGATCTGGCCGGGTTCACCCGACCATCATTTCTGGTTCACCCGCGACGGCGATTCTCGACCTCTCGCCGAGGTCGCTCGACGTCCCTGGTTTCGGCAAAACCCAAATGGATGGCGGCGGGCACCATCTCAGTGCCCCCGACCCGGCATTGTCGGCTCGCTGAAGATACAACAGGCTCCGGCGCGTCGATCCTCTTCTGAGCCAGTCTCACCCGATCGTTGCAGGTGAGCTCCCGGGAACCCCCGACTCTGCACCGCCATTTACCTGCAGTAAGTACCCGGTAGGCCTTGGCGGGTATTGTCACCCGGCACTCACCCGTGTGCGTGATTTTCACAACTGGCCGTGCCGTTCGGCTGACAAGACGGTCAATCACGTTACGCGGCCGAGAGCCTGATGGTGCGGGAATCATCTTTTTCCCTTTGGCCCCGGTCAGCCCTGGGGTGCGATCCTCACCAGGAGGATCTCTTCGGCCCGACGGTGAAGAGGCAGCCGCCTGGAAATGGCAGGACGTCGACACTGTTCTCGTACTCTTCCCATTCCTCCTCGGCGACGGGCTCACGATTGATCGCTCGCCGTACCGGCTCAGGGACGGGTGCAGGAGGATGCGGTGGTGGAACGGGCGCCGACACTCTGGCCCGCGCGACCGTCGCCACAGTCGAACGGCGGGTCAGGCTCGCACCGCAGGCGCTGCAGGTTCGGCCTCCCTGATTGACGGTTTCGCACACTCCGCAGCGCCACATGGCGTTCACCGGGATCGACGCTCCTCTAGCTTGCTGAGGAGTGTGCCGACCAATCCGCCCAGCCTGCCTGCGGCCCTGCTGTCCGTCGCGGGAGCCGGGACATCTGCGTCACGGACCGGAACGGGCGACGCAGTGATGGGGGTGGCCGGCGACGTCCCGCCGGTGCTCGCTCGGCGACCGATACCGGTGAGGCGCAGGCCCTTTCCGCGGAGCGCACTCGCAGCGCCGGGCGGGCCAGTCGCTGGGGGTGGCCTCAACGGCGCCGCCGTGGTCGGGACGCCACTGCGCCATTCCATCAGCGTGGAATGCACACGTTCGACGGTGGGTCGTGCGGTCGGATCAGCGAGAAGCATCTGCGCAACCAGTCGCGCTATCGGTTCCGGGGCCGCTGCCGGCGGAAGCGTGAGCGTCGCTCCGTTCAGCACCGCGATCGCTGCCCCACGGTAGGTAGGATCGAACGCCGGTGGTGCACCGATGAGGTATTCGGCATAGATCAGACCCAAGGCGAAAACGTCGGAGGCCTCGGTCAATGCTGTTCCGTCGGCGTCGCCCTGGATGTATCGGACGAGTTCGGGTGAGTAGTAGTTCATCGTGCCGACGATCTCGTCAGGTGGTGGTGGACTCCCGACGATGTAGGAATTGTCGAAATCGATCAACTTGGTGGTGTACCCGAATTCCGTCGCCTTGATGAGGACGTTGCTCGGCTTCAGGTCGCTGTGCACGATGTCGAGGTCGTGCAGGATCCGGAGGCTGTGTGCAACTGTCTTCAGAAGGACGAGTTTCACCGGAAAGTCCAGGCGGGCAACGGATGCGGTATCCAGGCCGGCGGGGTCGATCTTCTCTGTGACCTTGTAGTATTTCGCGCCCTCCCGGAAGAAATCAAGCGTCGCCACGAGATTGCCCCCGTAACGGGTGATCGGAGCGAGTGCGGCCTGGATCCCGCGGTGATGCGCCTCGAATGCGGCGCACCGTGCGCGTTTCCGGGCCTTGGTGGTTGCACTGCCCGGAGCCGCGTCATCCGGGTATGTCGGACTCAGAAATCGCTTGAGGAAGAATTCCCGGCCGTCCCGGGCGGCGAATGTCCACTCGCTCAAGCCTGCGCCGACGACCCTGAAATCCTCGAGCAGGGTGTATCCGCCGATGGTGTCTCCGGTCCTCATCAGGAGTCCTTCCCGGCTCGGTCAACGGCCGGCGTTGTGTCGACGGCTGGCGTTGTGTCGACGGCGAGGTAGTGCTCGTAATCGGGCCGGTACGCGGCCCACAGTTCGGCGCTGTGCTTGACCTGCCGCTCCCTCAGGTCGTTCAGTCGCTGCTCGAGATCGGCGACGTCGGCGTCGAATCGGTCCAGCGGGGTTACCCACTTTTCGGCCACGAGGGCTGTGCGATCAGCGAACATCGACTGAAACCCTTGGTGGTCGGTACCGATGCCGAGCAGGGCCATCGAGGCGTCGTCCCCGCTGATCGCCGAGATCCGCGCCTGCAGCAACCGGGACCATGTGTCCGGATCCGGCGCGTCGCGCAACGTCGACAGCAGAAGCCACTCAAAATGCATCGGCGTCGGGAGGTAACCGAAACAGCCGTCGGTGGCTGCGACGACGACGAACGGAGCGCTCAGCGCAAGGTCACCGTGATGGACCGCGAAGGCAGTGTCGGCCGACATCGCATTGCTGATCGTCGAGTCCTGGCGGAGGTTTGCCATGGCGTCGCCCTGGTCCTTGATGTCATCGGTCGTCAACTGAGCGATGCCGCGTTCGGGACTCATCATGTAGATCCGGGAATCGCCGGCCCAGAACAGCCGGCATTCCCAGAGATCTGTGCTCCCGGAGCTCCGCACCGCTGCGATCGCCATCGTGGTGGGCAGCGCCCGCAACAGTTTCGACCGCAACTTGCTGCGTGGCGCGTGCAGTTCTGCCAATCGGGTGCGCAGGGCCGCCTCGATACTGTCGTGGAGGTCCGATGCGACTGTCGGTCCGTCCAGATGCCCATTGCCCGCCAGCAGCTCCAGCATTCGCTGAGCAACGCTTTCCCGCGCGGTGCGAGACCCGAGATAGGCGCCGGTGCGCGCACCCTCCGCCGTGTCGTACGAAGTACCGCCCGCGCCGCCCATACCGTCGAAGACTCCGACCAGGCCCAGGTCTCGAGCCTCGTACAGAATCGGGTCGGCATCCTCGCCCTCGCCGGCGATCTTGCCCAGGTTGAAGCTGAACGCAACACGTTCAGCCGGATTGCCGGGAATCGACCACGGCGAGGCCACGGTTGGTCGAGACTCGGCAGCGCTCGTGGCGCTCGTGGCGCTCGTAGCGCTCGCGGCGCTCGCAGTCTCGTCGGCGGGCTCGAGGTCGACGAGCCGACCCAGTGGCGCGTCCGTCACCACCGGCGGCTCGAGTGTCCCGTCGCTGTTCGCAGGGACGACCGATTCGGCCGGAGGAAAGCCGGCACTCACACCGAGTTGCCGATGGAGTCGATGATGGTTCCGTAGTCGACGTCGGACAGGCCCCCGCCCGCTTGTGACGGGTGGTGAACCACGTTCTCCCAACTCGCGGAGATGTCGCTCCACCCAGGTCCGTCCGGCGCGAACAGGATGAGCCGTTTGCTGCTGGCACCCAGCGGTCCCTGCGGGTCCTCCCACAGGTCGGTGAGGGCGCTGAAGTTGGTGGGCACCGAGCTGGCCAGGCCCGCGGGTAGGACCGCAAAGTTCAGCGGGTGGGCAGGCTGGTCGGTCCACACGACGATGACCTGCCGGCGCCGGTCCCCGCGCGACGTCCACGGCGAGTTGATGGCCAGCGCGACGGCTTCCAATCCGGATTCCGGTGCGTCGCCGCCCCCTTCCGGGATCAGGCTGTCGACGAAGGCGCTGAATATCGTCCGCTCATCCGGGAGCTGGAAGAACGACGACTCCTGCAGCGCCGATTCGGGATCGGCGGCGAAGTCGCGGAACGCGATGATCCGAACCCGGAGCTCGTCGACATTCTTGCCCTTTTCGGTCAGGTTGGCCTGGACGTCGTCGTAGAACCGCAATGCGTTGGCCTTCACGGCATCCAGGATCGGCGTCATGCTGCCGGTCACATCGATGCAGAACACGATATCGACCGCATAGCTGAGGCTCCTGGCTGCCGGCGCGGTGGCGGCCGGTGTCCCGGATGAACCGTTTGCGACTTCCTGTGCGGATGTAATCGTCGCGTCACCCCCGTCCGTCACCGTCGCGGGGGTGGCCGGGCTGGCATCGTTCGGCATCGAATCTCCACATTCTTGTGCGTTGTACGGCGATTGGACGGGCAGCAGACAGTCCGGACAGCAGGCAGTTTCGGGTCGACATCGGGACGCACATTCGAGGTCGCGGTGCTGCGATGTCGTCGAGGGACATGTACCCCGGTGGGAGGGGTGCAAGCAGACGGGCCGGGGGTGACCACGTCGGCGCCCGGTCGAGCGGTCCCGCCGCTTCGTGTGGTTAGGGTCGGACGCCCCTCTCCCCGGTGTCGTCCTCCCGCCCGATACTGACGTCTCCGCCGGAGCATCCGGGCTGCCCAACCGAAACGAGACGAGAGGAACCGATGAGCACCGATCTGCTGGCCGACTTCGTTCGTTCGAACGAGACCGATGCCCTGGGTGTGTACGGGATCGAGGCGCAGCCGGCGAAGGGGTCGTCGCTGGTGCACCGGATGCGTTCCGATGACCGGGTCAACCTGTACTCGGTGTCCAAGGGATTCACCGCCGTCGCACTGGGCCTGGCCGAGGCAGAGGGTCGGCTCACGCTGGAAGACCGGCTCCTCGACCATTTCCCGGAGCTGCGTCCGCTGGCCGCCGACGGGTTCGAGCGGGTCACCCTGCACCAGCTGCTCACGATGACCAGTGGAACCAGCCATGCCTGGTTCGCCGACCAGCCCGTCCTTGCACCTGACTTGCTGACCGAGATCGTCGCGGCACCGTTGGTCGCCGAACCGGGCACCCGCTTCACCTACACGGGGTCGGGACCGTACGCGGTCGGCCGGGTGATCGTCCGGGCCACCGGCGCCAACCTGCGCGATTACCTGCTCCCCAGGCTGTTCACCCCGCTGGGGTTGCCGCATCCGGCCTGGCACACCTGCCCGCTGGGCTATCCGCTGGCCGAGAGTGACCTGTTCCTGCGCACCGGTGAATTGGCCCGCTTCGCGTTGCTCTTGCTGCGGGAGGGCCGCTGGACCGACGGCCGGCAGCTGATCCCGGCCGCGTACGTCCGGCGGATGAGCACCGACACCGTCGACTGCTCCACGGGGCCGGCCCAATCGTCGGGTGAACCGGATGATCGCCGGTACGGCCTCGGTGTGTGGCTGCAGCGGGACGGTCGTTACCAGTTGCACGGCCGGTACGGTCAGTTCGTCATCATCGACCCGGGACGGGGCGCCGCGGTCACCTGCACCGCGCACACCGAACGCGAGGACGCGCTGATGGACGCGCTGCACAATCTGGTCCTGGACCGGCTGGGATGAGCGGCAGGGGAGACGGGGAGAGACCGGTGAACATCGACCTGATGGCAATCGTCGTCCATGAGTACGACCCGGCGATCGAGTTCTTTGTCGGAGTTCTCGATTTCGAACTGGTCGAGGATTCGCCGGCGACGACCAACAAAGGGCGGGCCAAACGATGGGTGGTCGTCCGTCCGCCGCATTCGGCCACGGGCATTCTGCTTGCCAAGGCGGACGGCGCGGAACAGGCGTCGGTTGTCGGCCGGCAGGTGGCAGACAGGGTCGGATTCTTCCTCCGAGTGGACGACTTCGACGTTGCCTACCGGAAGATGGCGACGGCGGGCGTCGAATTCCTGGGCGAGCCACGGTCCGAGCAGTACGGCCGGGTCGTTGTCTTCCGTGACATAGCAGGCAACAAGTGGGATCTCCTCGGGGCCTGACCGACGGCACCGATGGACGTCACTCGGCGGCCATCATGGTTCGCCCGCTCACGGTTTCCGGGCCGGCCGCAACGCACCGTCCGGATCGCAACCTAATGCCCACCTGTGGTGGCATAGTTCCAGCCGATGCACATGACAAGCCGCGGATCCGCGGACCACTGTCCTGCCATGAAAGGCTGACCGATGTTCGACGACAACGGATCGTTCCTCCTGGCGCTGTTCGAATTCTTCCTGTTCTTCGCCTGGTTCATGTGCCTGTTCTGGATTTTCGGCGACATCTTCCGCAGCAAGGACATGGGCGGTGGGGCCAAGACCTTCTGGGTGCTCTTCGTCATCATCGTTCCCTGGCTCGGCATCCTGGTATACCTGATCGCGCGCGGAAGTGGCATGCACGAGCGACAACTGGAGCAGGCGAAGGATATTCAGCGAGCGCAGGCGGACTACATCAAGTCCGTCGCGGTCGGCTCCTCGACAAATCCGACCGACCAGATTGTGTCGGCCAAGAGCCTGCTGGACAGCGGGACGATCACGCAGGCAGAGTTCGATCACATCAAAGCGAAGGCCCTCGCCGCCGCATAGCCACCCGGCCGGGCGGAGCTGGGTTCCCACTGCGCGGCGGGGCAGTGGTGGACCTGATGACGAGTTGCGGTGTGACCACCTGGTCGCGGCGGTCGATCGGTCGGTTGTCGAGGCGGTCGATCGCTCGCTGGACGGCGAGTTGGGCGAGCTGCCGAGGGTTCTGCCCGACGGTCGTCAGGTCGATGTAGGAGATTCGCGCGAGCCTGCTGTCGTCGTAGCCGATGACCGAGATGTCCTGCGGCACCCTCATTCCGTCGCGATTCAGCGCCCCGATGACGCCGATGGCGCAGCGGTCGTTGAAGGCGATGACCGCGGTGGGCGGTGCTCCGGTGGCCAGCAAGTGGTCGACCGCGGTGACGCCGTCCTCCTCGCCGGGACCGGCCGGGACGATCCGCACGCCGTCGGCGGGCAGGTGTTCGGCGACAGCCGCGTTCAGCGCATGAAGGCGCTCGGGGGCTCCGGGGGTGCTACCGCCATCCAGGTAGGCAATGCGCCGGTGACCGAGCTCCACCAGGTGACCGACGGCTGCGTTCATACCCGAGTGATCATCGGTGCGGACGGTGTCGACCGATCCGGATCGGACGGTGCGAGCAACGGTCACGACCGGGAGCTTGGCCGCCAAGGCAGCCAACGCCCGGGTGGCCGACCGGGGCCCGAGAAGGATGACCGCCTCACAGCGATCATCGAGAAGTGCGTCGATCGCCCGGGCCTCGGGCCGCGTGGGTCCGATGGCGCTGAGGACCACCTCGTAGCCCGCCGGTTCGGCGACGGCGTAGATGCCGCCGATGAGGTCTCCATGAAAGGCCTGCTCGACCTCGAAGGTCACGCCCAGCAACCTGCTTCGCTGCTGCCGCAACAGGCGGGCGCGCTGGTCAGGGCGATAGCCGAGCTCGTCGGCGACCTTTCGTACCCGCTCCCGGGTGACGGCGCTGGCCCCAGGCACATCGCGCATCACGATGGACACCAACGGCACCGATACCCCCGCCGCAGCAGCGACATCTGCAAGCGTTGGGCGCTTGGCGCGCGGACCTCGCGGGTTGTGCACTGGTTGCCTCCTCCCCGGCCGGCGGTCGGCATGCTAGAACGTTGCAGACGATATCACTGCGCATGTCTTGACAAAGTGATTCCAGGAGATCTAACTTAGCGCGATATAGAACGTTCTATGCCAATGAGTTCATGTGGGTCGGCCGGCGATCACTCCAGGCGGTCGGCACCGGCCGCTCACAGCGACCGACGTTCTATGTGGCGGTGCCGGAAACCGCAGCGGCACCTGGCCGTGGCAGTTCTGATCGCAATCAAGGAGGAAACAGCATGTCCGAAATCAACCAGGGCCCGCTCCGCGTGGCGTTGATCGGCTCCGGTCGGATGGGTTCGTTCCACGGTGAGACCCTGGCCCGCAGGTTGCCCGGTGTGGCGCTCGCCGCGGTCGCGGATCCCGCGCCTGGCGCTGCGGAAAGGCTTGCCTCCTCGCTGGGGGCGCCGAAGTTCTTCACCGATCCCGCCGGTGTCTTCGCCGATAAGGGAATCGATGCGGTTGTCATCGCCGCGCCTGCCCGTTTCCATGCCGATCTGGTGGTGGCGGCCGCAGCCGCCGGCAAGTCGGTGTTCTGCGAGAAGCCGATGGCCCTGACGCTGCCTGACGCCGATAGGGCGATCAAGGCCGCCCGCGGGGCGGGCGTGGTCCTGCAGGTGGGCTTCAATCGTCGCTTCGCCCCCGACTGGATGGCCGCGCGAGGATTGCTCGACGACGGCCGCCTGGGTTCCCCGCGGTTGCTGCGGTCGGTCACCCGAGATCCGGGCGGGTTCGACCCGGCCC
This sequence comes from Nakamurella sp. GG22, assembly GCF_052976845.2. Taxonomy (NCBI): domain Bacteria; kingdom Bacillati; phylum Actinomycetota; class Actinomycetes; order Nakamurellales; family Nakamurellaceae; genus Nakamurella; species Nakamurella sp. GG22. Next base: position 89,598 of record NZ_JBRIIO020000007.1, on the reverse strand, counting down.
GGGTGGCGCCGAACACGATCTTCCTCGAGACGCTGATCCACGACTTCGACGCGCTGCGGTTCCTGAACCCCGGCGCCAATGCGGTCGAGGTGTTCGCCACCGCAACGGCTCTGGTCGAACCGGAGTGGAAGGACCGCGGCCTGCTGGACACCGCAGTGGTGACGGTGCGTTTCGACAACGGCGCGATCGGCACGGCTGAAGCCTGCTTCGAGGCGGCCTACGGGTACGACGTCCGCGGGGAGGTCTTCGGCTCCGGGGGCATGGCGACCATGGGCGGTGGACGGCGGACCGGAATGGTGTTCTCCGCTGCTGCTGGGGAGCTGGCCGAGACGGTCCGCAGCGATCAAGAGTTGCTGTCCGGTGCCTACACCGCAGAGCTGGCAGCCTTCACGGAGACCGTTCGCACCCGAGGCGTGGCGTTGGTCGACGGCGATGATGCACTCGCTGCACTGGAGATCGCGCTGGCCGCGGCCGCGTCGGTGGAGTCGGGACTGCCGGTCTCGGTCGCGGAGTTGGCGCGGTGACCTACCGACTCGCGGTGTCCGCCGAGATGGTGTTCCTCGACCTCCCGATCATCGAGCGCATAGGCCGTATCGACGAGCTCGGCTTCGAGGTGGAGATCTGGGATTGGACGAAGAAGGACATCAACGCCCTGGCCGATACCGGCGCGACGTTCTCCTCGATGACCGGCTATGTGACCGGCACCCTGGCCGACGCGGACGGCGCGGCGGAACTCCTCCGCACAGCGCAGCGATCACTGGAGGTTGCGGAGCGGCTGAACTGCCCGCGACTCAACGTGCATGGCACGGGCCTTGACGACAAAGGCCTGCCGGTCATTTCCAGCGCTGTCGTCTCCCCGACGATGTGGTTGACCGCGGCGCGCACGCTGACCCGGCTGGCCGAGCTCGGCGAACGGGCCGGCAAAGTGTTCACCCTGGAGAATCTGAACACCGCGGTCGATCACCCCGGCACCCCGTTCGCCAGGGCAGCGGACACGCTCGCCCTGGTCGAGGCCGTCGACAGTCCTCACCTGCGAATGAATCTTGACCTGTACCACGCACAGATCGGCGAGGGGAATCTCATCGAACTCGTCGAGCGCTGCCTGCCCGTGGTGGGTGAGATCCAGGTCGCCGATGTCCCCGGACGGTGCGAACCAGGGACGGGTGAGATCAGCTATCCCGCGATAGCCGTCGCACTCGACCGACTGGGCTACGACGGAGTAGTCGGTCTCGAGGCATTTGCCTCCGGAGATTCCCTGCTGGCGCTGGACCGCTTCCGCCGGGCTTTCGCGGTCCCGTCGCCGGACAGCGCGACTCGCCTCTGATCCCGCTCCGCCAGGTGTCAGCTGCCAGGTGTCAGGTGCCGGGGGTGTGCCCGTAGGCGAGGTAGCCGGTGCCCGCTCCGAGTTGCCGGACCGTGAGGTTCGGGACGTGGTCGGCGAGCAGCCGCCAGGGCTCCTCGAAGCCGGTGAAATCGGTGATGAAGGGTGCGTGGAGGTCCGCCACCCAGGCGCGCAACGGCCACAGCCAGGGGGCGGGCCATTTGCCGCCGATCGCCGCGACTGCCGCGCCCGGGCGGAGGTGCCCGAAGACGTTGGCGATGGCTGCCGGTGACTGCATGATGTCGTGGACGGCGCAGAACAGTGCGGCGTCCGCGGTGCCGTTGATGACCGCTTCGTCGACCGGTGCTGTGACGAGATCGACGTTCTGCCAACCATTGTCGGCGATCCTGTCGGCAGCGAGGGCCAGCATGTCGGGGGAGGCGTCGATGCCGATGATGCGGCCTGCGGGTCCGACCTTCTGTTGCAGCCCGGGCAGGCACAGGCCGGTTCCGCAGCCGACGTCCAGGACGGTGGCGCCCTGCTCGACGGGCAGGTGGGCGATGAGCTGCTCGCGCCAGTGGTGAAAAATCCGGGTGCGTTGGTCGTAACGGCCGGCGTGTGCGCGGTAGGCCTGGGACGCCGTCCTGCGGTCGACCGCGGCATCGGCGTGTTGGGCAACGCTCATGTCATCTCCAGGTGCGGTTGCCGGTACCAGGCCGGCGTGTGACGTCATGCGCCGGCCGGGGTGGTGCGCGCCTCGGCCTCGCTGAGGAATCGGAGCATGTGGTGCGCAACGGATTTCGGATCGTCGGAGATCGGGACGTGGTTGAGCCCGGGAAGGTAGATCAGCTTCGCACCGGGAATGAAGCTGACGTACCGGGAGATCTGCGGGGCCATCAACGGGTCTGCCGTGCCCTGCAGGAACAACGCCGGCTGAGTGATGGTGTCGAGGTGGGTGGGCATGTCGAACAGCGACGCCCAGTTGGTGGCGTCGTAGGCCGGTGCATCGGCGAAATCGGCGAGCAGTTGCTTCGCGTCGGCGGGGCCGATCTGCCACGGCAGGCTCCGGGTGCCGGCCAGGAACAACGACCGGCCGGCCGGGAACCAACCGTCGACCGGCGCGAGGGCCATCGCGACGCCGCGGCCGGCGAGCATCGCGACGAACCCCTGAACGCGTTCCAGTGGGGTGCCGAGCCCATCAGGAGCGATCGCGATCACGGACCGGACGCGGCCCGAATCGGCCAGCTGGATCGCGACCCGGGCGCCGAGGGAGTATCCGGCGACGTGAAAGCTGCCGACCCCGAGGTCATCAAGCGTTCGTTCGACGGCCCTGGCAAGGTTCACCGCGGTCGGAGAGATGGTGCTGGGGAGCGCGGGGGAGCGCCCGAAACCCGGCAAATCGATGGCGATGACGTCGTATTCCTCGGCCAGTGCGTCGAGCACCGGTCGCCAGCCGATGTGGGATTCGCCCAGCCCGTGCAGCAACACCAGGGGTTCACCGGTCCCGACCCGGTGGACGTGCAGGCTCGGGGCCAGGTCAGGCGTGGCGGCTGGTCCGCGCGTGGCGGCGGATCCGATTTTTGTCGCACGAATGGCAGTTGTTGCAAGGGTGGCAGTGGGTGTTCTGGTGGCCGCGCTCATAGAGGTCCTCCGGTTGTCGGGCAAAGCCGCCGATTCGAGGACTCGACAAGCCCGGAAGTAGGGGCGCGTCAAGCAAGTCGATGTGCAGGCGGACGCCCACAGGCGGGTGAAAAAGCAACGACGCCGGACCGGCAGCTGTAGCTGCCGACATCGGCGTCGTCATTGGAGAGGGTGGTGATTGCCTCGCAAGTACTGTTAGCAGGTTAGCAGTTCGTGTTGCTAACAGCGCTAACGCGAGGTGTGGCGTGGTCGGCCGACGCGAGGGTTTGACGGGACCGACGCAGGGAATGCGGCCTGCGGGTGACGGGGACGACACGTCGTTGTTGTCGCCATACGAGAATCCAGTAGCCGCCCGCCCGCTCAGGCATCACTGGAACCTGATCAGGTGTTGATCATGGGAAGCAGGTCGCCGTACCCGACCCCGGCGAGTGCTGCTATGTCCTCGGGCTCCACGGCCGGTCGTGGGGAGGCTGCCAGTTGGTCGCGGAAGGCCTCCGAGGCGTCGGCGCGGGCGCCGGGGCCGTCCAGACGATAGCGAGGCGGCAGCATCGGCCCGAACAGCAGTGGCTCGGCGAGGTCAGGACGTCCCCGCACGTCCGGCGCCACTCCCGCCGCTTCGGCCAGCGTCAGTGCCAGGACGTTGTGTGAGTCGACGGCGGGCGGAGGCGAGTCAACGCCGGCATTCGCTGCCCGCTCGTCCAGCGCCGGACCGTCCCCTGACCATGCCCCGACGATCCACCGGGCCTGCAGTTCGAGCAGAGGGAAGTACGGCCCCTGCAGGGCGAACTGTCCGACAACGCCGAAGTGCGGCAGGGCCGGATGCATCGTGCGGTGGTGCAGCCTCAGGTCGGGTCCGAGGACCGACCAGACATCCGGGGACAGGTAGGGGATGTCGAGGCGGTAGCCGGTTGCGCAGACAATTGCGTCGACGGGTTCGACCCTGCCGTCTGCAAAGGTCACCTGATTCCCTCGCGCCTCCACAATGGCGGGCCGGCAGAGGATTGTCCCGGCTTGTACCTGGCCGAGATAGTCCTGGCACAGCGAATGTCCGGCGACAAAAAAATCCGCGCTCGGCCCGGGAGCGCCGAAGTCGGCAGGATCTCCGGCGACGCGTAGCACCCGTTCCCGCAGCAGGGATCCGTAACTGGACGGTGGCATGGCAGCGCGCCGCAGCGCCCCGATGTGGGTGTACCACTGCCAGTCCGACGACACTCCTGCCACGTTCTTCTGCAGGACGTAACGCGGTTTGCGATACGCGGAGACAACATCCGTGACGGTCGCGATGTCGGAGGCGATCTCATGTCCGCTCACGCCGTTGCCGTAGACGAGCACTCGCCGATCGCGGAAATGATCGGCACCGGGATAATCGAAGGCGTGCAACAGCTCGCCGGTGAAGCCGTCCAGGCCGACCGGTAGCACCGGAGCGCGGAACCGCCCGGATGCGACGATCACCGCATCGAACGGCTCGCCGTCCACCCACCAGGTCGGCCGGATGTCGCCGACCTGGGTATTGAATCGGATGCGGTCGGTCACCCCGAAAGCGTCGGAGTAGGCGCGCGGATAATCGTGGATCTGTTCGGCGGCGGGATGCAGATCGAGTGAAGGTGCTGGGGGTAATCGGAAAAGGCGGTCATTGCCCGGCTGGTATTCGTGCGCATGCCCGGCCAGATGCCGCTGTGCGCTGCGGCAGTATTCCACTGCCCGCCCAGTTGATCGGACGCCTCGAACACGCTCACCTCGAAACCGGCCTCGATGGCGTGCTTCGCCGACACCAAACCACCCGGGCCGGCACCGATCACGGCCACCCGGGCCGCCCGGCTGAGCGTCTGCACCCCGGCCCCTCTCGATCAGCCGGGACGTGTGGTCGGCGGCACGCGCCGCTCACAATCCCGATCAGCTCCCGCAAGAATCGTCGGTCGGGACCGGGTTGGCCACCTGGCGCGGACGGTGGCCGGGGGCCGACCGGGCGCACAGTGACCCGCTCGAGCACGCGATCGCGGCCGGGCGTCACCATTGCTACCCGGAAGCTCGATGGCACTCTGGACCGATGGGACCTGGGCCGGACGTGCTGGTGGTGGGCGCAGGGATGGCCGGACTTGTCTGCGCCACAGAACTGGCAGCCCGCGGGCTGGAGGTACGGGTCCTGGAACGAGCCGATCACGTTGGCGGCCGCATCCGCACCGACTGCATCGACGGATTCCGCTGCGACGCCGGATTCCAGCTGCTCAATCCGGCTTACCCCCAGGTCAAGCGCATGATCGACATTGCTGCTCTGGAACTGCAACAGTTCGGGGCAGGTGTCCGCGTCGATGTGGGTGAGCGCTGGGTGGTGTTGGCCGACCCGCGTCGCGCCCCTCGCCTGCTGCCGGCGACGCTGCGGAGCGGACTGGTGGATCTGCGGGACATCGTGGGGTTGCTGCGGTGGGCGACCGGCTCGGTGATCGCACCGCAACGCAGCCTCCGCGTGGGTGACCAGTCACTCTCGGCAGCCTGGGACGCAGTCGGTGTCACCGGGAAATTGCGCCGGGAGGTCCTCGAACCATTCCTCTCCGGCGTCCTCGCCGACGATCCGGGTCAGGCATCGGCCAATTTCGTCCGCCTGCTCATCCGGTCCTTCCTGCTGGGCACACCGGGTCTGCCGCGCGCCGGAATGCAGGCACTTCCCGAACAACTGGCCGGCCGATTGCGCACCCCGGTGGAGACAGCGACCGAGGTCCTCGGGGTCGGTCCGGGTCCGGTGGTGCGCACCGATGACGGCACCGTGCGGGCTCGGGTGGTCGTCGTGGCCACCGACCTGCCGTCCGCCGTCGCGATGAACCTGACCCCGGCACGGATCTCCGGGAGCTTGACCACCTGGTGGTTCGCGACTCCCGGAGATGGCGCACCAACCGGGATCCCGCACGATCGGCTGCTGTGCGTCGACGGCCGCGGCGGTCCGGTGGCGAACACCGCAGTCGTGTCGGCGGCCGCGCCCAGCTATGCCCCACCCGGCCGAGGCCTCGTCCAACTCACGGCGCTGACCGCCGCCGGCGTCACGGATCGCCAAGCTCTCGCCGAGGCCGGCCGCCTCTGGCGAACCGCGACCACGGAGTGGGAACTCCTTGTCAGACACGACATCTCGAACGCCCTACCGTTGACGAGACCGCCCCTTCAATTGCGCCGTGACGTCGATCTGGGCGACGGTATCTACCTGTGTGGCGACCACCAGGACACGCCCTCTATCCAGGGCGCCATGGCGTCTGGCCACCGCACGGCCAACGCGGTGGGCCGATTTCTCAACTCCGGGAACAGTGCGCGCCGGGGGCGGGAGCCCTGAGTGGTCTGTCTGGTGGTGGTGGCCGAGATGGCGACCCAGCGGCCGTCTTCGGTGCGGTGAGCGTTGTTGGTGGAGCGATTGCGGTGTCGGCCGGAGACGATGCCGACCTGGTGGTGGGCGATTTGCCCGGGTCCGGCGATCCCGACGTTTCTTACCCGATCGTCAAGCCGGCGCGGACCCACTTTACGATCTGCGCATGCCCCTGATCAGGCCCGTGGTCAATGTCTTCTACTTTGTCGCGGACCTGCCGGCAGGCATCGACTGGTACCGCGACCTGCTCAACACCGAGCCCGTCGAAACCCGTTCACAGCTGGCCATGTTCGAGGTGGGGACCGCCCGGCTGACCGTGCACGTCGCCGACGAATTCAACAGCGCGGCGCGCACCGCGGGGTCCGTCGCGTACTGGGATGTCGACGACGTGGACGGGGTCGTCGCGCACTGCGTCCAACGCGGTGGGGTGGCACACCGAGGACCGAAGACGATCTTCAGCGGTGAGCGGTTGTGCCAGGTGCTCGACCCGTTCGGGAACCTGATCGGCTTTCGGCAATCCCCCTCAGCCGGCTGAGAGGTGCGGGACGTGCGGCGCGCGCGTGGAAAGGGAGAACACCCCATGTCAACTCCTGTCGCCGACCCACCCGAGCCGTCGGCCACCGCCGACTCGCCATGGGCGCCGCTGCGCCGCAACGCCTTTCGGTGGCTGTGGATCGCGTCGCTGGTCAGCAACCTCGGCGCCTGGATGCAAACCGTCGGCGCTCAATGGCTGCTGGTCGAGGGTGACGCCAGCAACCTGGTGATCTCCCTGGTCCAGACGGCGTCCAGCCTGCCGGTCCTGCTGCTCACCGTGCCCGCGGGTGTCGTGGCCGAGTTCGTCGACCGGCGCCGGATGCTGATCTACCTGCAGGCATTCCAGGTGGCGATCGCCGCGGCCCTGACGTTGTTGACGATCACCGGCGCCATCAGTCCAATCCTGTTGCTGACCTTCACGTTCCTGTTGGGCTGCGGTGCCGCCGCGCAACTCCCCGCGTATCAGGCGTTCGTCCCGGACCTGGTGCCCAGGGTCGAGATCCGCGCCGCCGCGTCGTTGAGTTCCCTGGGGATCAACCTGGCCCGCTCGCTGGGACCGGCCATCGCCGGTGCGCTGGTGCCCGTGATCGGGGTCGGCGGGGTCTTCGGTCTCAACGTGCTGACCTTCGTCGTCTTCGGGGTGGCGCTGGTGTTCACGCCGGCACCACCCGTACCGACCGGCGCACGGCAAGCGTTCCTTTCCGGTCTCCAGGCCGGCGGCCGGTATGTCCGGAACGCGCCGCGGGTGCGCCGGATCCTGCTGCGACTGGTGCTGTTCGCGTTCCCGGCGAGCGTGGTGTGGTCCCTGCTCGCGCCACTCGCGCACGATCAACTCGGACTCGGCTCCGCCGGCTACGGGGTACTGCTCGGCGCGGCGGGCGTGGGCTCTGTGGCCGGTGCGCTACTGATGCCACAGCTGCGCCGCAGACTCTCCGCAACGGCGATCGTCGCGGCCTCGGGCGTCGTGTTCGGGCTCTCGATGATCGTCGTGGGCACCGTCCGCTGGACGCCGGTGGTGATCGCGGCGCTGCTGGTCGGCGGGGTGGCCTGGATCGCGGTGATCGCCGGGATGAATGCCGCGACCCAGGCGTTCCTCCCGGCCTGGGTACGCGCCCGGGCACTGTCGATCTACCAGGTCGTGCTGTACGGCACCTTCACGCTGGCGGCCATCGCCTGGGGTGCGCTGGCCAACCGGATCGGTCTGACCGCAACCTTTGTCACCGCCGGCATCCTGCTGCTCGCCGGGGCAGCAACGGCTCGGCGCTGGCCCCTGCTGGACCGGGACATCGGCTCGCGCGAGACCGGCCAGGTGTGGCCGCTGCCGGAGGTGACCCTGCTCGACGGGGCCGAAGCGGACCCGGTGCTCGTCAGCCAGCGCTACCACGTCCCGACCGACCGACAACTCGAGTTCTTCACCGCGATGACGGATGTGAAGCGGTCCAGGCTGCGGACCGGCGCGACGACTTGGGAGCTGTACCGGGACGGCCGGGACCCTGACTCCTTTATCGAGCAGTTCAGCGTGCCGACCTGGGCGGACCACATCGCACAGCACGAGAACAGGATGACGGACTTCGACGCGACCGTGGAACACCGGGCGGAGTCTGCTGCGGCGCGCACGGAGCCCGCCGCGCACTGGTTCCTGGTCAAGCGGTAGCTCGCGGCCGCGATGTCAGGATTGAGCGTCGGCGTCAGGCGTAACCCGCGAGGAATCCGGCTCGATCGCGAACAGTCTGAACGATCGGTTCCTAGGCGCTGCGGCCGGTCAACCGTCGGCTCGTGGCTGGGAGACAGCCGAAGTTCGCCTCAATCAAAAGTGAGGTCTGAAATGCGAGTGATGTGGCCAGCCGATCATCGGTGGCCCCTGACCTGCAGAAAAAGTGCGCCATCAGGGACTCGAACCCCGAACCCGCTGATTAAGAGTCAGCTGCTCTGCCAATTGAGCTAATGGCGCATGGCCCGACCTCGCGGCTGAACCGGCACTGACTGTACAGGCTCGCCCCCGCCCGACTAAATCCGCAGGCCAGAGCCCATCAAGCGGACAGACGGTAAGGTGAGCGGGGTCACTCCGGGGAGCGCACTGTCGCCTGCCCGTGCTCGAGGAAGGTGGTGGTCGCGATCGGACTTCCATCGGCCGACCGCCCCGGGCCACGCGGATGTTGACCAGTTCCGGCGCCATCGGACCTTATTCGGCGCTACCCAGTGGTGCGAACGCGCGCCGTCACCGAGGTGCGCTGGAACGCGCCTACAACGCCTTCATCTCCACCGGTTCGGTAGCCACCCTCCGTCCGGTGGTCGCCGACTCATGGCGGCTGTCCAGGGCCAGCGGCGTCAGCCCGGACGGCGTGCTGCCTTCTGTCGACCTGGTCGACAGCGAGTTGGAGGAGTACCGCTCCGCCCATCCACTGGCCGCCGTGATGCCGCTGATCCGCCGATTGCTGATCGACGAGGCGGAGGATGCCGGCGCGATCGTCGTGGTCGCGGACGCCGACGCGCGTCTGCTGTGGGTGGAGGGTGACGCGGCGCTGCGCCGCGAGGCGGAGCGGATGAACTGGGTGGCCGGTTCCCGCTGGGACGAGCAGACGACAGGCACCAACGCTCCCGCGGCGGCGATGAGGCTCAATCACGCGCTGCAGGTGTTCGCCCGCGAGCACTACGCCAGCAATGTCGCGGCCTGGTCCTGCACGGCTGCGCCGATCCATGATCCGACCACCGGCCGGGTTCTCGGCGCCCTGGACATCACCGGCCGGGACGACGTCGCCGCCCCCGCGGTGCTGGGCCTGGTCCGCGCCGCCGTCGCCGCCGCTGAGACCGAACTGCGGATCCGCGCACTGTCCACACCGGCGAGGCCGGTGTCGGTGTCAACCCCGCCCAGACTTTCCTCGCCCGCCGTGGCGACGGCGCCGTTCTCGCTGCGCGTTCTCGGCAGGGACCGGGCGCTGCTGTCGAATGACGGCTCGGGCGCGGAAGCCGAAGGCGCAACGGAACTGTCCGTCCGGCACTCCGAATTGCTCTTCCTGCTGGCCCGCCACCCGGAGGGCTACACCGCCGACCAGCTGGCCGTTGCCCTGCACGAGCGTGACGTCCCCGCCGTCACCGTCCGCGCCGAATTGAGCCGGCTCCGTTCGCTGCTGCCGGGCATCGGGCTTGCCGGGCGGCCGTACCGGGTGGCTGCGGGACTGCGCACCGACGCGGGCGCCGTCCGCGCGGCCTTGGCTGCCGGTGACGTCCCCGGGGCTGTTGCACAGTATTCCGGCCCGATCCTGCCGTCATCGGAGTCGCCGGAAGTGCTGTCCGAGCGCGACCAGTTGGGACGCGAGATGCGTTCTGCCGTCTTGCGTTCCGACGATGCTGCGGCAGTGCTCGCCTTCGCCGAAGGCCCCAGCGGTCGGGACGACGTGCTGATCTGGCGGCATGCCGTCGAACTGGCGGATCCCGCGGTCCGGCCCGTGCTGACCGAGCAGCTCCGGCGGATGGACCTCTCGCTCGGTCTGTAGCGGTCGGCAACGCGGAGCCGGCCGGTCACGCGTGCGTGGGCACGCCGCTCGAGAGCAGTGCCCCGCCACCAGGGACCGACGGTTCGAGATCGAGTGCCGCTAGCAACGAACGCACCGTCGCGGTCGCCGCCGACAACGTGGAGAGCCCGGTTCGCTGCTCCGCCGCCTCGATGGCCGCCAGCGACGGCATCTGCACGCACGTCGACAGCACCACTGCGTCGGCGTTCGTCAGGTCCAGCCGGTCGGTCAGGGTGACGAGTTGCTGCGGGTCCAGCCGGCCGACGGCCCGGTTGTCCGTCACGTTCAGGCTGATCGCATCGACGACCTCGATCCCGGCATGGGCGAGATAGTCCACGACCTTTGCGGTCAGCGGGGGAGCATACGGCGCGATCATCGCCACCCTGCGCGCGCCGAGCGCGGTGATGCCGTCGATCAGCGCCCCGGCACTGGTGACCACCGGGGTGCCCCCGGAGGCGGCACGGAGACGGTCGGCGGATCGCAGGTGCGCTCCCGGTCCGGCGGCCATCACCGCCACCAGGCACGCGTACGCCAGCACATCGCACTGGGCGTCGGCGAGTTCGACGGCGCAGCGGTCGCTCCCGGCGTCCATCGCGGCGAGCGCCTCGGCGCTGACCGTCGTCATCCGCATGCGGGCCGAATGGAAGGTGAACCGTTCCGGTCGCCGGCCGAGCAACTCGGGCACCTCGGTCTCCATCGTGACGTTAGAGCTGGGCACTATCAGGCCGATCCGATGGCTCATCGGTCCGACAACCGCTCGCTGTAGTCGCGCTGGGTCAGCCGGGTCCGTGCCTTCGGGCCGAGCACCAGACCGAAGCCGAGTCCGTCGAGCACTGCCCGCACGTCGTCGACGTGCAGCGACCCGTGACGCTCCAGGATCAGCTGCGGCCGCGGGTCGCCGGGCACCCGGACGATGCGCTGAAAGCCGAGGATCGTCGTCGACATCGGGAGGTAGCGCGTGTATCTCGCTCGCGCCGCCACCTCGTCGGGGTGCTCCAGCAGGACGAAGCCGGGCTCCTCCCCGAACTCCGCGTCGAGCCCCGCGGCCGTCCAGTGGGCGGGGGAGTCATCCGCACCGGTGAGGTGCCGGGAGCGGTTCGCGGAGGTGATGTACAGGAAGTCGTCCCCGGTTTCCTGGAGTGAACGCAGCAGGAGATCGTTCGACGGGCACGCGTAACCGGGTGCGATCACCTGTGCGGTCCGGACGTCGCCGACCGGGAACGTCAGGTGGTCGGGCACGTGCCGGGCGGCCGGGCCGAGGAAGCCGAACGGTCCCAGCCCGAAGAAGCTGTCGATGACCTGCAGAACGGAGCGGCGGGTCAGGCCCTCCGGCAGCAGACCGAAGTCCCAGACGTCGGGGATCCGGGACGGCGGAGCGGTGATGCTGCCGACCTGGTCCGGTGGGCGGCCCTTCATCAGATTGATCCCGCGAACCGTGGCCCGATCGGCGCGGGTGGTGATGACATAGAAATTGGCGAAGGCATGGCCGATCGAGTGACCGGCGGCCAGCTCCGCAGCGGCGTAAGCCGCGTCGTCACCGATCAGTCTTCGCAATGATGGCGCGGCAGCTGGTGCAGCCGTCATGGTTCCCCCCATGGTGTGTGAGCAGTGGGTGAGAGGGGCTGCGTCACCCGCGTGATACGTCGAGGCCGCAACTCCAGTGACCTGCGTCGCAACGTTGTCGCAACTGTCGGGTTCCTACGGTGCACAGCACAGGACGGCTCGATCGGGGCCGTGCATCGACAAGGAGGTCGACTTTGACCGTTTACGTTCCCCCGGGACAGCCCGGCAGCGTCGTCAGTTACGAATCCCGTTACGACAACTGGATCGGCGGCGAGCGGGTCGCCCCCGTGAAGGGCCAGTACTTCGAGAACGTCTCCCCGGTCAATGGTCAGGTGTTCTGCGAGGTCGCCCGGTCGACCAAGGAGGACGTCGAGCTGGCGCTGGACGCAGCCCACGAGGCCGCTCCCGCCTGGGGAAAGACCGCTCCGGCAGAGCGCGCCGTCATCCTCAACAAGATCGCCGACCGCATCGAGCAGAACCTCGAGAAGATCGCCGTTGCCGAGAGCTGGGACAACGGCAAGCCGGTCCGGGAGACGATCGGGGCCGACATTCCGCTGGCCATCGATCATTTCCGCTATTTCGCCGGTGTCATCCGAGCCCAGGAGGGCTCGCTGTCGCAGATCGACGAGGACACCGTCGCCTACCATTTCTATGAGCCGCTGGGTGTCGTCGGGCAGATCATCCCCTGGAACTTCCCGATTCTGATGGCAGTCTGGAAGCTGGCCCCCGCGCTGGCCGCCGGCAACGCGATCGTCCTCAAGCCGGCCGAGCAGACGCCGGCATCGATCATGCTGCTGATCGACATCATCGGCGACCTGCTGCCGCCGGGCGTGCTCAATATCGTGAACGGCTTCGGTGTCGAATGTGGGAAGCCGCTCGCGTCGTCGAACCGCATCCGCAAGATCGCCTTCACCGGGGAGACCACCACCGGCCGGCTGATCATGCAGTACGCGTCGGAGAACCTGATTCCCGTCACGCTCGAACTGGGCGGCAAGTCGGCCAACGTGTTCTTCGCCGACGTCCTGCGCGACCGGGATGCCTTCTACGACAAGGCCCTCGAGGGCTTCAACCTGTTCGCGTTCAACCAGGGTGAGGTGTGTACCTGCCCGTCCCGCGCGTTGGTCCAGTCCTCGATGTACTCCGAGTTCATGACGGACGCTGTGGCGCGCACCGAGAAGATCATCCAGGGCAACCCGATGGACACCACCACCATGATCGGTGCGCAGGCGTCCAACGACCAACTCGAGAAGATTCTGTCCTACATCGAGATCGGCAAGGCCGAGGGCGCGAAGGTGCTGACCGGCGGACACCGGGCCGAGATGTCCGGCGATCTGGCCGGCGGGTACTACGTGACACCGACCATCTTCCAGGGCGACAACTCGATGCGGATCTTCCAGGAGGAGATCTTCGGGCCGGTGCTCGCGGTGACCTCGTTCGACGACGAGGCCGACGCGCTCAAGATTGCCAACGACACCCTGTACGGACTCGGTGCGGGCCTGTGGACCCGCGACAACGCCACCGCCTACAACATGGGTCGTGGGATCCAGGCGGGCCGGGTCTGGACGAACTGCTACCACGCCTATCCGGCGCACGCCGCGTTCGGCGGCTACAAGCAGTCCGGCATCGGTCGGGAGAACCACAAGATGATGCTGGATCACTACCAGCAGACGAAGAACCTGCTGGTGTCGTACTCGCAGAACGCCCAGGGCTTCTTCTGATGCCGGCGGAGGCCGCGTCGGGGTCCCGGATCGCTCGTGTCGAGCTGTCCGAGAAGGCGGTCGCCCTGCTCGCCGAGTTGACGGAGACCCATGGGCCGCTGATGTTCCATCAGTCCGGAGGCTGCTGTGACGGGTCCTCGCCGATGTGCTACCCGCAGGGCGAGTTCCGAACGGGCGCAGTCGATGTGCTGCTGGCAGAGCTGGATGCTGGACTGCCGCAGACCATCCCGTTCTGGATGTCGGAGTCGCAGTTCGCGTACTGGAGTCACACGCACCTCACTGTGGATGTGGTTCCCGGGCGGGGCAGCGGGTTCAGCGTGGAATCGCCCACGGGGCAACGGTTCCTGATCAGGTCACGGTTGTTCACCGATGAGGAGTCCGCCCAACTCGTCGAGGTGACCCACGGCGGTTGACCTTCCGCCGTCTCATGACCCGACCGCACCGCCGTGGAACCATCCACGGCGGTGCGGTCGATCCATGTCTGCGCCCCGGCGGCCGTGACCGCCGCAGGTCAGTCCGGGCGCACCACCATCGCCGACCCGCCACCGCGCCGGGTCGTCTCGGCCGCGGCCTCGAACCGCCCGCCGGGAAGCAGCCGGATCGCTGTCGCGGCACCGATCTCCGGCGTCACCGCCAGGGTGTGGCCCAACGCGACGAGGCCGGCGCCGTCCGGGCCGTTGAAGATCGCCGGCTCCGCCTGGCTGCTCGCGCCGTTCCGGGACGACAGCCGCGGCGCCGCGATCGCGTCGACCAGCGGCAGCCCGCGGTCGAGATGACCGAGCAGCACCTGGGTCACCGTGGTGATGATGGTCGCTCCGCCCGGCGAGCCCAGCGCGAGCACCGGCCGGTGCCGGTCCATGACGATGGTCGGGCTCATCGACGAGCGCGGCCGCTTCCCGGGTCCGGGCAGATTCGGGTCGGGAACGCCTGCGGTGGTCGGGACGAAGTTGAAGTCGGTCAGCTCGTTGTTCAGCAGGAACCCGTAGCCGGGCACGGTGATCCCGGACCCGCCGGTCGCCTCGATGGTGAGCGTGTACTCCGCGACGTTGCCCCAGCGGTCGGTCACCGTCAGGTTCGTGGTGCCGTGCTCCTCCTGGGCCGCCTGCGCCGAGGCGGGCGCAGGGGTGCAATCCGAATACCGACCGTCGGGTCGCCCGAACGGGATGGGACGGGGATGCGCGACGTCGGGATCGAAGAGCTGGCAGGCGCGCTCGTCGGCGAAGCGCTGGGACAGCAGCTGGCGGGTAGGCACCCGCGGCACGTGGCCGATCCACCTGTTCCGGTCGGCGAACGCGGTCGCGTTGGCCTCGGCGAGGCGGTGCAGGTACTGCACCTGTCCGACGTCGGACAGTTCCTGGCCGGTCTGCCGGTCGTACGCCTCGATGAGGTTGAGCGATTCGCCCACGGTGATGCCGCCCGACGAGGGCACCGGCATGCCGTAGATGGTCAGGCCGCGGTAGGTGCTGCGGGTGGGTTCGCGGAGCAGTGCCCGGTACCGGCTGAGGTCGCGCCGGGTGATCTGCCCCTGGAAGACGTCGACCCCTTCCGCGGTGCGCGGCCGGCGAGCAGCGTCCACCACGGCGCGCCCGAGTCGGCCCTCGTACAGGGAGTCGACGCCGTTCAGTCGCAGCGTCCGGTAGGCACGGGCCAGGTCGGGATTCCGGAAGGTGCTGCCGACGACCGGCACCGCGTTGCCGGGCAGGTACGTGCGGACGGTTTCCGGGAAGCGGCGGAAACGCGTCTCGTTGTCACGTGTCTGCTGCGCGAACGTCTCGTCCACGATGAAACCACGTTGTGCGAGCCGTTCGGCCGGTCGCAGCAGCTCCCGCAGCGACCGGGTGCCGAACTTGTGCGCAGCCTTCTGCCACAGCGCGGGGGTCCCCGGCACGCCGACGGACAGGCCGGAGCTGACCACCTCGGCGAAGGCGAGCGGCTCGCCCGCCGAGTCGGTGAAGGTGCCACGGTTGAAGCTCGCCGGCGCGGTCTCCCTGCCGTCGATGGTCTGCACCGCGCGACTTTTCGCGTCGTAGTAGACGAGGAAACCGCCGCCGCCGATGCCCGCCGAATACGGCTCGGTGACGCCGAGTGCGGCCGCCGTCGCGATGGCAGCGTCCGCGGCGTTGCCGCCGGCGGCGAGGACCTCGATCCCGACCCGGCTGGCGTCGGCGTCGACGCTGGCCACCGCGCCGCCTCGCCCGGTCATCACCGGCACCTTCGGCAGCGGGGGGCCAGGTGGATGGGCATGTCCGGCCGTGGTCGGGGACGCCGCATTCACCGCCTGCGCAGTGCCGGAGAGCAATGGTGCGGTGCCCAGTGCGGTCACGATCGCGACGAGGACAGGGAGCATCCGGAACGAACTACGGGTCATCCGTCACCTCCAGGCGCCGGGTGCCGGCGATCGAGTGACCGCGGTCACAAACCGGCCGAAGGCGCGAGGTTACTGCCGTTAACGGTCTGCGGTCCAGCGGTGGATCCCGCCCGTCCGGTTTCGCCGGATTATTGGTGTGGTTCGGGTTGCCCCGCCCTGATAGCGTTCGCTCCCATGACATCTCGGAACCTCACCCCGCACCTGAACTGGTGGCGGACCGCCTGACGGCGTTCCGCGATGTCCACGACCTCCGGCCGCCGCACGAGCGGCCGGGTCGACCTCCGACCAGCGCCATGTCCCGCCGAGTTCGGCGTCGGACAGCCGGCCGCGCGTTCGGCAGCCCCGATTCAGGGAGCTGACCATGACCATCTCATCACCGATGAGCACCATGTTGACCGCCGAGGCGCCCAACCCGGGCCCCGACGCGCGGCCGGGCCTCCACGTCGTGACCGGCGACCGACCGACCGGTCCGCTGCACCTGGGGCACTACCTCGGGACGCTGGCGAACCGGGTTCGGCTGCAGGAGCAGGGCGCTGACGTCACCGTGATCATCGCCGACTACCAGGTGATCACCGATCGCGAGTCGCCCGGCCCGCTCCGCCAGCGGGTGCGGAATCTGGTCGCCGAGTATCTGGCCGCCGGTATCGACCCCGACCGGTCGGTCATCTTCCCGCACTCGTGCGTCCCGGCGCTGAACCAGTTGATGCTGCCGTTCCTGTCCCTCGTCAGTGACGCCGAGCTGCATCGCAACCCGACGGTCAAGGCCGAATCGTTGGCGTCACGGCGAGCTCTGAGCGCCCTGCTGCTGACTTACCCCGTGCACCAGGCGGCCGACATCCTCGGCCTGCACGGCGATGTCGTGCCGGTCGGCCGCGACCAGCTGCCGCACCTGGAGCTCTCGAGGGTGATCGCCCGCCGGTTCAACGATAGGTACGGGCCGGTGTTCGGCGAGCCGGAGGCACTGCTGTCCGACACCCCGTTGGTGCTCGGGATGGACGGGGCGAAGATGTCGAAGACCCGCGGCAACGCCATCCTCCTGGGCGACTCGGAGGACGCCACCGCCGCCGCGATCCGGGCGGCCCGCACCGACAGCATCCGGCGGATCACCTTCGAGCCGCAGACCCGGCCGCAGGTCGCGAACCTGCTGTCGATCGTCGCGGCGATGTCCGGTTCATCGCCGCTGGGGGTCGCGGACGGGATCGGGGACGGTGGTGCCGCCGCGCTCAAAGCCAGGGTGATCGAGGTGGTCAACGAGTCCCTGCGCGTCTTGCGGCGCCGTCGTCTCGAGCTGCTGGCCGACCCGGCACACCTGGACGGCGTGCTGCTCGACGGGGTCGCGCGGGCGACGGCGGTGGCCTCCCGGACGCTCGATGAGGTCCGCACCGCGATGACGATGAACTATTTCGGCACCGTCCGGGGCCCGAACCGCCTCGATCCCCCCGGCGCAGCGCAGGGGATGCGGTACTAGTACCAAGGTCCGATGGCGGGCGGCCCATCCGCCGAGGGAGAAAGGAGACACACAACCGAGAGGATTTCTCATGAAGCGCCTTCTGTTGACCACCGGAATTGCCATCGTCGCCGCCGTCCCCGCCGCCCTCGGGCTGATCGGGAACGCATCCTTCGGGGAGAGCGTGCCGGTGCAGATACCGTCCAGAGCGACCCTGCTCGACGACCACGGAAGCTCCATCTCGCGAACCCCGGAGCAGATCACCAGCTCGGACGACAGCACGACCACCGCGCCGTCCACCACGACAGCGCCGTCGACCACTGAAACGTCCAGCACTGCACCGACCAGCTCACCGACAGCCCATGGCCGGCACCACGGCAGCAGCATGGCCACCAGCTCCGATGACGACCCGGCATCGACCGAAGACCACTCGCGGGAGGCGGAGCCGGGCGACGACCACGGTGGCCTGCGGTCCGGTGGCGAGGTGGAACCCGGCGATGACGCATCCGGTCACAACGGCGGCGGCAACGGGGACGGCTCGGGATCCGGCAGCGGCCGTTCGGGCGGCAGCGACGACAGCACGAATGACGGCAGCGGCGACGACAGCGGTCACAATGGCAGTGGCAGCGACGATAGTGCCGCCCACGACAGCACCGATGACAGCACCGACGACAGCTCTGACGATGACGGCGGCGGTCGCCGTGGAGGGGATGACCGTGCCGGTCATTCATGAGCACGACTGAATCTCGGACCCGCCCGCCGTGGACAACTGTCGCGGCGGGCAGTCCCGTGCGCCCCGACGTCCCGGTTCGCCGGCGACGCGTCATCATCCAGGTCATCGTCGGCGCGGTGATCGTGATCGTCGCCGTCGGTCTCGTCGGCGTGGTGGCGGCACGTCGGCTGGCCGAAGCCGAGGCGGTCAACGACGCCGCGAAGACCGCAGACCTCCTGGCGGACTCCGTCGTGCAACCCGAACTCGCCGACGGCCTGGTGATCGGAGACCCGGCGGCGATCGCGACGATGGACAGCGTCGTTCGTCAACACGTCCTCGGCGGCTCGATCGTCCGGGTCAAGATCTGGGACGCCCAGGGCCGCATCGTGTACTCCGACGAACCGGCGCTGATCGGGGAGACCTTCCCCCTGGAGCAGGAGGAGCGGGAGGTGTTCACCACCCCCGCCACCCGCGCCGACATCTCGGATCTGCAGGCGCCGGAGAATCGCTACGAGCAGGGCAACGGCAAACTCCTCGAGGCCTACCGACCGGTGTGGACGCCGTCCGGTACGCCCCTGCTGTTCGAGACCTATTTCCGTTACGACGATGTGACCGAGCGCAGCGGCCAACTCTGGCGCGGGTTTGCCGGTATCACCCTGAGCAGCATCCTGGTGCTGGTCGTGCTCCTGCTGCCGGTGCTGTGGCGACTGCTGGATCAGCTCAACCAGGCCCAGGCGCAGCGAGAAGCGTTGCTGCAACAGGCCCTTGACGTCTCCACCCAAGAGCGGCGGCGCATTGCCGGTGCACTGCACGACGGCGTCGTCCAAGATCTCGCGGCCACATCGTTCACCGTGGCCGGATCCGCGGAACGGGCCGCGGCCCTTGGCCAGGTCGCGCTGGCAGAAGGATTGCGCGGCGCCGCCGCCACTGTCCGCACGAGCATCGGCGGCCTGCGTTCGCTGCTGGTCGACATCTACCCGGCCAGCCTGGCGACCGCGGGACTGGCCGCGGCCTTGGAAGATCTCGCCGCGAGCGTTCGTGCGCGCGGCATGTCGGTGTCGGTCGACATCGGCCCGACACCCGGGCTCGATGCCACCGGCGAGCGCTTGATCTTCCGGGTGACGCAGGAATGCCTGCACAATGCGGTGCGGCATTCCGCGGCGACGGAGGTGGCGGTGCGCCTGCGGGCGACGAAGGAGGGTGTCCTGCTCGACATCCAGGACGACGGAGTCGGTTTCGACGCCGAGCGGGTGCTGACTCATCCCGAGGAAGGACATTTCGGAGTGCGGATCATGGGCGACGTTGTCGCGGAGGCAGGCGGGATCCTACGGCTGGCCAGTGCGCCTGGTGCCGGAACCCATTGGCAGCTCACGGTGCCGGTGCGATGAGCGCGCCCGCCGGCAGCACCACCCGGACAACAACACCGACCCCAGCTCTACGGACACAGGCTCGTCCGAAACGCGCGCGTCCGATACAGAAGGCGATCTGATGATCACGGTGATGCTGGTCGACGACCACCCGCTGGTCCGGGCGGGCCTGAGTGCGTTGATCGGCTCGACCGACGATCTGACCGTGGTCGCCGAGGCCACCGGTGGCGAGGAGGCGATCGAGTTCGCGGTCGAGCTCGAACCCGACGTCATCCTGATGGACCTGTCGATGCCCGGGATGAACGGCATCGAAGCGACCCGACGGGTCCTGGAGCGGCGACCGGAGTCGTTCGTTGTCGTGCTGACGTCGTTCCACGATCAGGCCCAGGTCGCCAAGGCGCTCGCGGCCGGTGCCGTCGGGTACCTGCTGAAGGATTCCGATCCGCGTGAGGTCCTGTCCGCCATTCGGTCGGCGGCGCAGGGTCACGCCCCGATCGATCCACGGGTGGCACGGGTTCTGTTGCCCTCTGCGGCGCCGGCACCGGGTGATGACCTCAGCGTCCGTGAGCGCCAGGTCCTCGAGCTTGTCGCGAAAGGTCTGCCGAACAAGCTCATCGGCAGATCGCTCGGCATCAGCGAACGGACCGTCAAGGTGCACGTCGGGCACCTGTTCCGGCGGATCGGCGTGGCGGACCGGACCAGCGCGGCGATGTGGGCCCGCGACAACCTGCCGGTCGAATCGCCCGAGGCCACCTAGGCCGAATGGTCGGGCGGGTCACGGGTTTCGGTGGAATCGAATTGGTTCGCACCGACGGTTGCGGGCATGACAGTGCGGCCCCGGGCGACACCCGCTCGCCCGGGACCGCAGGTCCGACCGTCAGATCCGCACGACGCCGGTGCAGCGTTCGCCGGTGACGGTGTTCCGGGCTGTACCGACGATCCGGTCGGAACCGGCACGATTCGCGGCCCTCAGTTCCACGCTGAACGAACCACTGGGCGCGGTGGTGACCCGGTTCCCGGCGAAGATGCGGACGGTGTTGTCGGTGAGGCTGACCGCCCACTTCTGACCGACCCGGTTGCTGTCGACCTCCATCTCGATCTGCAGGCGACCGTCATCGGGCTTCGCCTTCAGCTTCCAGGTGCTGGCGGCCGAGCATTGCCCGGAGGCGCGTACATCGCCGCTGCCGCCCTGAGCGAGGGCAGGTCCGGCGAACGCGCCGGCGAACAGCGTTGCAGCGAAGGTCGCCACGATGATGGCGGGAGCGGTGGGGAGCTTCATGGCATTTCCTCCTGAGTGGGCCTGACGACGGGATGTCGTGACCTGCTCAGCCTGAAACACACTCGGTAGCAACGACAATGCGACGATGGCACTAGTACTCGTCGGTCCGGATGCTCAGCCGGCCAGTTTCTGTATTGCGGCCACCAATTCCTGTTCCGTCATCGAATAGACGCCGTCGTCCTTGAATTCCAGACCATGATCCCGGGGCTGGACTTCGCCGTCATCGATGACGAAGGCGCCGGTGCAGGACACCGCGTAGATGGGCTGCCCGCTCGGATAGTCGGCCATACGGTACATCGGCACCACCGCCCGCTCTCCCACGTTCAAGAAGGGACTGCCGTACATGATGTGTCGATGCCAGGTGTCGCTGTCGTTCCGTGCGACCCAGCCCTCGCCGCGGACATCGAGTGTTTCCGGCACCGAGCCGGACAGCACCTGCTCGATGTCGAGTTGTAGCCGCCTCGGCAGGTAATCGCCGCGACGGGCCGGCAACTCTCCGTCCACCTCCTGGGGCAGGTCGGTTCCGTAAACGCCTTCGAAGAGCGGTTGCTCCGACGTGACGGTCGCGAGAACGATCAGCTGGGTGCCCTTCACCAGGGACTCCAGGTCGCCTGCATAGTGACCGCAGTCCTCGGAGTCGCTTTCCGAGGTTGCACTGAAGTACTCGACGTCCGTTCCCGGAAAAGTCGACCGGGACGCCTGGGACACGACGAACACGGTCCCGGCGATCACCGCGCACACCGCACCGAAGATCAGTGCGGTCCGGCGCGTGCGCGTCAGCGTCATCGACCCACCTCCCTTCGATCCTCGGACGGTAGCCGAGTCGCCGTGATCGGAGCTGAACGTGCCCGAACCGTGATCTGTCGCGGTGCGAAAGGTGATGGTCGCGTGCCTATCCGCGTCGGG
This sequence comes from Nakamurella sp. GG22, assembly GCF_052976845.2. Lineage (NCBI taxonomy): Bacteria > Bacillati > Actinomycetota > Actinomycetes > Nakamurellales > Nakamurellaceae > Nakamurella > Nakamurella sp. GG22. Next base: position 67,884 of record NZ_JBRIIO020000007.1, on the reverse strand, counting down.
AGCGCTCCCGGAGTGTGGCCGAGGCGGCGGCGGACCGCCGAGCGAGAGCCCGGGTGTCGGCGGTGAGGAGGTGGTCGTACTCGACGATCGACCGGCCGCCGACCAACAGCAGTTCGAGCTGCGACCGGCTGCCGAAGACGAGAGTGCACACCGGGTCGTCGATGTCGGCACCCGGGAGGCCGTCCACCCGCCACAGCGCGACATCCGCGAGCTTCCCCACCTCCAACGAGCCGAGATCGCCGTCCCGTCCGAGGACGCGGGCTCCGCCCATGGTTGCCATCCTCAGCACCTGCCGGGCGCTCATCGCGGTCGATCCGCCGCGCAGCCGGGCGACCAGCAACGCCTGGTGCAGTTCCTCGTCCATCCGCCCGGACTCGTTGGACGCCGAGCCGTCGACACCCAGACCGACGGGCACTCCGGAGGCGAGCATGTCGGCGATCGGCGCGATGCCCGACCCCAGCCGGCCGTTCGACGTGGGGCAGTGTGCGACGGCTGTTCCGGTCGCGCCGAACCTGGCGATGTCCTCGGTGGTGGGGTGGACGACGTGCGCGAACCAGACGTCCGGGCCGAGCCAGTCCAGGTCCTCGACGTACTCACCCGGTGTGCGGCCGTACTTCTCGACGCAAAAGCTCTGTTCGTCCAGCGTTTCGCACAGATGGGTGTGCATTCGGACGCCACGGGATCTTGCGATCTCCGCGGCCCCCTTCATCAGTGCGGTGGTCACCGAGAACGGGGAGCACGGCGCCACTGCGATCTGCAGCATGGATTCGGGTGAGCCGTCGTGCCACCTGCCGATCGCGTCATCGGTGGCAGCCAGCGCGACGTCGGTGTCCTCGACGACCGAGTCCGGCGGGAGGCCGCCCTTCGACGACCCGAGATCCATCGAGCCGCGGGTCGGGTGGAAGCGCGGGCCAACCGTTCGCGCCCCTTCGATGCTGGCGCCGAGCACGTCTCCGCCCCCGTGCGGGAAGACGTAGTGATGGTCGGTGGTCAGCGTGCACCCGGACAACGCCATCCACGCCAGGTTGGTGGCGGCGGCGGCCTCGACGGTCTCCTCGTCGATCCCGGCCCACACGGGATACAGGGTGGTCAGCCAGCCGAACAGCGTGTCGTCCTGGGCGTAGCCCCTGGTGATCCACTGGTAGAGGTGATGGTGGGTGTTGACCAGGCCCGGTGTGGCCAGCATGCCGGAGCCGTCCACCCATCGATCTGCCCGCGCCCGCCAGACGGGGTCAGCGGGCCCGGCCCCGACGGCGGTGATCCGGCGACCCTCCACGACCAGGTGACCGGTTCGGTGCTCGGTGCCACTGGCGTCCACCGTCGCAACCGCGCACCCGGAGATGACGGTGACGGCGCTGCCGGATCCGACCACGGCTGACCTCCGGTGCTGTTGGTGACGGTGCAGCGGTGCCCACAAGCGGGCGCCGTGAACGCTGATGGTGACCCAGCGACCCTGCCAGGCGCTGATGACGCCGGCGTGTCGGCAAGATTCACAAGTCTGACGACGGCGGACGGACCTGCGCCCGGAAAGCCGTCAGGCCCCCGACGATGTCGGGGGCCTGACGGTGGTGGGTGAGCGACGGGGCTCGAACCCGCGACCACCGGCACCACAAGCCGGAGCTCTACCAGCTGAGCTACGCCCACCATGCCCCGCGCTTCCGAGCCGGAGGGCTGGGCGGCGCGTGGACCGAGAAAGTCTAACCGATGCTCGACCCGCGGCATTCCGCCGCGCATCCGGCGCTCGTCTGCGACGACCTCAGTACTTCTGAGCGACTTCGGTCGCGACGGCCTGCACCTGATCCGAGCCGGGCCCGGGAAGCGGGACGAACGCCGTTCCGCGGTAGTAGGCAAGCTCCCGGATCGACTCGGTGATGTCCGCCAGCGCCCGGTGGTTCATCTGCTTGGGCGGCTGACCGAAGTAAATCCGCGGGTACCAGCGCCGGCACAGCTCCTTGATGCTCGACACGTCGATCATCCGGTAGTGCAGATGCTCGTCCAGCAAAGGCATGTCGCGACTGATGAAGCCCCTGTCGGTGGCGATGGAGTTGCCCGCCAGGGGAGCCGTCTTCGGGTCGGGGACGTGTTGGCGGATGTAGTCCAGGACGAGCTGCTCCGCCTGCTCCAGCGTCACCGTTGATTCGCGGACCCGGTCGGTGAGGCCGGACTTGGCGTGCATTTCGACCACCACCTCCGGCATAGCGGCCAGCTCCTCGTCGGTGGCATGGATCACGACGTCGATGCCGTCGCCGAGGATGGTCAGGTCGCTGTCGGTGACCAGAGCCGCGATCTCGATCAGCTTGTCGGTCCGCAGACTCAAGCCCGTCATCTCGCAGTCCACCCACACCAGTCGGTCATTCACCCTTCGGACGATAGTCGCACCCACCGACACCGGTGGCGGCGCGCGCCGACACGACGCTGCCTCGTTACGCTGCCTGCGATGCCTGATCTGGGGGGAACATGACAACGCCGTCACCGGCCGAGGCTTCGGCCGCCGCCGAACGGATCGCTGCCGGCTACCAGACACAGGCAGCGGCGGTCGCTCTGGGGTCGGTCGTCATCTCCGGTGTCGCCGACCCCACGGCGCTGGTGCGCATCCCGCTGGCGACGTTCAACCGGCACGGTCTGGTCGCCGGCGCCACCGGCACCGGGAAGACCAAGACGCTGCAGGTCATCGCGGAGCAGTTGTCGGCGGCCGGCGTCCCGGTCCTGATCCCGGACGTCAAAGGCGATCTGACGGGCCTTTTCAGCCCCGGCGAGCCGGGCGAGAAGATCGGTCAACGCGCGGCGGAGACCGGAGACGACTGGTCGGCGGCGGCGTTCCCGGTCGAATTCCTGAGCCTGGCCGGCCAGGGATCCGCGGTCCCGATCCGGGCCGCGATCGACTCGTTCGGGCCGATCCTGCTCTCAAAAGTGTTGGGCCTCAACGCCACCCAGGAATCCACCCTCGGCCTGATATTCCACTGGGCCGACTCGCGGGCGTTGCCGCTGCTGGACCTCAAGGACCTGCGGGCGGTGATCATGCACCTGACCAGCGACGAGGGGAAGCAGGACCTGCGCGATCTCGGCGGCGTGTCGAAGGCCACCGCCGGCGTCATCCTGCGTTCGGTGACCAACCTGTTCGCGCAGGGAGGCGACCGTTTCTTCGGCGAGCCCGAACTGGCCGTGACAGATCTGCTGAGGCTGACCGAAGACGGCCGCGGCGTCATCACGCTGTTCGAGGTCGCGGAACTGCAGACGAATCCGGTGCTGTTCTCGACCTTCCTGATGTGGCTGCTGGCCGAGCTCTTCGAGGAGCTGCCGGAGGTCGGCGACCTCGACAAACCCAAGCTGGTCTTCCTTTTCGACGAGGCGCACCTGCTCTTCGCCGACGCGTCGAAGGCGTTTCTGCTGGCCGTCCAGCAGACGGCCAAGCTGATCAGGTCGAAGGGAGTGGGCGTCTTCTTCTGTACGCAGCTGCCCACCGATGTGCCCGGTCCGGTGCTGTCCCAACTGGGCGCCCGCATCCAGCACGCTCTGCGGGCATTCACCCCCGATGACCAGAAGGCGCTGTCGGCGACGGTCAAGACGTACCCCGTCACCGACGACTACGACCTGTCCAGCGCTCTCACCAGCCTTGGCACCGGCGAGGCGATCGTCACCGTGCTGTCCGAGAAGGGCGCACCGACGCCCGTTGCCTGGACGAGGATGCGGGCGCCCCGGTCCCTCATGGCACCGTCCGACCCGGCCGCCGTGCGCGCTGCCGTCGCCGCGTCGCCGCTGATGGCGACGTACGGGCAGGACCTCGACCGGGATTCGGCGTACGAGATGCTCACCGCGCGACTCGGTCCGGGCACCGCCCCCGGGACCCTGCCCGCTCCCACTTCGCCCGCTTCGGCACAGCCCGCTCCGGCACAGCCCGCCCCCGGTCCGGCGGGGACCGCTGCAGGACCGACCGCCACGACGCTGGGTCCGGACGGCTGGCCGTCGCTGACGCCCGAGCCGTACAACCCCTACCTCGACGAGCCTCCGGTGGCAGCGCCGGCGCCGGGCACCGGCTGGGAGCGGCCGTCATCCGGTCTCGGCGACGTCCTGAGCAACCCGGTGGTGACCTCGTTCATGAAGTCTCTGGGGACATCGCTGGGTGGGGCGCTCGGACGTTCGGTCTTCGGTACCCGGAAACGGCGTCGCTGACTGATTGTGCGTTCCGCCGGATGGGTCCGCCCCGGCGGGGCGGCCCGGCGACTGGAACGATTGCCCCGGTGCGGTCGTTGTTCTTGGACGAGCGGCCCCCGTGCGCTCACCCAGTGCCGGGCGCCGCAGCAGCACATCGCCGCAGAACATCATTGAGAAGGGAACGAACGTCCGTGGACACGCTCCTGTGGGTTGTCATCATCGCCGCCCTCGCGGTGGCATTCATCTGGTACCAGCGCCAGCGGGGGGCGAGCACCGCAAGGTCCCTCGAGGACGCGCAGGCGGAGGCCCGCCGGTGGGTCGAGCGGCTGGGCGGCCAGGTGTACGCACTCGACCCCAAGGACGATCCGGCCGCGCGCCAGGCGCTCGCGGACGCCGCCGAGCGGTTCACCGCCGCCGGCTCGCAGGTCGAACAGGCCAAGTCCATCCAGCAGTACCGGCTGGCCCAGCAGACCGCCTACGAGGGTCTGTACTTCGTCAGGGCGGCGCGGACGTCACTCGGTCTTGACCCGGGTCCGGAGCTGCCGGCCATCCCGGGCCAGCAGCAGGCCGGCGCGGTGTCCGAGGACCGGGCCGTCACTGTCGAAGGACACGAGTACGAGGCGTCGCCGCAGCCCGGCGACCGCACCAGGCACTACTACCCGGGCGGCATGGTGGCCGGCCGGCCGGTGCCCCGCGGCTGGTACTCCGAGCCGTGGTGGAAGCCCGCGCTGGTCGCAGGTGCCTGGGGTGTCGGGACCTACCTGGTGGCCTCCACGCTGTTCGCCGGGATGGCCGGGATCGGCTGGGGCGGTGGGTATGAAGCGGGGTACGACGCAGGTCAGGCCGATGCCGGTGATGGTGGCGGCGACGCCTCAGGTGACGCTGGAGGCGACTACTCGGGTGGGGATTACTCCGGCGGCGACTCCTCAGGTGGCGGCGACTGGGGCGGCGGTGGCGACTTCGGTGGCGGTGGCGACTTCGGCGGCGGCGGTGACTTCGGCGGTTTTTAGCTGCTGAGCCGCGGCCGCCTGCTGGCCGCATGCGTGGGGTGCCGTCCAGGCGGCGGCCAGTCTCGATCACGTCTTCATCGAGAACCATGTCGCGACAGGGGTTCTGCAGTACCTGATGGTGTTCTTCGCCATCTGGTGGGCCTGGATGAACTTCACCTGATTCGCATCGGCCTACGACAACGATGACGTGCCCTACCGGCTGACGGTGCTCGTGCAGATCGCGGGTTCGCTCGTCCTGGCCGCCGGGATCCCGCTGGGATTCGAGAACGGTGGCAACATCGTCATCGTCGTCGGCTACGTGATCATGCGGTTGGCGCTGGTGAGCCAGTGGCTGCGCGCGGCCGCCTCGGATCCGGCGAGACGGGCGACCAACCGCCGGTACGCAGCCGGAGCGACGCTGGTCCAACTGTTCTGGCTGCTCCTGCTGCTCGCCCCGGAGGGGCTGTTCTTCCTTGGGTTCGTTCTTGCGGGGATTGCCGAACTCGCCGTACCCGCAGTCGCCGAACGGGCCTCCAGACGAACTTCCACCCGCACCACATCGCGGAGCGGTACGGGCTGTTCACCGTCATCGTGCTGGGGGAGTCGGTGACGGCGGCCACGCTGGCCTTCCAGGGTGCCCTCGAGGAGAACGACGACGCCGGAACGCTGATCGGCAGGGCGGTGGCCGGTGTCGTCATCCTGTTCTGCCTGTGGTGGGTGTATTTCGACCACGAGGTCGGGCGGTCGACTCGGCGAGAGCGACGTTCCTGTGGGGCTACGGCCACTACGTCGTGTTTGCGTCCGCCGCCGCCGCCGGGGCCGGCTTGGTCGTCGCGGTGTCGTACCAGCAGGGCGAGACGGAAGGCATCAGTGAGGCCGTCTCCGCGATGGCGATCACGGTATCGGTGGCGATTTACATAGTCGCCGTCGCTTTCCTGCATGCGCATCCGGGTCGACCGAAGATCATCTCCTGGGCGACAGGCGTTGCGGCGGTGCTGATCCTGGCGGACTCGTTGGTGCCGGCACCGCTGTACCTGACGGCCGGCGTGCTGGCCGTCCTGGTGGCCGTGATCACCGTGACAACGCGGACCCTGCCGTCGATCGGTGCGCTCCGGCGATCAGCCGACCGGGGACCCGGGTGCAGCGCGCCCGGCAGGATTCGAACCTGCGACCTGAGGATTAGAAGTCCCCTGCTCTATCCAGCTGAGCTACGAGCGCCAGTGCCTCTGACCTGCACTAATACTTCGATGCTACCCTAGCGACCTCGACGTCGTGCAACTATCGTGCAATTCGCATCGGTCAATCGGACGCAGCATCGGACACGCACAGGAGAGCTTACGTGGCTGGACGCCGGAGCTGGGGCGCTGTCCGCCGGCTTCCGTCAGGGCGCTATCAGGCCCAGTGGCTCAACCCGGAGACGCATCTACTCACCCCCGCACCCCAGACGTTCGCCACCAAGACCGCAGCCGGCCGCTGGCTGGACGCCAAGCGCACCGACCTCGACCGCGGGCTCGCGATCGACGACAGGGCCGGCAATCGTCCACTCCGCGAGTGGTGGCCCGGGTACATCCACAGCATCGCCGGCCTCAAGGCCTCGACAGTGGTGAACTACGAAACCGCATGGAGACTGCGGGTCGAACCCACCTTCGGCAACATCAGCGTGCGGCGGATCCGCCCCGGCCACATCGAAAAATGGATCACCGAGATGTCGGCTCAAGGGGTGTCCGCGGCCAAGATCGGCGGCGCCCACGGCGTGCTTCGCAGGGTCCTCGACCGGGCCGTGCGGGACCGAGTCATCGCCACCAATCCGGCCGTGCTGCGACGGGGAGCGCTGCCCCGTAAGACCCACCGTGAGCATCCCGTGCTGACCCCCGCCCAGGTGGAGAAAATCGCCGCCGCGATGAAGCGGGACGACGACAGGACCATCGTTCGGCTGTTGGCCTACGGTGGCCTTCGGATCGGCGAGGCGCTGGCGCTGCGGCGAGGCAGCCTGGACCCCGTCGGCCGGACCCTCACCATCCGGGAGAGCGCCGGCGAAGTGCACGGCCGGCTGGTTGTCGGGCCGACCAAAACCTACGCCGTCCGCACCATCACGCTTCCGGCGTCGCTGAGCGCCGAGCTGGCACAGCGGCTGGCAGACCGCCCGGCTGACCCGGACACCGTGATCTTCGCCAACAAGCACGGCACTCACCGCCGGTACCGGATCTGGATGCGCGACAGCTGGGACAAGGCAATCAAGCAGGCCGAGGTCGCCGCGACCCCCCACGACCTCCGCTCCACTTGCGCATCACTGCTCATCGACGCCGGTGCCAGCATCAAGGACGTCCAACACCATCTGGGTCACTCATCGGTGGTCACCACCATGACGATCTACGCCAAGGTCCGCCCCGGACGGTCGGAAGACCTGGCGTCCAAGCTGGACGCCCTGCTAAACCTGGATCCACCGATTGACCTGGGTGTTGTCGTGGGCTGGACAGGCGAAATGCCCTTGTGCGCTGGAAGAATCGGATTTGTCTAGGACCCGGTTCGAGCGTCACGAAGGGCATCTCGCAGGTGAAAGCATCTCATGCTCGGCCGGTGCGCCGCGCGGTGTTCGATGAGCCGAATCTGCTGGCCGCGGCCGGGTTGGTCCCGGTGGTCGCCTTGGCCGACCGGGCGGGTCTGCAAGCGCTGGCGGATCGGTTGTTGACGGTACCGACGGACAAGGGCGCGAACGCTGGTGTGAAGGTCACCTCGCTGGTCGCGGGGATGGTCGCCGGGGCGGACAGCATCGACGACATGGCCATCCTTCGGCACGGTGGGATGCGCCGGGTCTTCGACGCCTGTTACGCACCGTCGACTCTCGGGTCGTTCCTGCGGACATTCCGGTTCGGTCACGTCCGGCAGTTGGACGCGGTCGCGTCCCGCACTCTGATCGGGCTGGGTCAGCTGGTACCGCTGCTGCCGGGTATCGATGAGTACGCGCTGGCCGATATGGACGACTCGATCATCGAGGTCCACGGGCACGCCAAGCAGGGCGCCGGGTTCGGCTACACCCAGGTGCGGGGATTGAACTGCGTCATCGGCACGGTCAGCACGCCGACAGCGGCGCCGGTGATCGTTGCGCAACGCCTACGGAAAGGGTCCTGCGGGTCCGCCCGCGGCGCGGCCCGGCTGGTCGCCGACACCCTGGCCACCGTGAAACGGCTCCGCAGCGCCGGCGCCGCCGGGCCGGTGCTGCTGCGGGCGGATTCGGCGTTCTACGGCCACAAAGTGGTCGCCGCGGCCCGCCGCGCGAAGGCCGACGTGTCCATCACGGTGCGGCAGAGCACACACATCAAAGCCGCGATCAGCACCATCCCAGATGGTGCGTGGGCGACGATCAAGTACCCGCAAGCAGTGTTCGACGAACCCTCGGGTCGGTGGATCTCCCGCGCCGAGGTCGCCGAGATCGGGTTCACCGCGTTCACCTCGAGGAAGAACAGTGAGCAGGTCCCGGGCCGCCTGGTGGTCCGCAGGATCCCGGACCTCAACCCGAAAGCCACTGCGGGGCAACCCACCCTGTTCGACACGTGGCGGTTCCACGCGTTCTTCACCACCAGCACCCTGGACACCGTGACCGCCGACAAGACCCACCGCAGGCACGCGATCATCGAGCAGGTCCACGCCGACCTCAAGGGCTCGGCCTTGGCCCATTTACCGTCGAAATCGTTCGCAGCCAATTCCGCCTGGCTGGTGCTGGCCGTCATCGCCTTCAACCTGACCAGGGCGGCGGCAGCCCTGTCCGGGCCAAAGTTGGCGAAGGCGACCACCGGCACGATCCGCCGCACCCTGATCGTCGTCCCGGCCCGGATCGCCGGCTCCGCACGAACGCTGACCCTGCACCTACCGACCCGGTGGCCCTGGCACACCAGCTGGACCGAACTGTTCACCCGAACCTGCGGACCACCCGCCACAGCCGCCTGACAACCCGCCCATTTCCCTATCAGAAACAGGAGAAGCCGGCAGACCGGCAGACCAGGCACGCCCGAACCAGAATCAAACCCAGCCCAAGATCAACTCCCCAACCCCATGATCAACTAACAAGCCGGTCGGTGGATTCGGGTTAAATGAGTCGTGACCGAGCGATGTTGGGATTTATGGATGCTGCGTGACCGCACTCAGAGCCGGCTGGAAGTCGGACACGAGCCGTTTCAAAGCCACGGGGTCTTAACGGAGCGACTGGGCTCGGTAAGCAGCTCAACGTGTCGTTGGCAAGGTGGCCGGTGCAAGAAATTGTGTGGACCCCTGACTTTCCTGCAAGGCTCACGAAGGAGCCGCCAATTATCTGTCCGCTCAGACGTCCCACGACCGGGCCTCGACCCGTTGACACTCAATGTACTTCTCGAGATCACTCACGGTGAACTGGAGCCGTCTGGCGATCCTGTGGTGCGCAAGTCTATTCTGTTCGGCCAGTCGATAAATGTTCCTCCTCGTCGTCTGGAGATACTCCGCCGCCTCATCGACGTTCAGAAATCTCTTACGCGATGCTGTGGTCATCGTCGAGTGTCCCTTCTGATCGCGCACGCAACTTTGATCGCTGAGCGCCAGACCCATACCGGCGCGCCATCCGTCAAGGCACGATGCGGCGTTGGTCAAGAAGAATTGCAACGCACCTTTTGTCGGACGACTAAAACTACAAGCGCACACGCGGCGTCGAATGTGGACATGCAGTCAAGATCGCTATCGGCTACCTGAACGCCCCGACTGTGTGCACCGCACGAACGTTGACGACGTATGGAGTCGATTAGCCCAACGCGGTTGCCTCGTGTCGATCGCACGCGATGATTCCGGTAGTGGCTCGTTGCCTTCGAAAGCGATTGCGCCGTCGTTCTTGTCACCGCGACAATCAGGCACCGCCAGCCAGTTCAGGCACCACTGAACCCAGGCGCGGTGGTGATCACGGGCAGCAGATCGCCGTACCCGACCCCGGCGAGTGCTGCTATGTCCTCGGGCTCCACGGCCGGTCGTGGGGAGGCTGCCAGTTGGTCGCGGAAGGCCTCCGAGGCGTCGGCGCGGGCGCCGGGGCCGTCCAGACGATAGCGAGGCGGCAGCATCGGCCCGAACAGCAGTGGCTCGGCGAGGTCAGGACGTCCCCGCACGTCCGGCGCCACTCCCGCCGCTTCGGCCAGCGTCAGTGCCAGGACGTTGTGTGAGTCGACGGCGGGCGGAGGCGAGTCAACGCCGGCATTCGCTGCCCGCTCGTCCAGCGCCGGACCGTCCCCTGACCATGCCCCGACGATCCACCGGGCCTGCAGTTCGAGCAGAGGGAAGTACGGCCCCTGCAGGGCGAACTGTCCGACAACGCCGAAGTGCGGCAGGGCCGGATGCATCGTGCGGTGGTGCAGCCTCAGGTCGGGTCCGAGGACCGACCAGACATCCGGGGACAGGTAGGGGATGTCGAGGCGGTAGCCGGTTGCGCAGACAATTGCGTCGACGGGTTCGACCGTGCCGTCGGCGAAGGTGACCTGATTCCCGCGGGCCTCCACAATGGCCGGCCGGCAGAGGATTGTCCCGGCTTGTACCTGTTCGAGGTAGTCCTGGCAGAGCGAGTGTCCGGCGAGGAGAAATTCGGCGCTCGGCCCGGGAGCGCCGAAGTCGGCAGGATTTCCGGCGACGCGGAGTACCCGCTGCCGCAGCAGGGATCCGTAGTCGGATGGTGGCATGGCGGCGCGCCGCAGCGCACCGATGTGGGTGTACCACTGCCAGTCCGACGACACTCCGGCGACGTTCTTCTGCAGGACGTACCGCGGTTTGCGATACGCGGACACAACATCCGTGACGGTCGCGATGTCGGAGGCGATCTCATGTCCGCTCACGCCGTTGCCGTAGACGAGCACTCGCCGATCGCGGAAATGATCGGCACCGGGATAATCGAAGGCGTGCAACAGCTCGCCGGTGAAGCCGTCCAGGCCGACCGGTAGCACCGGAGCGCGGAACCGCCCGGATGCGACGATCACCGCATCGAACGGCTCGCCGTCCACCCACCAGGTCGGCCGGATGTCGCCGACCTGGGTATTGAATCGGATGCGGTCGGTCACCCCGAAAGCGTCGGAGTAGGCGCGCGGATAATCGTGGATCTGTTCGGCGGCGGGATGCAGATCGAGTGAAGGTGCTGGGGGTAATCGGAAAAGGCGGTCATTGCCCGGCTGGTATTCGTGCGCATGCCCGGCCAGATGCCGCTGTGCGCTGCGGCAGTATTCCACTGCCCGCCCAGTTGATCGGACGCCTCGAACACGCTCACCTCGAAACCGGCCTCGATGGCGTGCTTCGCCGACACCAAACCACCCGGGCCGGCACCGATCACGGCCACCCGGGCCGCCCGGCTGAGCGTCTGCACCCCGGCCCCTCTCGATCAGCCGGGACGTGTGGTCGGCGGCACGCGCCGCTCACAATCCCGATCAGCTCCCGCAAGAATCGTCGGTCGGGACCGGGTTGGCCACCTGGTGCGGACGGTGGCCGGGAGCGGACCGGGCAATCTTCAGTATTAGGTTGCCGTCGACACCGATCAGGGATAGGAGCAGCGCCGGTCAGCGGACCGCGATCGCTCACGGGTGGCGACCCGCAAGTTCGATGGCAGCTGGACCGACGGGACGCGGGCCGGACCTTCATTCTGCTGAGCTCGTCGGCCGGTGAGGGTCTCCGCGGCGCGGAACAGTCGGTTGCGTTAGGTCCATTCCGGGTCGCACTTGCGGCCCGCCGGCCGCGCCTCGCCCAGGGCAGTTCCCGCCGATACTCGGTGACCGGCCCCGGTTGGCCAGGGCGATGAGGTGGAAGCGGCCCAGGATGAAGGTTGCGAGCGGCAAGGCCAGCTTGGCGGCTCGGGCGGCATAGGTGGCGCCGGTGTCCATCGAGACGTAGGTGATCCCGGGCACCCAGTCCGGTCCTGCGCCTAGGACCTCGCCCAGCCGCACAGGGGGCGCGTCGTCGCAGCCAATGGAGGGGGCGATGCGCAGTAGCCGTTGGTGGCCGGCGGACAGCGGGTCGGGGTTTCTTGCTATGGCTGGGAAGTCGACCCGGGCATACCTTTGGCCCAGCGGCGCAGGTCGTCCGCCACGTTGATCGACGATTCGGCCACTTCAGTCTCCCTCTGGCGTTGACCCCGGGGGTAGTTCGGCTTCCTCGATCAGCAGTGGCATCGACGGTGGGTAGTAGGTACTTGCCCCGGGAATGCCTTCGAATTGGACAACAACGACCGGGTGCGCGCCCTCGAGTCGCCGCAGGGTGACGCGGCGTCGGGGACCGTGATCGGGGATGACAACATCGCCCAGACGCAGATCGACTGCGGCCACGGTCCGCGCGCGGTGAGTCATGAAAGGTGCCTGCCTTCCTGTGCGAACGGCTCTTTAGGGAGTGAATCGAATGCGGGCTGCGCCCAGCTTTGCCGCCCGCAAAGTCTCGTAGCAGACCGCCCTCACAAAATCCGTAACTCAGAGAAATCGTCGTGGGATAAAGGGATTGGGTCTAGGCCTTCAACGCGTAGATACGAAAATCGATGCAATCAATATGGGAACGCAGGAGTCGGCACGCTGACCAGAAGATGCGGTCCGCCGGTAGCGGCAGCTTTGGTGGATTCCTGGCTCCTGCTCGCGAACTCAGCTCCCCTTCTTTGATGCGCTTGGAGGCAGCTAGCGCGCCAAAAACTATTTTTTCAGATACTCGCGCCCTGTCGTGCCGTCGGCCAGCCATGCCTCAATCGTGGATTGCCGCCAGAGCAGTAGCCGTCCCGCCCTGCCGTCGTGCAGTGGAAAGTGTCCGAGATCCCGTAGTCGGTAGATGCGGCGCCTCGGTTGGTTTTGCCTGCCTTGAAGGAATGGGTATTTTTCGAGTAGTTGATCGATGCTCATCCAGGGGTCGGCGTCATGCGTCTGGGTGGCCCTCCGTGGCTGGTGGGTAACTGTCATGACGTTGACCTCTTTGAGGGGGATGTCGACAGGCGCCACGCCTGATCGAGGATTTGGGATCTGTATCTAACGCGAGGCTCCGATATTGCGATCGCGATGAGAAGCACGTCGATGCGGTCACACACGGAACGGTGCGGTGCTACGGATATTGCGCTGATCGGCAGCGCGCGTATTACTCAACATTCGGTCGTACAGACTGCTCACCGACGCGGCGGTCTGGGCGGTGACGGTCTGCCGGCTTAGTGTTCGGCGCAGGCTGACGGCGCTCTTGCCCATTGCGCGGGCCAGTTCGGGAATCGGATGGCCGGCATCAATCAACGACTGGATCCGCGCGTGAGTTTCGGTGGCGTCCACTTGGCTCCGCGGCGCAACGTGTTCGGTGGAGATTTCGATTGCCAGCAGTCGTTCCGCGGTTGTCGCACGAATGCGTTGCGGCGCGGTAGGGGATTGCCCAAGCACACGGCGAACCGTAGCTCTTGGTGTTTGGGTAATCCGTACGATCTGATCGAGACCGACTCCGTGTTGCCTGAGGATGTTCAAGTGAGTGCGAGCTGGCTCGGCGTCGACAAAGGGTTGCCAGCACCCATTGCGACGGGCAATTGTGCGTTCACGCTCCTCAGCTCGGTTCGCCGCCCGGCATGCGATGCACCGGCACTGGTCCGTCACGTAGGCGACTCGAGTGCCGTGCCGATGAGGTGTGCCGGCATGCTCGCAGTCCCGGCGGTCACGAGCGGCGCCATCGCGTTCGGGCCGGAAGACGGCCCTGGTCACAGTCTCCATGTCCACCCTCCGTTGCACTCACGGCGTCCGGCAGCATTCGAGGTTGTCAAATGTACAACTTGTCGACTGAGTAACCCTTAAGGTGCGGGCATGTCGTTCCAGCCTCCGGTCGTGGCGTTGGCGGAGTTGGCGAAAGTTCTCGGCGTCAGTCGGGTCAGGGCGATGAAGTTGATCGAGCGGGCGGAGTTCCCACCGCCGATTGCAGTGCTGAGCGTTGGCCGGATCTGGTCCTACGACGCAGTTGTCGAGTACTGCGAGCGCACCGGACGGAAGGTTCACCCACTCCCTGACGCATGATGCACGGAGATAGATCAACCTGGCACGGCGCTGATACAACAACTGCCTCTCCCACGGTGAGTTGCTATCACTGATCATCAGGACCAAGCGCATGACGTCTGCAGAATGTGGACAACTTCTGCTCTGGTGACTGGGCCGTCTTCGGTGGCGGGCTGTGGATGAGCCAGTTGAGTCGTGCCCTGCTCACATGCCTGTTTCTGCTGCGAGATGGGCCAGATCTGTTGACTCTGGGGGCTGCCTTCCGGAATCGTCCTCGTTTGGGTACGAATAGGTGACAGAGAGTGTCGCCTTCGTCACCCTAGGAGCTCTGATGCGGGTACGAGCGATAGTCGCCACGGGGTTTGTGGCTGTCATCGTTTGCGTTGCTGGGTGCACCGGCGCGTCGGGTGTCAACACCGAGGACCCGACCGCGGTGACGGGCTCGGCAACGGTTTCAACTGCGGCGTCGTCGGTTGTCTCGACTTCCTCACCCTCGGCAGGGTCACCCTCCACGCGAGGGCCGGCGGCCGCCTCGTCGACGCCGGCAATATCTGGCACCAATGGGCTCTCGGGACAAGAGTCTGCGGACCGAAAAGCGATTGAGGGCCAATGGAACAGGCTGTGGGAGATCTATGCCGCGCTTCCGCATACGCCCGAGGGTGAGCGCAAGGCACTCGCCGCTCAGGTCGCGGTTGACCCCGCGCTGTCCAACCTCCTCACCGACGCAAGCACGATGAATAGCAAGGGTTGGGACACCTACGGTGAGGTCAAGTCGCGGATCTCTTGGCCACAACCCGTCAACGGCAAGAAGACAGCCGTCATCGCCGATTGCCAGGACGCGAGTCAGGCCGGATCATTGGACACCAGCACCCGCAAGAAGACCACCGTTGGCGTGGAGCGCAACCCGCTGCAGGGGACTTTAGTGCGGGGACAGGACGGTGTTTGGCGCGTTGATCAGGTGTACTACCTGAAGGACGAACCATGCTGAGCGGCCGCTGGACCATGCGGTCTGCGGTCCTCCTAGTGCTCGCCGGGGGGCTGACGAGTGTCAATCCGGCTTACGCTGCCGCCGGCCCCCAGGACGATCCACCAGTTGAGATCACCCCGGGAGGCACGTTTCTCCCATCAGATGACACCACGCTGACACTCACCCTCGAATCTGCTGGCCGTTCAGGCGGTCTTGAACCGGGAGCCATTAAGGCGGCGGCCCAGGTGGCCGCCAAGGCCGATGCTGCGGAGGCTGCTGCGGGACGCGAAGTAAGTGACGGGGCAAGGTCAGGGTCTTCCGCAGGGGTTAGTGGGTCGGCCGGATCTTCTGCTGAGTGTGCGTGGCGTGACGCATCGGGGTTGCCGCCAGCGTCGGCGGCTTGGGGCGGTAACGACCCGGCCGCCGGATCGTTGCTGGTGAACACCTGCAATGGACCGGCCCAGTATTTGTACGTACCGGACCCCGCGCCGGGTGCCGCTCCGGCCGCCCCGCCCCCGCCCCCTCCGCCGCCGGACCCGGCGGTTCTGGCGCAGCAGGCGTACGGCGAGTTGACGTTGCCGAAGCCGGCCGCAGAACGATCGCCTGACGAGGGCAACTCGGATCCGCAGTACGGCGGCCTGCCGTACACCTGGGTCAACTTGTGGACGTGGATTTGGAGCGACGACTGGCAGTCCCGCGCCCGCACGGTCGAGTTGCGTGGGGTGTCTGCGACGGTGACCGCGACGCCGACGGCGTTGGTGTTCGATCCGGGTGACGGCGCCGCGCCGGTGACATGTGAGGGTCCGGGGCGGCCCTGGACGACCGCGGACGGCAGCGACCCGCCGTCCGCCGGTGGTTGCGGCTACATGTACCGGGCGGTGACGCCGGATGGTCCCCTGACGGCGGCCACCTCGATCCGCTGGTCGGTGACCTGGACCAGCACCGTCGGCGCGGGCGGCACCTTCCCGGTGCTGACGACGGAGTCGACGTCGTCCTTTCTGGTGGAACAGATTCAGGTGGTGATCAGATGAAAAGCCCAACCACGACAGTCAACGGTGTTGACCGGCAACCGGTGTCGGCGAACAGTGCGCCGATATCGTCCGGCCCACCGTTGGCCCGCACACCGTTACCGACCCGGCAGCGGCGAACGGGGTGGACGGCTCTGGGTGCGGTGCTGGTGATCGGGATTGGCGCCGCGTTCGGATACCTGTACTCCAGCGCCGGGTCGAAGGAGCCGGTCGTGGTCGTCACCGCGCCCGTCGCGGTGGGCGAGGTGATCGACCGATCCGACCTGTCGACGGTGGACGTCGCGGGGGATCTGACAGCCATCGCCGGGGCGAACCTGAACTCGGTGGTCGGCGAGCGAGCCGCGGTGGCGTTGCTGCCGGGGACGCTGCTGCAACGCTCGATGGTCACCGACGCGGACCCGATCCCCACGGGCATGGTCCAGGTCGGGGTTGCGGTGAAGGGCGGGCAGCTCCCCGCGGACGGGCTCATCCCTGGTGATCGGGTCCAGGTGCTCCGGCTGCCAGCACAGGCCACCGTCGCCGCAGATCCCCGAGCCCCGACCGTCCTGGTCGACGCCGCGACGGTGTTCGCCGCTCACTCGGATCCGGTGCAACCCGGCACCACCCTGCTCACCCTGGTGGTCCCGGCGAAGACTGCCCCGCAAGTAGCGGCGGCCAGCGCCGCCGGCGGGGCCGCGGTGCTGAAGGTGCCGTCGTCGTGATCGTTTCGGTGTGCGCGGACAAGGGCTCGCCCGGGGCGACCACCCTGGCGGCGGTGCTGGGCCTGGTGTGGCCGGGCCCGCGGGTGGTGCTCGAGGCCGACACCGCCGGCAGTGACTTGTCTTTCCGGCTTCGTCCCGCGCCCGGTAGGGGTTCGTTGGGTGGCCGGTTGGCGCCCGACCCGTCGGTCGCGGGATTGGCGACCGCTGCCCGGATGGGACTGACCGAGGCGGGTCCACTGCCCTACGCGCAGGACACCTCGCTCGGGGTTCCGGTGGTGCCCGGGGTGCTGTCCGCGGAACGGTTCCGGGCGCTGCGGTCACTGTGGCCGCAGGTCGCGGGCGGCCTCTCGGCGTGGCACGGAACGGCAATCGCCGACATGGGCCGGCTGACCTCCGACCATGCGGCGTTGCCGCTAGCGCGCGCGTCCACGGTCGTGCTGCTGCTCACCCCGGCCACCTTGGAAGGGCTGTACCACGTCCGGGACCGGGTCGCGGAATTGTCCGGCACCCTGGGGGACCCGACGAGGACCCGCTCCACCCTGGCGGTCGTGGTGAAGGGGGAGCTGCGGGACCGCCGCTCCGCCGTGGAGCAGGTGCGACAGTTGTTGGCGTCCATCGGATCGCCGGCCTCCGTCATCGGGTTCGTCGCGCACGACCCCGTCGGCGCGCGCGGCTTGTGGGCGGGAGAGCTGACCCGCCGGTTCGCCGGCAGTGACCTGGTCCGGTCCGTCCGTTCCACCGCGGAAGCCGTGCTGGCCGGCTGGCCCGAACTCGCTGCCCTCCCGGCGCCGGGCGACGAAGGAGACGGCAAGGGCGGCATGGATCGCGCCGGTGCGCCCGGGGACGTTGCAGCGTCGGTGGGCACGGTGATGGAAGGGACAAGGTCATGACCGACACCCCGTTGGACTACCGGCTGGTGACGACCCTGCAGGGGCGGGTCGCCGACGAGATGACCCGGGCGAAGCAGCACCGGGAGGCGCGGGGGCAGCGGGAACTGTCCGACTCCGACGAGCGGCAGCTGGCGTTCAGCCTGATCACCCAGGAAGTGCAGCGGCACCTGGCGTCGGTGCTGGCCGCGGGCGGGGAACTCCCGGCGGACGCCGGGTACGACCTGAAACTGATCATGGCCGTGGACGCCGCGATCTTTGAGGCGGCGCAACTTCAGGATCTGATCACCGATCCGGACGTGGAAAACGTCGACATCAATGGCTGCGACGAGGTTTTCATCACCTACGCCGACGCCCGCGGCAAGGTCCGGGGAAGGCCGATCGCCGACACCGACGACGAACTCATCCGGATCGTGCAGAACCTGGCGTCCCGGGCGTCGATGAACGCGCGGCCGTTCAGCCGAGCAAACCCAGAGCTCGATCTGCGGCTCCCCGACGGGTCCCGGCTGTCCGCGGTGATGTCCGCAGCGGAACGGCCCGTGGTGTCGATCCGCCCGTCCCGGTACCCGCAGATGTTCCTGTCCACCCTGGTCGAACTCGGCACCGTCGACGATCACCTGGCGTGTTTCCTGCAGGCCGCGGTGACCGCCCGGATGAACATCGTCATCGGCGGCGCCACCGACGCCGGGAAGACCACCCTGCTGAGATCGCTCATCAACGCGATCCCGCCCGCGGAGCGGCTGATCACCGTGGAACGGTCCCTGGAACTGGGTCTGCGGCGGCACCCGGACCTGCACCCGGACGTGGTCGAACTCGAGGAGGTGCTGCCCGACGCCGACGGCAACGGCGGGTTGAGCATCCGGGACCTGGTGCGCCGCACCAGAAGACACAACCCGGACAGGTGCGTGGTCGGCGAGGTGCTGGGCCCGGAGGTGGTCGAGATGCTCAGCGCCATGAGCCAGGGCAACAACGGTTCGCTGTCCACCATCCATGCCCGGTCCGCCACCGACGTGTTCGCCAAACTCGCGACCTACGCTGCCCAGTACGAAAAGCTGGATTTCGCGGTCGCCCACTCGCTCATCGCGAACGCCGTCGACTTCGTCGTCTTTGTCGAGAAGAACCCGTTGCTGGGGGGCCGCAGGTGCGTGACCGAGGTCCGGGAGGTCGTCGGCTCCCCGGATGGCCGGGTGGCCAGCGGGCTGATCTTCGCGCCGTCCCCGGTGGACGGGCGGGCGATCCGCGCTGACGACTACGGGCTGACGTTCGAGCGGAACCGGGCGCTGCACGCCGCCGGGTACGACGACACCGCCCACGCCTTCGCGTTCGGCGGCCGGTGATGGGGTCGGTCTGGGTGGCCGTGCTGCTCGGCGCGGGCATGGGTGCCGCGCTCTGGTTGACGGCCGTCGGCCTGTACGGCACGGTTACCGATCCCGCCCGGCCGCCGACCCGCACGGCGCGGCTTGCCGCGGCAGTGCGGTCGCCGGGGCTGTCCGGGCGCATCCTGGGCGCGGTCGTGGTCGCGGCGCTCACCCTGACGCTCACCCGGTGGCCGGTGGCCGCCGTCGGGTTGGGTGCCCTGGTGCTGTGGTGGCCGGCGCTGTTCGGTGGCACCCACGCCGAGCAGCGGCAGATCGCCTCGCTGGAGGCGCTGGTCACCTGGACCGAGACGCTGCGGGACACCATCGCCGCGCACGCCAGCCTCGAACAGGCCATCCCGGCGTCGGCGGTGAACGCCCCGACGTTGATCCGGCCGGCGTTGGTCGCTCTGGTGGGGCGGCTGCGAGCGAGAGTGCCGATGGACCAGGCATTATCGGCATTCGCGGCCGACCTCGATGATCCGTCGGCGGATCTCGTGATCGCCGCTCTCATGCTGTCCGCGACCCGGCGTGGTGACCGGCTCGGTGAGGTGCTGACCGGGTTGACGACCGCGGCCAGGGAGGAGTTGGAGATGCGGCGGAAGATCTCCGCCGGACGGGTGGAACTGCGCCGCGGGGTGCAGATCGTGGTCGGGGTGACCGTCGTGATCGGGGTGTTCCTCGTGGTGTTCAGCGGCGCCTACATCGCCCCCTACGGCACCCCGGCCGGGCAGGTCGCCCTCGCGGTCGTGGTCGGCATCTTCGCCGCAGCATTCCTCTGGATGCGGAAACTGTCCACGCAACAACCAGTGGCGCCGTTCCTTGCCAGACCCTGGCAGCACACCGACCCAGCCGACACCCTTGTATTGGCGTCGGTTCGTGGGCAGTCCGGGGCGGTGCAGCGGTGACCGCGGCGGTTGGGCTCGGCGCAGTCGCCGGGGCGGTGATCTTCCTGCTGATCCTGCACCTGGCCCGCCCACGACCGGCACCACTGGTGGAACTGGCCCGCTTCGACGCCGCCCACACAGCCGCAGCCGGTACGGCACAAGCGGTTCCGACGGAGCCCTCGGCGTCGACACCTCCAGGGCTGCCCACCGCTGTCGGGTCCTGGGTGGCCCGGCAACTGACCCTGCGCGGGGTCACGAACAGCAGCCTGCGGCAGGACCTCGCGTTGACCGGCCGCAGCTACGAGCAGGCCATGACCCGCAAGGTGCTCTTCGCCGCCGGTGGCCTGCTGCTGTCCCTGGCACTGCTGGTCGTCGTGCCCGCAGCTGCCGGTGCCGCCCTACCGGCCGGGGCGCCGCTGATCGTGGCCGTGCTGCTGGCCGGTGCGTTGTTCTTCCTGCCCGACCTTGAAGCCAGGGGAGAGGCCACCAGCCGGCGGGCCGAGTTCCGGCACGCCCTTGGCGCCTACCTGGACCTGGTCGCCTTGGAGATGGCCGCCCGGGCCGCTCCCGCCGAGGCGCTCCCCGCGGCGGCGAAGGTCGGCACCGGGTGGCCACTGGTACTGATCCGGGACACCCTGTACCGCGCCACCCGCGGAGGCCGGGACCCCTGGGCCGCGCTGGGGGAACTGGGCCAGCGGATCGGCGTCACCGAACTCAGCGATCTCGGTCAACTCATCGCCCTGGTCGCCAACGACGGCGCCAGGGTCCGATCCACCCTCACCGCCCGCGCGCAAACCATGCGCCGGCGGGAACTGGCGAACCTCCAAGGCGCGGCCGGGAAGGCCGACCAAAGCATGCAAATGGCGCAAGTGCTGATCGGCCTGGGCTACCTGCTGTTCATCGGATACCCAGCGATGATCGCCGTCCTCAACTTCTGACCCACCTCCCTAACCATTGCCTCGCAATCCACTTGGAACCGTTCGCTACGCATTGACCGCCGCACCACCGACGAAAGGAAACGACATGATCACCACACTCGACGCGGTCCGCGACTGGGTCACAGCGCGAATCACGCTGCTCCGCGCCCAAGGCGATCGCGGTGAGATCCCCGCCCAACTGGTGTGGATGGGCGTCATCGTCGCCCTCGCGATCGCCGCCGGCGCGGTCATCACCACCCTCGTGATGAACAAGGCCAACAGCATCACCCTGCAATAGCAGCGCCAATGACGCCCCGCCGCAACGCCGTGTCCGCCCGTGGTCGGTCATTGCTGACCGATCGCTGGCGGCGAATGCGCCCAGACGCAGACCGCGGCGACGCAACGATCGAGGCGGTGATCATCGTCCCGGTCATCGTCGTGCTCACGCTGCTGGTCGTGCAATTCGCTCTCGTCTGGCACGGCCGACACGTCGCCCAGGCCGCCGCGCAGACCGCCGCCCGGTCCGCCGCCGCCTACCAGGCGCAACCGGCGGCAGGGCAGGCCGCCGGCGACGCCTACCTCGCCGCGGTGGCCCCCAACCTGCTCCCCCGCCGCACAGTCACCATCAACCGGGACCCGGGCGGTGCGACCGCCGTCGTCACTGCCGATGTGCTGACGGTTCTCCCCTTCGGTGACTTTTCCATCCAAGAACAGGCCACCGCTCCGCTCGAGATCTTTGTGAGCACAGCATGAACCGGCCGCGGTGCCTCAATCGCGTCGGCGAGGATCGGGACCGCGGGTCGATGACAACCGAGTTCGTCATCCTTGCGCCCATCGTCATAGCGATCGTGCTGCTGGTGGTGGGGCTCGGCCGGTACGCGCATGGCAAACAACTCGTCGAACAGGCCGCGGCCGCCGCCGCACGGTCAGCATCGCTGACCGGCACCGCCGGGCAGGCCGAATCCCGGGCCCAACGGGCCGCCGCGGCATCCCTCGCCGACGCCGGCATGTCCTGCACCGCGATGACCGCCGTCGTCGACACCGCCGCGTTCCAGCCCGGCGGAGTCGTCACCGTGACCATCACCTGCACCGCAGACCTCTCCGAGCTCGCGCTCAGCGGCCTCCCAGGCACGGCCACCATGTCATCCACCGGCCGGGCACCCCTAGAAGCTCACCGCCAATTCCCAACACCAGGGAGCGACAACTGATGCCACGCAGGGATCTTCGGCGGTGGCTGTGCGCTGCGGCCTCTCGCCGGTGGATCCGGATGCAACGCGAAGGGAACCGGGGATCAGTCACCGCCTACCTGCTGATCATGACCGTCGCGCTGATCCTGCTCGCCGGGCTGGTCCTGGACGGTGGGGCGGCCCTGGCGGCCCACGGCCGGGCCGCCGACACCGCACAACAGGCGGCCCGGGCCGGCGCAGACGCACTTGACGAGCAATCGCTCCGGGCGACCAGCCCCGGTGGGCTGACCGCAGACCCGGGCGCCGCGCGGGCCGCTGCGGCCGCGGTCCTCGCCGCCGCCGACGTCACCGGCGAGGTCACCGTGACCGGATCGGCCGTCACCGTCACCGCCCGCGCCACCGCACCCACCGCGATGCTGGCCATCGTCGGCATCACCCAGGTCGGCGGCGCCGCCACTGCCACCGCGACGCCCCTGCATGGCACCACCACCGGAGCGCCCTGAAATGACAGATCAACCTTTCAAGAATTGGGGTGCCGTGTGATGCGAGCCTTCCGCGCCGGCGCATCGGTGGTCGCCTCCCTCGCTCTGCTGTTCGGGGTGCCCTGGCTGCTGTCGCGCACCATCGGGAACCCGCTGACCCGGGTGCCGGACCTGCTCGCCGGCGACGTCAACGACCACGTCGTGCTCGCCGCGCTCGCGGCCGCCCTGTACGTGGCGTGGGCGCAGTTCGCCGTCGCATTCGCGGTCGAGCTGATCTCCGCGGGCCGCCGAACACCGATGCCGCAGCGCATCCCCGGCGTCTTCGCCGGCCAACAGGGTTTGGCGCGGGCGTTGGTCAGCGGTGCCCTGCTGCTGCTCCCGATCACCGCGTCCACCGTCGTCCCGACCGCGCAGGCGATCGCAATGAGCCCCGCGCACCACCCGGTCCCGGCGGTGACCGAACCGGTGACCGAACCCGCCCACGGGACGGCCGGCGGCACGGTCGGGTCCGCCCCAGCACCGACACGGGAAGTCGTCCTCACCGGAGACGGTCCCCGCACCTGGTGGGACCTCGCCGCCACGCATCTCGGCGACGGCACTGCCTGGCGCGAACTGTGGGAACTCAACCAGTCTCGCGCCCAACCGGACGGCACCGTGCTGGCCACCGAGCGAACGGTTCTGCAACCCGGCTGGACCGTTGTCATCCCCGACACCACCACGGGTGACAACCCGGCAGCGGCGGCTGGTGCGAAGGGTGACCACGCCAGCCCACGTGTCGATGTGATGGTCCAGCCCGGGGACACCCTGTCGGGACTCGCCGCCAGCCACGGCATCACGGACTGGACCACCGTGTGGCCGGCCAACGCCGGACGGGAAGAACCCGACGGCGACCGGTTCACCGACCCCGACTACATCGAACCGGGCTGGACCGTCACCATCCCCACCGCCGCGCAGGGCGGTGACGGCGCGGGTGACAACACCATCCCGGTGACGGCGGGGGACACCTTGTCCCAACTCGCGGTGGACAACCACTTCCCGCTCGACGATCTCATTGCCGCGAACCTGGGCCGGATCCAACCCGACGGATCCACGCTTTCCGACCCGGACGACATCCGGCCCGGCTGGCAAATCCTGATCCCACCGGATGTCACCCACCCAGAACCGAGTACGAGTGAGCCACCTGCCGCGGTGCCGGAACCTGTCACACCGCCCTCGACTCCGCCAGTCGCGACACCCCAGCCGACCACGCCGTTGTCACCACGCCACCCGACCGGGTTGTCACCCGCCGACGCAGCCCTCTCGGCGTCACCCGGGCCAGCTCAGTCGGAGACCACACCGCCCGCGCAATCGCCGGTCGACAGCGGCAACAACTCCGGCACGCCGGCCACCGACACGGGCGATCCTGGGGTCGAGCAGGGTGCCGCGGCGCGATGGTTCACCGGCGGCGCTCTGCTCGCCGGGGGCGCCCTGCTGGCATTGATCCGGCACCGTCGCCGGCAGTTCCGGTACCGCTCACCGGGGCGCAGCATCACCCAGACACCCGCCGAGCTGCAGGACACCGAGCGTGCCCTGCTCACCGCCGGCGCCACCGGGATGGGCGACGTGAACTTCCTGGACCGGGCACTGCGCGGCCTCACCCGCGCCGCCGCCGCCGGCCACGGCGACCTCCCCGACGTCGTCGCGGCCCGACTGGGCAACCAATCGATTGACCTCATCCTCGCCGCGCCGAACCACACACCACCCGCCCCATGGCGGTCCGACGACACCGGCACCACCTGGACGCTCAACCGCGACGACCACGAGCACGAGGCTGAAGCTCGCGGCCGCGGAGAGGATGTCTATGCGCCGTACCCGACACTGGTCTCGGTCGGGCACACCGAGGCAGGGGAACAGTGGTTGCTGGACCTGGAACAGGTCGGGTATCTGGCGCTGACCGGGGATCAGGACCGGGGCATGGACCTGGCCCGGTTCATCGCGGCGGAATTGGCCCACAACGCGTGGTCGGACATGGTCGACGTCACCCTCGTCGGATTCGGCGCCGAGATGACCGCGCTGAACCCGGAACGGCTCACCCACTCCGACGATCTCCCGACGGCAACCGCCGCGGCGACCCGAGCCCTCGCCGACACTTTGCACGACTCGGGTGGCAGCAAGCGGTCCGTCCTCGACTCACGGACGCACCCGGCCGGCGGTGACGTGCCGACACCGCTGGTTATCCTGATCTCACCGACCGCCGCCCGCGCAGTGTCATCCAGCGCCTTGTGGGTGCTGGTCGACGAACTCAGCCACGCCCAACGCACGGCCGTCGCCGTCGTCGACGCCACGGGTGAGGCGACCGGGCCGAGCGACGACGCAGACACCGATTCCCGCACCGACCGCAGGTGGACGCTGCACGTCCATCCGGACGGCACCCTCGGTATCCCGGCCTTACAACTGCGGATCATGGCGCAACAATTGCCGGAGCGGGAAGCCGCCGACCTGGCCGCGCTGCTCGCGCTCGCTGCGGCGACCGACGACCACCCCATGCCCACCTCCAGAGGGGACCAGCCATGGGACGAGTACGCCGACGCCGCCGGCAACCCCCTACCGCAGCTGACCCGCCCGGACCCGGTACGCACCGACGTTGCCAATGGCCCTGAGGCTCTGGACCGAACGCCGCCTCCGGAATCGGCGTTGCCGCTGCCGCCTCGCGCCTACCTGGACCGCACCGCCGCCGACCAGGCCGACCTGGACACCCTCGCCCCACCGGTACCCCACAACGTGCGGGAACGGATCGAGTACAGCGACACCGACCTCGGTGTCGACCTGGCCGACTGGTACGACGACACCACCACCCGACCCAGGATCACCGTGCTAGGACCGATCCAGGTACGTGCACAAGGCGAACTACCGGCCGGGCACCCACGGCTCGCCTGGCACACCGAGGTCGTCACCTACCTGGCCACCCGACCCCGCGGCGCCACCGTCGAAGCCTTCGGCACCGCGCTCTGGCCGGACGACCCCGACATCGTCGACCGGCCCAAGCTTCGGAACTCCATCTATGTCGCCCGCAAATGGCTCGGCACCGACCCGACCACCGGACAGGAATACCTGCCGTCCAACACCCGCACCGGCGGCGGCACCTACCGCATCGTCGGCGGCCTGCTGGACGCCGAACTGTTCCGCAGACTCCGGCTCCGCGGCGTAAGCCGCGGCACCAGCGGCATCCCGGACCTACGGGCCGCGCTCGACCTTGTCACCGGGCCGCCGTTCGACCGGCAACGCCCCGGCGGCTACGGATGGCTGATCGATCCACCCCTCGACCACGAATACCTGGCGGGCATCGCCGACGTCGCGCACCTCCTCGCCACCCACCACCTCGCCACCGGAGAACCAGCACTCGCCCAGACCGCCGCAAACGTCGCGCTCACCGCCGGCAGCACCGCCGACACTGTCCTGCTCGACCTGGTCGCCGCCAGCGAAGCCCTCGGCAACACCGCGGAAGCCGACGCCTACGTGAAACGGATCATGGCCAACCACGACGCCGAAGTCGAAGAAGACCTGCCACCCAGGACCGCCGAGATCCTGCGACGTCGCCGCTGGCTTCCACCCGCCGCCTGACCAGCGGTTCACCGCAATGTCATGGGGCATGGCTCCGGTGCCCGTGGTCGCCGCGATTCTGGTCAGCCCACTGCTCGCGGCCTGGACCGTCGGCCTCACCATCGACCCGGACCTGGCTCGGGGACCGTGGTGGCGGCCCAGATCGGTGAGCGCGGCGCGGTTGGCCACTGTCGCGCTGGTCGTTGCGGTCCTGGCCGCTGCTGCCGCAGGGGGTGACCCAATCCTCGCGTGGTGGCTCTTCGCCACCGGCGGCGCCGTTTGCTGTGTCACCGACGCCCAGCAGCACTTGCTCCCGGCCCGACTGGTGTATCCGTTGGCCGTCGCCGTCTTGGCGATGCTGACGCTCACCGCGGCCGTCACGGGGCAACCGGACCACCTGGTGCGCGCGCTCCTCGCCGCGGCCGCCGTCGGCGCCGGGTGGTTCGCCGTCGCCTTCCTTGCCCCGTCTGCGCTGGGATTAGGTGATGTGCGGGTCGCCGCCCTCGCCGCCGGGCTGCTCGGCTGGACGAGCTGGTCGGGCGTCCTCACCGGACAACTGGCCGCATTCGGCCTCGCCGTCGTCACCGCCGGAATCCTCGCGATCGCCGATCGCCGCGTGCCTTATCGGGCGATGCAGATCCCGATGGGGCCCGCGCTGATCATCGGCGCGATCCTCGTCACCTGGCTGTAGTCATCGGAGATTCGCGTGGGTGACAACCGCGAAAGGACCCGGATCTGTTGTCACCCAAGGGGCGGGTGACGTAACGAAGGACAGTAAGTAGGACAACGCCCCGGAGTGTCGGCACCAACAGATCCCGACACCCCGAAAGGCAATGCCGTGTTCAACGATCCCGCCATCGCCGGAAGCTGGCCCATCCTTGTCGAACGACTCGACCGCTCCGGCCGCCCCGCCATTTGGGCAATCCAAGCCCCAGCCCTGACCGGCCTGCGCAGCGTCGGCGATTTACCCGCCCTGGTCGCGGAACACGCGCCCGCGGCCCGCGCGGACGAAATCATCGGAGCAATGGTCTCGCTGGCCGCCGCCGACGGCGCGGACGACCCCGACGCGTTGGTGGTGCTGCTCCACCTGCTCAGCGGCGGAATCCACGCCCTGGCCGCAAAACTCGCGCACCTCGCCGACAACATCCTGCCCCTTGTGGCCGGCGAGCTCACCTGCCGGATCCGGCGCTACCCCTGGCGGCGTCGGAACCGGGCCTACGCCAGAAACCTGCTGCTGGATACCAAACAAGTACTGCTCCGCGGCGAACTGCGAGCCGGCCTCCCCGGCCGACCGCAGGTAATCTCGGTCGACCCCCACGACCCCGCCTGGCGGCACCTCGACGCGACCGAACAGCAAGACGACGATCTGGACGTCGTCGACATGCTGCTATGGGCCGGTGGCCACGGCGTCGCACCGCTCCAGGACCTCCTCATGCTCCTCGACCTGGAACGCCGCCGCGGCTACGGCACCGCGACCCGCCACCGCGTCGCCGACGACCTCGGCATCAACGAACGGACCGTCCGCCGCCGCCGCGACCGCGCAATCGCCGCACTCCGTCAGGCCGCACCCACGTACCTGGCCTCGGTCGCCTGAATGCAACGTGGGCTGTGCTGAGTCCTTACCAGCTCTGACGAGATGTTGCTTGGGATCGGTGCAAGTAGCAGCAGGTCATCAAGGACGCTCTTCGTGGCACCTTCCGCCGAGGCAGAAGGCGCACCGAGCACTCAGGGTTTCCGTTACCGAGCCCACTAGTAAGGCGCCTTTTGTGTCATTGCTTGCGACGCTCATCCCGGGCAAAAGTGGCCCTAGCTGGCTATCCGGAGTTTTAAAGACCGGTAGGAAGGCGGCAAAGCTGAGTCGCGCGCCGCGGTAATTTGGATAGTAGACGACTCCATCGCGAGCAACCCTCCAAACCGACCCGGACGTTAGTGGATAGCTTGGCAATTTAGGCCTAAAACCTAGTCACACATTAGCTATGTTAGCCCTGCCTGTTGAGCCAGTCGGCGAACTCTTGAGGATGCGAGTACGGCATTAGTGCCATCTGGAGGTCGTGCGTCGAGTCGAACTTATTCTCTGGGAGGCGCTGCATGCGCGAGTTGTCGGTAATAAGCAGCATCTCTGCAACCCCAGCTGTGCGGACTATCTCTGCCCTGATATCCTCAATGGTTACGTCCTGTGGTGGGTTAACGCTTTCACCGTCCCGGTCGACATAGAAGCCTGCCTGCTTGCGTCTATTAAGTCCCTTTGCATAGGTGTCTTCAGCATCAATTCTATCGGATACATACTGCTGCATGTCCATGGTGTTAGGGTCGAAGTCGTACGAGGTACAGTCACCCCAGAACGGGTCCAGTTCCGCATCGGCCTGAAGCGAAGCGATTATCTTGGGATGGTGCCACCGCTCCATCTTGAGGAATTGCTCATCGAGCTCAATAACGTCTAGACCGTCCGACCAGGCGCGTTGCGACCGTATGTACAGCTCATTCGCCTTTCCAGCCTCCTCTTGGGCGAGGATGAGCAGCGAGCGCGAAAGTGATGGCGACTCCTCTGCAAGCGTGTCTGCACTGTCTACGAGGGATACGACGTTGGTCATCAGCGCGCGCCAGTATTTTCGGGCGGCGGTCGCGCTTATGGTTTCTGCTTGCGGGTTCTTCGCCTTCACCATCGCCATACCCTACACAACCGGTTCAGTACGGCCCATTGTTGGCCTTGGCGAATCGTCTCCCAAGGCCTGTTACAACCATCCAATTATACTTCGCAACCGGCCGCCTGGTCATGTTCAGGGTCCGACATGCGAACCACGGTCGCAAAGGCAGTGACTGGACTCTCTGTCAAGGGGGAATTGGTCAAGGGCAATCTGTGATCGCCCCCGGTCGTGAATAATTGCTCGCACGCTGTGCGCAGCCGGCCGGTTTGTTGCCGTCTTGGCGTGTTCTGAGGGTTCGGTGTCGGTGCTCCCGGGCAGAATTGCATGTATGCCAGTTGGCTCCGAGGTCGTCGTCCGGCGGCGCGGTCAAGTCGGTCTGCTGCGCTGCCCGAACGCGGCCATCGGAGGCATCGGTCGACCGCCGCGTGGTTGGTATCGCTCAGGAGCGACCTGTCCCAGAGTGCGGGGATGGACGTGAGGACACCACAGGATCTCGATGAGTGGAGCCTGGCCGGGCTGACCCGCGAACAAGGCTTCGCACGGTGGTCTGCCCTGTTCGTCGGTACGCCCTCGGCGTCACAGATGATTCTGCGGACCAGTTGGGGATGGCTGGAATGGGCGGCAGCAGATCCTGAAACCGCACAGGTGGCCCGGCTGGCCGGGCGGATACCGCCGCCGGTATTGGTCGCCGTCGCCGTCCGTGACCCCGATTCACGGGTGGGAAGGCCCTGGCCAGCGGGCACCGCTGATCCGGTTACGACCAGCACCTGGGGTGCGATGGCGGGTCTGATCGGTGGCGGAGTCGCGGGCGTCTGGTGGTGGGGCGTGCAAGTGCTAACGCTCGTCCTGGCGGTGGCCGTCGCGGCGGGAGCCGCTGGCATGACGGCGTTGTGGCACTCCTGGACGGCGTCGAGACGGCCGGCCTTCCGGATCCTGACCGAGCGGGACAGCGCGGTCGTCGATGTGTTCGCTGGAGCAAAGGTTCTGACTTGGGCTACCGATCAGATCCGCATCCATGAGGCCGCGCTCCCTCAACAGGCAACAGTGGATGGAGCGAAGTCGGCCGGCTGTCCGCCGGAGTTCGGTGAAGCCATCGACGAACTCCACCATGCGCTGTGGGCCCTGGCGACAGGTCGGGCTGATGACCCGCCCGGCACGATCGCCGCGATGACCGATTACGCCCGGCTGGTCCTGCAGCTGCTGGACGCCCGCGAACAGGTCCAGCGGGCCAGCACTGTCCGGGTCGCACCGCCGGCCGACCGCTCCACGGTGAGAGAGCCTGCCGTGGAGCGTCTCCGGGAGGCCGCCAAACGGCTCGAGGATGCGATCGAGGGTCAACGCCATGCCGCCACCGTGGTGGGTGACGTCAACCGGCGGTTCGACGAACCCGGGTGACAACCCGCCCGGCGCCAGGTGTTCCGAGCTCGCATCGGTTGTTACCCACGTCGTCTGGAACAGCCGCTCAACCGGACTCTTCATGCATTACGGCCGTGACTTGTCACCGTCGGCATCGACGGAAGAACCACCGAGCTCGGCGAGATTGAGCGTCCGACCTGTCTTCTCGGCCCAGGCGATGACATCGTCGAGCGCCCAGATCTTGCCGACGCTCAGCTCGTCGAGCGGCGCTGGGAAGTCGGGGCGTTCGGCGATCTGAATTGTGCGCGTCGCGCTCACTCCGAACAGCCGGCGTAGTTCGCCGCGGCCAACCAGTCGAAGCCGAGTCATCCGTGCAGTGTCCATGCCAACACTGTATTCGGACAACCTTTCTCCCTATGCACTGTCGACAAATACAGTGTCTACAAATACACTGTATCTACGCACAGAGGCCAGGCGGTCTGGTCAAGCGGGAAGGGGTTGTCATGGCTCACGATCTGGAAACCTGGGGCGCCGGACGGTCTGCGTCGTTCGTGTCAGCCCGCCAGCACGCATGGCACCGGTTGGGCACGGTGTTGCCGGCGGAGTTCACCGCGGCGGACGCGATGCGGCACGCGAAGCTGGGCGGCTGGAATGTCCGGACCCAGCCGTTGCAAACGACGCCGATGCTGTCCGCCGACGGAGTGGATGTGCTGTCGGTGCCGGAGCATTTCGCGACGGTGCGGACGAACCCGGTGACGGGGCGGCCGGATGTGCTCGGCGTGGTCGGTCGCGGATACACCCCGATCCAGAACGAAGAACACGCCGACTTGCTCGACGCCCTGGTGGACGAGTCCGGGGCGCATTTCGAGACCGCCGGCTCCATCAAGGGCGGCCGTCAAGTCTTCCTGACCATGAAGCTGCCGGACACCATGCTGATCGGCGGCATCGACGCGGTCGACCTGTACATCGTGGCGTGCAACTCCCACGACGGAACGAGTGCGTTCCGGTTGCTGATCTCACCGGTGCGGGTGGTGTGCGCGAACACCCAGGCCCTTGCGATCCGGTCGGCGCAGTCCTCATTCTCGATACGGCACACCTCCGGCGCCCGCGGCTACATCGGGCAGGCCCGGGAAGCCCTCGGGTTGACGTTCAAATTCGCCGAGGCGTTCCAGGCCGAGGCCGACCGGATGATCGAACAGGCCATCACCGACGAACAGTTCCGCGGCATAGTCACCCAACTGTGGGCCACCGACAGCACGTCGGAGCGGTCGAAGACGATCACCCGGAACAGGCAGGCCGCGCTGACCGGCCTGCTGCACTCCTCGGAGACGAACACCGCGATCC
This sequence comes from Nakamurella sp. GG22, assembly GCF_052976845.2. Classification (NCBI taxonomy): domain Bacteria; kingdom Bacillati; phylum Actinomycetota; class Actinomycetes; order Nakamurellales; family Nakamurellaceae; genus Nakamurella; species Nakamurella sp. GG22. The sequence continues at coordinate 36,430 of NZ_JBRIIO020000007.1, read as the reverse complement.
GGGGGACCCAATGGGCCGCCTACCAGGCGATCACCGAATACACCGACCACGTCGCGCCCATCGGTGACAAGCGGAACCCGGCGCTGGCCCGCGCCGAACGGGTCGTCACCAGCACCGGTGTGCAGCAGCTCAAGACCCGCGCGTTCGACCTCATCGCAGCGCTCTGAACCCAAGCTGGCGGGCCGGGGGATCGCACCCTCCGGCCCGCCCGGGCGGCAAGTCCTCAAACCTCAAGGAAGCAGCGACGGCCATGCCCACCCCCCACCCGGTCCCGCCCGCAGCACCCCGTGCCGTGCTGGCCACCGCCCGGCGGATCGCCGAGGCCCGCCTGCGTTACGGCTACTTCCGGCCGATCAACGCGGCGACCGCGCCCTACGTGTACTGCCCGCAACAGCACAAGGTCGAGGCCACCGTGCCCGCCGGTGCGAGCGCCGCGCAGGTCAGCAAGGCGCTGCGGGTCGCGCTGACCAACCACCTGATCGACAACAGCGAGGCCCCGGCCGGCCGATAACACCTGCGCGACAGGCACTCCGAACGCCACAGCAGCCCGTCACCCGCGAGAGAAGGAGTCATCGCCATGCCCACCCACCACCCGGATCCGCGTCCCCCGTCGTGCCGTAACGGCGCCTCCCGGCCAGCTGGTGTGCTGCCCTACACCCGGGCCGACGCGATCACCGACGCCCTGCTGTTCGAGGTCCCGGCCCGGCTGTCCCGACTGTTCCGGTTCACCTACCCGGTCGCCGTGACCGCGCAAGCCTGGTTCGACGCCGTGCACTGGGATCACGCCGCGGAGCGCGGCAAGCCCAGGCCGACGGGGGAGACTGAGGCGGGCCGGATCACCGAGGTGTTGTGGGCGGCCCGGCAAGCGGTGTCCACCTGCCCGACCGGGTCACATGACATTCCGTTCACGGTGCACCGGGTGCCACCGACCGGGCCGGTCACCCGCACCACCCGGCTCACCCTGCAGATCAGCATCCACCAGGGCGACCACGGGGAAACCGTCGCCACCATCGGCCATCACCCCGCCCCGATCGCCGGCCGGTTCCACCTCCCCGACACCGCCGAGATCCGTTGGCCGGCGGCAGCGTTCGATCACGACCCGCAGGGGCGGGTTCATCCCGTGGTCACCGCCGACACCCTGGACGCCGTCCTGGCCGCCGTCACTCAAATTGCCGGGCTCTGCGTGAGCGACGTCAGCCCCGGGTTGGACGAGGACCTGCACGTCTTCTGCACAGACGGCTCGACGGTCACGCTGAGGCCCGACGAGGCCGGCCGGTACCACCTACGAGCTCTCCGGTTGCCCTTCGCCTGCGAACCCAACCCGGCCTGACCCACTCCCGCGGTGGGAGAGGTGTTGACCGCCAGCGCCTCTCCCACCGCCGCACCCGGGAAGACCACCGTGGCATTGCGATTGCGCTGGCGAAAGCGACCCCCCGGGGAGTAGCACCCGCCCGCAGGCCTGTGGTCAACGCAGGGCCCGCGACCACGCTGACCGCCGACCGCCCAGGAAGGCAGGGGTCGCTATGCGCCGGCGGCCGTGGTTCCCGAGGTGGGAGTGGTCACCTTGGGGAGCGTCCGTCTGAGTGGTGGCAATGGTGCGGGGGTGGGGGCCCCGGCCCGTCAAGGGACGCGCTGCCGGGCCGCCGATCCGCCTGGGCCGACCCCACCCCACAGGGGACCCCGAGGTCGACACCACCCGGACCAGCACCCCGGCACCGCTCAAGCCCTTGACCGGCCACCCGCACCCCCGCGCTGCCCCCACGCCTCAGCCGAACGCGCAGAGGCAGAGAGGGCGACTCACCATGACCGCCAAGCGAGAACAGTTCATCCCCGGCGTATACCGGCAGCACATCCTGGCCGGAGTCATCATCGCCGGCAAGCAACCCATCGCGATCGATTCGCACGGCGGCGGCACCGGCGCCGAGGGCAGCCACCTGACCGCCACCTTCGGGCAGCAGCTGATGATCACCCTGTACGACATGGCAGCCGCGACCGTCTACAGCCAGGCCTGGCTCGCCGACGAGCACCAGTGGATCTTCAACGGCCTCCCGGCCGAGATCCCGACCATCCACGGGCACGGCAGCATGGGACCGGCGCTCAGCGTCCGCGCGCACGGCGACGACGACCGCAAAGCCCGGTACGACTCGGTGTCACGCACCGCGATCGTCCGGGTCGGGTCAATGACATGGACCGTCCAGGACCGGGCAGCGGCCGACTCGATGCGCGAGGCGTGGCAGTACATCGCCGAGCTGGCCCCGCTGATCCTGGACCGGCAGGCACCCGCCCGCACCCGCCGGAACCGCCCCAGCCGCCGCTGACCAGGCGCCCGTACCCGCCGGCCCCCGTTGTGGGGGTCGGCGGCCCACCGCAACCTTTAGCGCCGAGACGGGCTGTCCACATCAAGAAATCCATCCACATCGTGGCGGCAGGCTCGACCGCGCCAGGACGAAGGGGCCACCGTCAGAAACGACACCCCGCGACGCCCGACGACAGGACCCCAGCCCATGTACACCGTCACCACCACCCCCGACGGCGAGGTCGATACCGCCGACGGGATACCGGCTGCCCTCGCCGCGCTGGCCGCTCAACTCACTGCCCAACTGCCCCATGGTCCGGTCGCCTGGAAGATCACCGACCCGACCGGCACCGACCATCGCGGCTGCAACACACTCAACGGCCGGCTGGATCTGCTCACCAGCGCCGTCGATGAACTCCTCGACGACCTCTACAGCCAACTGCACCGATCCGGCGACGGCGGACCACACGCCGCGCGTCACTAACAGCGGAAGTCGTTGCGCGCCAGATCCGATCAGCTCATGGCCCACCCGCCGGCCGCGCCGGCGGCTGTCCGGTATGACTCGTGCGGAGGATCCGCCGGACCTCGGTCGCCGGCAGCCCGACGAGTTCGGCGACCTTGACCACTGTCAGTCCTTCGGCGGCCGCCCGCCGCACCGCTGCGTCCCGCACAGTCACCGCGGTCGAGACCTCGTCGTGTTCCACGGCCCGCGCGGCTGCGACGGCCAGCGCTGCGCGTTCCCGCGCCGCGTCGATGGCCTCTTGCGCCCGGTGTACGTCAGCCGCCGCCGCAGTCAACCGCAAGTCCCGGGCAGCCTGCTCGGCGCCCGCCTCGACCGCACGTTGCCGCGTCCGTACCCGTCCTGCCAGGGCCGCGCTTGCCGCCTTGCCCACCCCGCACCTCCGGTCCGTCGGCCCCCGATCCGGTCAGGGCCGACCCTACCGCGCCACAGCAATGTGAGCCCGTGCCGTCAGCCTGCTCACACCTCATGCACTGAGGTAACGATGTGATCACGAGGGGTACGATCTGTCAGGTGATGACGCTGCACAAGCTGAGCGCTGGGGACGGGTACACGTACCTGACCCGGCAGGTCGCGGCAGCGGATTCCACCGAACGCGGCTACTCCTCGCTCGGTGACTATTACGCCGCGAAAGGCGAGTCACCGGGGCGGTGGGACGGGCGGGGTTTGGAATCCCTTGGTACCGCTGGGGTGGTCACCGAGCAGCAGATGCGGAACCTGTTCGGGATGGGCATACACCCGGACGCCCAGCGGATCCAGGCCGGTCTCGTCGCCGAGGGGTGGTCGGTCCCCGCGGCCGCCGCCGCCGCCCGATTGGGCGCGGCGTTCCCCGTCTACGACGGCCCCGTCGAATGGCACCAATGGCTCGCCCAGGCCTACGCGGAATGGAACACCCAACGCGGGCTGCCGGAGCGAGCGCGGATCGCCGAGGAGGACCGGGCTCGGATCCGCACCTACCTCGCCCGGGCGGTGTTCGTCGAGAAGCACCACCGGGACCCGGACACCGACCAGGAACTGACCGGGTTCCTCCGCCGGATCTCTCGGCCGGCGCGGTCGGCGGTGGCCGGGTTCGACCTGACGTTCTCCCCGGTGAAGTCGGTGTCCACGCTGTGGGCGGTCGCCCCCCGTGAGATCTCGGAACGGATCGCGGCCGCGCACACCGCTGCCGTCTCGGCGACGCTGGCTTGGTTGGAGAAGGAGGTCGGGTACACCAGGGTCGGCACGGGCGGCCCCGCGCAGGTGGACACCCGCGGCCTGGTGATGGCCCGGTTCACCCACCGGGATTCCCGGGCCGGTGACCCCGACCTGCACACCCACGTTGCGGTGTCGAACAAGGTCCAGACCCTGGACGGGCGGTGGCTCGCCCTGGACGCCCGCATGCTGTACCGGTTCAACGTCGCCGGCTCCGAGTACTACAACACCGCCCTGGAAGCGGAACTCACCACCGCCCTCGGCGTCACCTTCAGCGAACGGCCTGACGACTCCGGGAAGCGGCCGGTGCGGGAGATCACCGGCGTCGACCCCCGACTCAACCAAGAGTGGTCCAGCCGGGCGGCCGCGATCACCAGGTCCACCAGCGAACTCCAAAACCGGTTCCTGGCTGACCACGGCCGGGTCCCAACCACCGTGGAGATGATCTCGCTGCGGCAGCGGGCCAACCTGTCCACCCGGCAGGCGAAACACGAACCCCGCTCGCTGAACGAGCAACGCGCCACCTGGCACGACCAAGCCGTCCACGTCCTCGGTGGTGACCGTGCACTGAACGACATGATCGCCACCGTCCTCACCGCGGACGCGAAACCGGCTGCGGTGGTGGATGGGTCGTTGTTGGAGGACCTCACCACCCGGACCGTGCAGACGGTGGCTGCGCATCGGGCGCAGTGGCGGGAATCCAACGTGCACGCCGAGGCGCTGCGGGTGGTCCGCGGCCGGTTCACCGACCCCGGTCAGGCGCTGCGGGTCGCGGAGGCGATCACCCGCCGGTCCGTCGCAGGGGACCACGCTGTGCCGATCGGGATGGACACCGAGATCACCGCGACCCGGCCTACCGAGCTCTCCCGGGCGGATGGTCAGTCCGTGTACCGGGTGGCGAAGGCCCAGCTCTACACCTCACCGGCGGTGTTGGCCGCGGAGGCGAGGATCGTCACCGCCGCCGGCCGCACCGACGGACGCCGGGTCCGGGCCGCGGATGTCGAGTTGGCGGAGCTGGAATGGTCCGCCAACACCGGCGGCCGAGTGTTGAACACCGGTCAGGCCGCGATGGTGAGGGACATCGCCACCAGCGGCCGCCGGGTGCAGCTGGCGTTGGCACCCGCCGGAACCGGGAAGACCACCGTGATGGGGGTCCTCGCCGCCGCCTGGCGCAACGGCGGCGGCACCGTCGTCGGTTTGGCGCCGCAGGCCAGCGCCGCGCAGGAACTCAGCGCCGCCATCCCCGGGGTGCCGGCTGACACCCTCGACAAACTCGTCCACGACCTCACCACCCTCACCCCCGACCGGTGGCAGCCGTGGATGACCGCCATCGACAACACCAGCTTGGTGATCGTCGACGAGGCCGGGTTGGCGTCCACCCCGAAACTGGACACCGCCATCGCGTTCGTCCTCGGCCGGGGTGGGCGGGTGCTTTTGGTGGGGGACGACCGGCAACGCGCCGCGTCCGGGGCGGGCGGGTTGCTGCGGGACATCGAAACCACTCATGGCGCAGTGACATTGACCGAGGTGATGCGGTTCACCGACCCCACCGAGGGACAGGCCAGCCTCGCGCTCCGTGCCGGTGACCCCTCCGCAATCGGGCTCTACGCCGACCGGTCAAGGGTGCACGCGGTCACCACCGACACTGCCGCCGACGCCGTCTACCAAGGCTGGGCGGCCGACACCGCGGACGGTGTCGACTCGGTGATGATCGCCCCGACCCTGGAGATGGTCGCCGACCTCAACGCGCGCGCCCGCACCGACCGCATCGCAGCGGCGGGTGGGGTGACCGGGCCGGAGCTGGTGCTGCCGAACGGGGAACGGGTCAGCGCCGGGGACACCGTGATCACGAAACGGAACAAGCGGACGCTGTCAATGGGCGGCACCGACTTCGTCCGGAACAACTATCGGTGGACCGTCCGGCAGGTCAACGCGGACGGGTCGTTGCTGGCCACCGAGATCACCCGCGGGGTGACCCGGGTGCTCCCATCCTGGTACGTCACGGGCGGGTTCCTGCGGCTCGGGTACGCCTACACCCACGCCTCCGTTCAGGGCATGACCGTCGGCACCGCCCACTCCCAGAAGGGCACCGCGCACACCGTTGTCACCGACCGGATGACCCGGCAGGACCTCTACCCGACTCTCACCAGGGCGACGGACGGCACCCACGCCTACGTCATCCTCGGCGGCGAAGGCGACCCGCACGAGGTCATCACACCCGACGCCATCCAACCCCCCACCGCGATCGAGGTCCTCACCGCGGTGATCGGGCGGGATGGCGCGGCCCGTTCGGCGACCACCGAGATCCGCGACGCTCAAGATCCGGGCCTGCGGGTCGGACACGCCGCGGCCGCCTACGTGCACGCCCTCACCGTGGGTGCGATGACCGTTCTGGGGAAGGACCGGGTTCAGGCCATCACCGCCGGGGCGGAGGCGGCGGTGCCGGGGGTCACCGGCGCGCCGGCGTGGGAGACGCTGCTCGGGCACCTCGCCGTTCTCGCCCTCGACGGGCACGACCCCACCGCGAGGCTGGCGGCCGCCGCGGCGGAGCGGGAACTGGACACCGCAATGGATCTGGCCGCGGTGCTGGACTACCGGCTCGATCTCACCGGGAATCACTCGCAACGTTCCGGGCCGCTCCCGTGGGTCCCGGATGTTCCGGAGGCGTTGACGCAGACCCCGGTGTGGGCAACGTATCTCGCCGCCCGCGCCCAACTGGTGACCGACCTTGTCACGGAACTCGCCGGGCAGGTGCGTGGGTGGACCCGGTTGGACGCCCCCGGGTGGGCGGTCCCGTACCTCCTGCACCGGGACCTGCTGGTGGACCTGGCGGTGTGGCGGGCAGTCAACTCGGTCAGCGTGGAAGATCTGCGGCCGGCGGGGGAGCGGCCCCGGCGGATCGCGCTGCGGCAGTACCACGACGACCTGGTCGAATGGTGCCTGACGGTGGCCGGGGGCCGGGACGACGGCGCCGACCGTTGGCTGGACGTTCTGGCCGGGCACGGCGCGGACATTGACGCCGTCACCGAGGACGAATTTTGGCCGGTGCTCGTCGGGCGGCTCAACCTCGCCGAAACCGCCGGGCTGCCGGTCCGGAACCTCCTGGGGGCGGCCGCTCGGCGTGGTCCGCTGCCGGTGGAGCAAACCGCCGCCGCGCTGTGGTGGCGGCTCGCCCCGCACCTCGGCTCCGTCACCACCGACGAGGCCGCCGGCGCGGGTCCGACGTTGCGGCCCACCTGGACCATGACCCTCACCGACATTCTGGGGGAGCGGGTGGCGGAACGGATCGTCACCGACCGGCTCTGGCCCACCCTGGTCGCCCGGGTCGACGCCGCAGTCCGCGCCGGGCACGACCCCGCGAAACTCGTCGCCGACGCCGCAAGGATGTTCGCCGCCACGCTCGACACGGTGCCCGAACACCAGTGGGCCACCGTGCTGCTCTGGCACCTCGCCATCCTCACCGACCTCGCCCCCGTCGAAGACGACGACGCGGCGCACCCGGACCCGGCCGACGCCGACTGGCAACCACCCACCGACCTCCACAGGCAATCGACGGCCGCGACTGAAGCCCCGGGTCCCGATGTGCATCTCGCAGTTGACGAGGACCTGGCCCCTGCGACTGATCTCGAGGCTCCGGCCGAGACCGATGCGGTGCCACCGGACTCCCTCGATGAGAGTGCCGCAGGCGAGGGTGCCGAACCGGCAGTCGACGAAAACAGGGTTCTAGCAGCCCTTTCCGCGGCGGCCGCGTTCTACGCTGCCTCGGGGCCCCGGTCATGGGTCCCTGAATACCTCGCCGGTCGGGGCCTACCGGCCACGGCCGCTGGCTTTGCGCCCGCAACGTGGACCGCCCTTGTCGACCACCTGCGTCATGCCGGGTACACGGACCCGGAGATCCTCGCCGCCGGGCTGGCCCGGCACTCCAGCGGAGGCGGCCTCATCGACTTCTTCCACAACCGAGCCGTCGTGCCCATCACCCGACCAGAAGACGGTGCGGTGGTCGCGTTCATCGGCCGCAAACACCCCGATGACACCAACGACCGAAACCCGAAATACCTGAACAGCCCCACCACCATGCTCTTCCGGAAGTCCGATCTGCCCTTCGGGCTCACCCCGCGGCAGGTCGACCTGTTGCGGGCGGGCGCGGACCTGGTGATCGTCGAAGGACCGATGGACGCGATCGCCGTCAATGTCGCGCGGCCGGACATGGTCGCCGTCGCGCCACTCGGCACCGCGCTCACCGCCGGCCAGCTCGCTACCCTGGACCGGGTCTCCCCGCTCACCGACCGCCGCGTCCTGCTTTTGCTGGACGACGACAAGGCCGGCCAGGCAGCAAGTGTCAGAGCGTGGCGGGCCTTGGTCGACGCGGGCGTCGCCGATGCCGAGATGATCACCCTCGGCGAGGGAAAGGATCCCGCGGAATTACTCGCCACCCGCGGACCCGACACCCTCGCCGCCGCTCTCGACAGGCGCTATCCGCTGACCGACCTCGTCGTCGACGAGATCACCCACCGATGGACCGACGGCAACGACTTCGTCGAACACCGCATCAACGCTCTCCGCGAGGCCGCCCACCTGCTCGGCACCGTGCCCCCGGCGGAGCAGACCCGACAGGCCAGCCGCCTCGCCGAACACCTCCACCTGGACTACCTCACCGTCATCGACGCCATCCTCGACAACACCCCACCCGACCCCGAAGCCGCCGCACCCGACCCCACCGACCCCCTCGGACTGCCCAAGCGGCCAACCCTGTCGACCGATCCGCAACCCTGGCCCGAACTCGGTCGTAACCGTTCCGAGGCCGCCGATCGGTGGCGGGAGGAGCAGACCCGCCAAGCCCGGAGCAACACCGTCGCGGCGATGCTCGTGGACGCCTGGGCCGATCACGCCGACCTCGCCCATCGAGTGGCGAACGCCGCCGCGATGGCGGACCTCGCCTTCCGCATCGAACAACTGCGGCAGGACGGCGTGGACCTGCGTCAGGTTCTTGCTGACCTCCCGGTGGCGGACCTGGAGGTCGTCGACGACCCCGCGGCGTATGCCGCAGACCTGTTTGATCCAGCCGAGACGCGGACCGCTCAGGATATTGACGAGCGGGACCTGAGCCGGGTCGCCGACCTGATCACCCAGAACTGGCATGACACAGCCGATCTGGCCCGACAGATCATCGAGGACCCCCGGTTCCCTCCGACCGTCCTCGCGGTCACCGCCGCCGAGAACCAGGGCATGGACATCACGCACCTCCTGGCGGAGGTTCCACGCCACACCGTCGCAGCGGTACAGGAGAAGGCCAGATACGCGGCCCACGCCATTCGCGTCGCCGCTGCCGACCGCGCACGGCCCGATCCGGGCGCGGAACCCCACGCAACCGACAATCCGACATGGCATCTCGACGGCGCGGCCGACGTCCTGCGCAACGCCTGGCGGGGGCACCGGGACGTGGCCGAGAAGCTCATCACCGGCCAGGGATTCGACGTCCTCGCCGACCGGATGGCCCACGCCCAACAGGCCGGGCTCGACGCCGGTGCCCTGCTGGAAACCATCGACCCCGACAAGATTGCCGCAGCCGACGTGCCCTCATCCGCGGGGATCACCGCCGCCGCGCTCACCCGGGCCGCCGCAGAAGCCCAGATCCCGGCCTGGACGGACCGCGAATATGGCCACTTCACCGACGAAACCCTCGCTGACGAACTCGCCCTTGCCCGCCTGCGACTCGAAACCGACATCGCCGAACACGCCGCAGCAGTCCAGGAGGCCACGAGACTGGCCGAAGAAGCCGCAGCGGGCCGCGGACCCGCCGTCACGCGGGTCGAACACGAACTCGCGGATCTGCGCAGCATCGGTGCAGATCTCGCCAAACACAGCGCCCTCGAGGGCGAATGGCGCCACGCCATCCAAGCCGCCCGCGCTGCAGCTAACGGGGCCGCGCTCGCCGAGCAGGACCGCAATCAATTGCACCCTCGCGCCCGGCGGCATCGCGCCGAACTCGACGCGCACATGAATGACCTACGCCAACAAGAGGCGAAGGCGATCGAAGCCGCTGCCACCGCCGCGGACCTCGCCAAGGCATTGACGCGTGTGCCCATCGATCCAATCGAACGAGAACAGGTCGCTGAACGCATCACCACCGCTGACAATCAACACAAGCACAACCGAGAAGTCGCTCTAGCCAGAGACATCCAGTCGGCACACAGCCTCGCTGAACGAGTCGCCGGTCAGAACCCCGAGCGGATCCATGTCGACAAACTCGACGCCGAAATTCGGGCTCGCGCCCAACTCAGCCCCCATCGCCGACAACAAGAAAGCCTTGGGCGTCACGAGCCAGCAGCGGCCTCAGAAAGCTTCACCGGTGTCCGTGGGATTCCGGAAGCCCAACATCAACTTCACTACGTCCCGCCGACACCCACCGACCCGCCTCTAACTCCACCGGCGATTCAGCAGACCCTATGACCCGGACGCAACGCGGCTGGCGGCAACCGACGGACGAGGCTGGCGGACTTCCGCACGTCTCGAATGCCGCGCGCTCTCGGAGCCGCACACCACACCGACCGACCGATACCGGAGCTGCACTACCAAACTCCTGACCTGCACCGCCGCTGGACGGCGGTGTTCGGGGGGATGACAACAAGTGCCACCGGGCAAGAAGATTCCGGAAGTAGTTGCCCACGTGGACCGCGGACTCGCTCCAGTTCGAAGTGAATCCTGCGCAAACCGTTCCGGCCTCTCGCATAGCTTCGAAGTGCAGACCAACCAAGGCGGCTCGGCGTCCGGTGCAGCCATCCAGCCTCTTGCAGCTGGTTTAGCGCCGACTGGCCCCGCCGCGACCAGCGCGGAAACCACGCCCGCGACATTGCAGACGTCCACCGGGGGGTGCAGCGGGCCAGACCCGGCTCCTACGAATCGACCAGCATGAACCCCAGCCTTGGCTCGGCCCGGGTCATCCGACAGCGCCAGGAGCATGTCTGCAATCCTCTCCGTGAGAATTTTCCCCTACTCATTCAAGGACGGGGTGCTGGTCTGTGCCCGCGGCGTCGGATGCGATCTACTTCGCAGAATTTACGCTACATCACCGACACTGCCGCTGTCGCTGGCGGTGTAAGGTTTGTACGCATTGAACCCGCACTGCCGTGTTATCGCGCTCATCTTCGCGCACTTTGCGTACTAACGGCGATCGGTCCCAGCGGCACGTGCCGAGTGACCACCTCGATGCACGTCGTCGACTGACAACACCAAACCCGAAGGCGCTTCGGAGTCGAAATAGATTCTCTTCGCCGAGTCGCTCAGGTGATACTCTCGTCGACCACGCACCATATCTCGATTGACCAGGTCCTGTTCGTCCAATCGCTTCGCACGTTTACCGATAAGCTGATAAGAAACGTCCAGTTCTCCTGCGATGTCGCCCGCGTACAGAGGCTTCGATTCCGAGCTAAGAGTCTGGAGGATGCCAAGTTCCGTCGCCGGCAATAGCTGATCGGCGTTGACGCTGCGAATTAGGTCCTCATATTTTCGCGAAATATTGGTCACCGTGCAGGTTCCCGCGCGGCAACTCGGGCAAAGCATGTGGAACCGCTTCAGTGCATCCAAGTCTGCTGTCTCGAAAACTGTTGAGCAGCTATCGCACTTGATCTCCTGATTGCTGGTCAGATAATCTTGAATTAATGCGTTGTAGTCAAATACCCGCTCGACAAAGTAGAGCCGATTTTCCCTTGCCCCTGTTGGTCGACCAAACGTAATTGAGTACTTCTCACACAATCCATAATTGAGCGCGTATACCGAGACCCGATGCCCATCGCGATTGCTCATCACATAATACTTGGTCAAAAAGAAATTGAGTTCAAGCGTAGATAGCAAGGGATCGAAACCTTGGCTGGTGTTGAAATGGCTCGTCGGATGCTGTCCCTCAATCGTTCCGAAGATGCTTGCCGCTTCCTTTGATCGCAGAGATCGCGCACGGGAAACGATTCGTTCGAGCAGCTCCTTAAGGCTGAAAATCGTTGACCGCTCCTCGAACGATTCGTGCAGGAAGCGGCCCATTGAAAAATACGGCTCAAGCTTGTCCTCGTAGTATTTCTTCGCAGCGTCTCGGACGCCTGTTACGCTTATCCTCCGGCCGTAGAGGAGCTGGCTTTCGTAGACGAAGAAGAGTATGTAGCCGAGAGCACGAGGATTGCCGAGTGAAGCCTGGAAGAGTGCAGTCCAGACGGCATGCGAATTGCGCTGATCCACGTAGAGTTGCAGGTCGAGGTCGAAGTGCTCTAAACGTCGCTCCACCAGTCGCCGAGTAAACTCGACGCCCTTGACCTCCATGTCTGCGACCGATGCTTGGCCGTAGAGACTGTACAAGTCGAGGTTGACCTCATCAATTTTGGACTTGTCTAAGGCCCCGTAGTAGATGCGCCCAGGATATGCTGCAACCTTAAATTTGACAAGCTCGTCGGATCGGTTGTTCAGAGGCGCAACAAGTACATCGACAACTGTTTGCATCGCATTTAGGGGTAATTCAGAGAAGTCGTCAAGAAACACGTACAGATGCTTAACACCAAGAGGTTCGAGGAGCTCTTTGAGCCCAGAGATTAGCTTGCGAATGTCGATTGCACGCAGCAGTATTTCTGAATAGTCCTCCTCAGCCTCCGAAAGACGGCCGTCGGACGCCTGCAGGTCGCCGCCTAGACTTGGTCCCGAAGTGTCTAGCTTGAAGGTCGCGCCCACTGAGCTCGTCTGTTCTTGACGTTGAAGTCCTCTCACCCGTGCAGTCCTAATGCCCTGCACGTTAACAAAGTCTGGCTTGTCAAGGCCGTCGATGAAGTCATCGAGGCCGCGGCTGAGCAGCCCATAGTTGCCAGTAAACGCTTCCTTTAACCGGAGTTTCCACGAGGAACTTAGCTGCTTAGCCAAGTCATCCCTGATCCCTGATACAACAGCGCGCAAGAAGCTTGTCATCAACAGCAGTTGAGCCAATGATTTCTCTGGTAATGCGCCGTCAATCTTCGATAAGTTTCCAGCTAACGCTGGTTCGACGTGCGCGGACTCGAACACCGTCTTAATGTCCACATAGGTAGAGAGAACGGAATTCTCCTTCAGAAGGCTCTTCTGTGCCCGTAGGAAGACGGTAGACTTTCCCGTACCTTTTCTGCCGATCAGGAAGGTTGTGTTCGGCTGCCGCAGGAGCTTGTGAACGTGGTCATGAGGTAGCGGATCGACGTAAAGCTTCTCAATGAGATCTTCTCCCTGCGGGCTTTCTAACTCCGCCCGGCGATATAGCTTGAGCGACTGAATCGCCTCTTGGAATCGATCGAGTTCATCATTCGAGTAAGCCACCACAACAGCCCCCGTCTTTCCTGATCAATAACTCAATTCCGATATTGTCCATGAGCGGTCAAGGTGAGCGGGGCGTTGGTGGTTGCCACACTTGCCTTTCGCGCAGCGTACCCGCCTCTACTCGATTCAACCCGTGCCCAGCGAGGACCATGGCGGCTGGATGAGCGACGGCCAAGAAGGCTCCAGCGACTGGACTTTGTAGACCCACGCCAAGCAGGTACGGCGGCCGCCGCAGTCGCGATCAGCAGCCGGACCACTTCCTTGCCCCGAGGGTTCATTCGAACAATGATGTCAGCCCGTCCACGGCCCGATGGTGTGCGGTGCCGAGTCGGATGAGTGACGCCGCAAGTCGATGGCCGTCCAGGCTGTGCGTGATCATCCGGTCGGCGACCTCCGTCTCGCCGACGAGCAGCTCATCGTCTCAGTTCTAGTCTCATTTGCCTGCCTTCGCGGCCATCCCTAGGTGTCCATCCGTAAGCATTCTCCCTGGTCACGGACCATTGCGGCCATCGGCGAACATGCGTTGGCGGACTTGGAAAGTGTGTTGGTTACTTCCAAGTCGGGCGAGGCCGCAGGGGCGCGTCGGGGAGGCGCTGACCTTTGGTTCTAGTACCCCCACCCCGTCCCGGCGAGCCATCGACTTTGCCCCTCCTGAGCGCACAGATCCAGGCATTCGACGACACCTGGCGATGGACTTCGGTCACGGACATCAATTTCAGGAACTCATGGCAGGTGGAATTCCACCGGCTTTGGCGGACGCGCTCCACACGTTTCGCACCCTCCCGAGCGAGACCGATCTACTTGCCTACCTGGTCAACATGGCGCCCAGACGTCGAAGTTCAAGGTCAAGTCGCTCGGTTCTGCTTGACGTCCGGTGGCCGGCAGTGCCGGGCTCGACCATTATTACCCGGTGGAATGGCTGAGGTGGGGCGGGCTGGCCGTACAGGTGCTCGGGTTCGGGTTGACGTGCTGGGGGTTGAAAGACACCTACGACGATCACTGGCGCGGTCGGCGGAAGCTGCTCTCTGACGCGGTACGCGCTCAGGCCCAGATCGTCGTGCGTTGGTTCACCCGGACGCCGCCGCGGCGTCTGGAGGTCAACATCGCCGAGAGCATCGGAGTCATTGACAGTGTTCTGCCCGCCGTGACGTCGTCGGCGCACGGCCAGGCTCATCCGCCCGGCGTGAGCAGTGATCTGGACGGTCTCGTGCGCGTTCTGACCGAAAGGGTCGACGGTCTGAGTCGCACACTCGGAGCCCTGGATCAGCGGGTCTCGGCCGAAGAGTCGGCACGAATGCAGGTCGGCGAGGAGCTGCAAGCCGCGATCGAGGCCGGGGATAGGGCTCAGGAAGAGCTGACCCACGACACTGCCGGTGACGGACTCCGGAAGGAGTTGGTGGGCGTTGGCCTGGTCCTGCTGGGGATCGTGCTGCAAGGCATCGAAGCGGTCGCGTAGCAGCCCTGAAGTCGCGGGCAGGTTGCTGCCCACTTGGTTTGGTTGAATGGGTAGGGCGCATGGTCGTTGCCGCACTGTTTTGTTGAGCATTTGCAGAGTCATCAGGTCGGCTTGGGAATGTCTCGCAGGATTTCATCTCGCTGGTCAACCAGGTCGGCCTGTTTCAGGACTGCATCGATTCGCCACGCGGGTACCACGATCGACATCCCTGAGTGTTCTCTGACGAAGTGACCGTCGGGATGCCGTGCTCCGGTGTTGGTGCGGACCGGCGTCGTCATTTCGATGTGCCCGCAGTCCAGGCCCAGCAGGAACTGATGGCCGGTACCAAGGTCGAGGCCGACTCCCGGTCCGCGAAACGCGCCGGGCGGGATGATGCAGAACACCGGCGACCCGCTGAAGCCTGAAAGCGAGCGCATCTCGATCAGAAAGGACTCGACCTCGATTTTCCTTCCGTCGCGGACGGGTTCGCCCGGCATGAGCGCTATGGTGCCGAAGCGAGCGACCGGCCGATTCTGGCTGCCGTCGCTGCGGTAGTAGTTCAGTCGCCCGAGCATGATCACCTCGTCGCCCACGTTGAGCAGGAACTCGGTGGCGTCCGTCGGGGTCAACGACCATGCCTGCCGGGGCAGAGCGAGGAACTGAAGGTCGTCCTCCTCCGGTAACCGCAGCAGCGCGACCGCCACGTCGTCCGGCCCGGCGGCGTGCGTCCATTCGTCCGGTGGGATCTCGTAAATCCGCACGGTGCCGCTCCTGGTGTTGAGTCTGGCGAAGCGGCAACCCTGCGCGATCACGTGTGAATTGGTGATCAGGTAGCGGACCGAGTACGCGGTGCCCGCCAACTCGTAGCTCACGATGAAACCCGTCGCGCCGCTCACGGCGGCACCCTCTGCATCCGCTCGGTTCGTGAACAGGTAGGCGACGCAGCCGGGCATCTCGTCGTTGATTCGAGGCACGGCTCGACGCTAGGACCAGGTTCTGCGGGTGCCGTGCAGCCACGCCGTGTATGGCGGCGATTCCAGTACGGACGGGACTAATTCTCACTCCGCCCGTGCGTGTTACGCACAACAGTCCCATATCTTGCATTGCCACACGAGTATTTGGGCTGCGAAACGGCTGGTCTAGCTCTACCGGGTGGTCAAGGGGTAACAGGTATTCTGCGCGGCCGATTCATTGGGCGACTCGGTCGCTGATTCGACCGACCGGGGCAGCAACCGTCTGGAGCACTCTCATCGAAGTCTCAAGTAAGGCATGTCGAGCGACTGGTGACGGGTCATGATCGTGATCATCACGCATCTCGGCAGAGGTCAGGCGGCACTGCCCGCTCGATCCCGCAAGGGGACTTCTTGGCTGATTGGCGGGGGCCATCGAGAGCCGGTCCTCCATCCAGTGACCACGGCAGTGACCAAACCCCATCCTCCTGATTCGCATGACGCATATGCAACACTCCGGGCATTTGTCAAATAGGTTGCAGCATAGTGGATCTGCATCTACCCATCACCTGGGGGTCAAGGGGTCGCAGGTTCAAATCCTGTCATCCCGACAAGCAGCCCCTCACCAGTTTCCGCAGGTGAGGGGCTTTTGCTGTCTTTGCACCGACCGGAGGGCACGTCGCTCCTGGGTGCCGCGGGCCATGCCGGCGCGGCCCGTCATGGTGGGCGTGACGCCGAGGTCATCCGAGTTGGTCGCCCGCCGGAGCCTGGCCGTGGTGATCACTGCGCCGCGAGGGTCGTGGATCACAGGAGCGCATTGCCCGCTCGCAGGGGTTGAAGGCTCCAGAACGCTGCCTCACCAGCGCGAGCTGTTGAGCGTGGCAGTCAAGCTGGATTCTGCCCTGGAAGACGACGCCTCAGCCGGCACTTCGAAGTGCCTCGATTAATTGCTTCTCGGACATGGAATATGCGCCCTCTTCGCGAAAGTTTGTCGAATCGGGCTTCGGCGCCACTAAACCGTCGACAATCACAAAAGGACCGGTGCAGGCAATTGAGTAAGAATCAGGCGTAGAAACTGGGTCTCCTTCCATCGATTGTCTCAATGGCAGCACGGCGCGGTCGCCCGGCGCCAATCGGTGATTGCCGTCGAACGCGATCGGCACCCATACGTCCTCAGGTGTATCCGATATCCAGCCTTCGACAATCACCTCCACGGTCTGCAAGGGTTCTCCGCTCAGTGTCTGTTCGATGTCCACCTGCAGCAGGCGGTTCAGGAAGTCCCCTCGCCGCGGCGGGAGCTCCGCACGTTGATTCGAAAATGCCGCGGGCCCATATGTGCCCTCGATGAACGGTCGCTCTGCGACAACGACTCCGAGCACAATGGAGTCGCTGGCGTCGGCCAGCCCACCGAGCGTGCTGCTGTACGGCTCGCAGGAGCCCGCCATGCTGACGACTGGCGTCTCGGCGAACGTAAGCCTCGCATCCGTAGAGGTCTCGGTGAGCGACGGCGCCGGCGTCCCCTCGGCCGATGACTGTGTTGGCGGCGCAGCAGGTCCCGTCGTCCGCGAGGACCGCTCCGAAGAGCTCGTCGGTGTGGACTGCTCACCATTCAGCGCTGCATTACCGCCGCAGCTGGTCAGCGCAACGCCAACCAGGAGAACACCGATCGCCGCCCTGAGAACCGCGCCCGCACAACGAACCATGTCGGCGCACCTTCCTGCAGACTCTGCTGCCATTGAAATCGTGACCGCACCCAACGCCCGCACGAAATCTAGTTGTTGGCCCGGTGCTGCGCAGGACTGACGCGAGGCGATGCATCGGAGACGTCTACCGCGCGGATTGGTCTGCCAGCGCGGCGATCTCCGTTGCGGCGGATGGATCGACGAAGCCGACCAGGCCTTCGTGTGGGTCCACGACGCGGTGGCAGCCGCCGAGTTCGATCAAGGCGATCGGCTCCTCGGCGGGTTGATCCAGCCGATACGGCGGTTCAGGGGTCTGCAGCAGCAGGACCCAATCGGTGGGTGTGGTCTGCATGGAGTCGGTGGGCTGTGCGCAGCCTTCCGGTTCTGTCGACGACACAGCCGGCCATGACCGTGCGAAGTCTGCTGCAGGAACGGTTCCGGCGGCCGCCAGTTCTCCTTCCTGGTCCGCGGTGGGGCGGTAGCGGCACACGCTCACCTTGCCTGCGGTGGGCAGCGTGACCCGTGCTGCACCGTCGGCGGAGGATCCCAGCCACACGGCCGGGCTCTTGCCCGTTCCGCACCCGGCGACCACGTCGATGTCAGTGCGCACTTGTGTAGTTCTCGTTGTAGCGACAACCGGCATTGCGGCCACGTCGTTGAAGGCGGTCAGAGCGTCGCTGCGGGCGTGGCAGCCGTCTCCCGCGACGGCGGGCCGGGTCCGGCTGCCATCGGCCAGGGTGACGACGAAGTCGGGCAGCACGCCCATTGACAGATCGCACGCGTTCCCGGCTCGACGTAGGTCGGGCAGGCGAAGACCGGTCGTCAACTCCGGGATGCGATCGGGTGGCAGCTCACGCACGGTCGTAACAGCCCAGGATCCTTCACCCGGGAAGCACTCCTCGCCGGTCACGCAGATGACGGCCGAGACCAACGCGGCTGTCTCTTCCAGCAATGCCAGCGTCGCGGGCGGTGGCACGCCGTCACATTGCTCCGACTGCTGCTGGTCAACGGCCCGGAATCCTCCGCTGGTACCGAACCCCCGGGCGCAACCGGAAACCAGCAGGCCGGCAACAACCAGCGTGATTCCACCGCGCAACAGGCCCCGACGAATCACAGCGCCTCCAGGACATTGAAGTCACCGGCGCAGCCGGTGACTGCAGCGCCGACCGGCAGAACACCGACCGTCGTGCGAACCACGTCTGCACAGGTCGTCATCTCAGCACCCCGTCCCGAGGTTCAGCTGACTTCAGGACGGTGCCGTCGGCCCACACGGTTGCACGAAATCTGTCCCGTAACCCGTGGAAGTGCCGAGGTCGCGATTCGGTCTGTTGCGTGAACTCAGCTCCGAACGTCTTCGCCGCACGGACGGGATGCGTGCACCTCGCGCAGCCGGACGAAAGATCCCTCTTCCGAC
This sequence comes from Nakamurella sp. GG22, assembly GCF_052976845.2. Lineage (NCBI taxonomy): Bacteria > Bacillati > Actinomycetota > Actinomycetes > Nakamurellales > Nakamurellaceae > Nakamurella > Nakamurella sp. GG22. Next base: position 17,624 of record NZ_JBRIIO020000007.1, on the reverse strand, counting down.
ATGACGACGCCCAGCCCTGCAGCGTGTTCAGCCTCGGATTCACGGATGCCGGCCATGGCCTCGGGGTCGGTCCGCAGTAACAGCGTCTCTTCGAGGGACTCGATGTCGTCGAGGGCGACCAGGACGAACGCGGGGCGTCCGTTCCTGGAGACGATGATGCGCTCATGGGCGGTCACGACCCGGCCGGCACGCTCGGACAACCGGTTGCGAGCCTCGGCCAGCGGCACCATCTCGGTCACGCAGGAAGCGTACAAATCTCCGCCATCCCGGGTGGGCGTCAGTGCCCAACGTGTGGGGGTGCGGCCTCTGTCGGCGGGCCGAGGTAGCGGACCGGCTCCGCTCGAGGCGACTGCGCCTCGCTCCAGCTGCAGTTGAGCGGGCCGCACCCGACGAGAGCACCGCGCACGAACACGAGCAAGGGCCGTCGCGCATATCGACAATGTCACCAAGAGCCACCTGTTGTGAGCTGGATGCGGCAAATGGGATATCGTTTCCTCATATCGGTGTCGGGGGATGCCGAAAACCTCGGTCCCGCGTGATGTCGTGACGCCGATCGGGGCTCACGATTGTCGTGATCAGGACTGACGTCGCCGTGTGGCGGCGGACCGGGCGTGTGTGGGTGGGGACGTGTGTGGTGGGGGAAATGATGAAGACGCGAGCGACCGCAATTGCCTTGATGGCCGCGGCGGTGACAGTGCTGTCCGGCTGCGGCAGCACCGTGGCCGGGACATCCGCTGTGGGACAGGTGGTTTCCGCTCCCACCACGAGCAGCCAACGTGCCACCCCGCCGCCCCGGTCGGCAGGACCTGTCACCACCACTGCGCCGGCTTCGACCAGCACAGCGACCGAAACGGTCACGGCCGCCGCACCGGCGACGGTCACGTCGACCCCTCCGCCTGTGGTGGTGCCGCCGCCGGTGGTCACCGTCACCCGGGCCCCGTCCACCGTGTACGTCCCGCAGCCCAGCAGTTCGGAGGCCGATCAGCAGGTGGCCGCGGATTCTTACACTGCCGAACTGATGGTCGGCTGGTGGATTCCACAACTTTCATCCAATACGGACAGCGATTCGGCGATGACGAAGTTCCGCACACTCCAGGGGCGTGGCCCCGGGTACGGCGAGATCTTCATGGTCGATTCGGCGGATTTCACGAGTTTCCGCAATTCCGGCTACTACGTCATCCTGATGCCGGAGGTCTTCCTGACCGCCGGCGAAGCCAACGCCTGGTGCGACGCCGAGGGCTTCGCGATCGACGACTGCCTCGCCAAGCAACTCTCGCACACCGACGGGCCCGACGGATTGACCGTCGAGCGGGGCTGACGGCCTGGGCGGTGCTCTTGTAGGTTGCCTGTCGTGCGCATCGAAACCGTGATCGCGATCAGGGCGCAGGACGCCGTCGGACCGACCCGGCTGGAACTGCTGACCGCCGGCAGCGTGAAGTTGCCCGTGGTGGTGATCGTGGGCGCCGCACCGCAATGCCAGTACCACGTCTTCGACGTCGCCTCGTTGCAGTCCGCGTTCGTCGGCGCGCTCTCCGGCACGACCGTTGCCGAAGTGCTCGATCTGGCCGGCCGGGAACCGCAGCACGCGGTGCAGAAGAGTGCCGCCGCGACGGCGGCTCCGGGAACGCCGGTCGAGGACAATGGTCGGCTGATCGGGGTCATCGCCCCCGAACCGCCCGAGCGATCCGAACCCAGCGAGGCGGATATGGAGCGAGGGGCGGCGGAATCGGCACCCGCCAAGAAGGGGCTGTGGCAGCGGCTGACCGGCTCGGGCTGAGTAGGCGCCAGTTCTGACGGAAGCGGCTGTGCCGTCGGAATCAGTCGCGCCGCCGGCGGAACAGCTTGTCGCCCAGCCAGACCAGCGGGTCGTACCGACGGTCGGCGACCCTTTCCTTCATCGGGATGATCGCGTTGTCGGTGATCTTGATGTGCTCGGGGCAGACCTCGCTGCAGCACTTGGTGATGTTGCACATCCCGATGCCCTGCTCGGCCTGGGCAAACTCGCGTCGGTCGGTGCGGGCGTCCAGCGGGTGCATGTCCAGTTCTGCGGCCCTGATGAAGAACCGCGGCCCCGAGAACGCCTTCTTGTTCTCCTCGTGGTCGCGGACGACGTGGCAGACGTCCTGGCAGAGGAAACACTCGATGCACTTGCGGAACTCCTGCGAGCGCTGGACGTCGACCTGGGCCATCCGGTACTCGCCCGATGCCAGGCCGGGCGGTGGGGCGAAGGACGGAAGCTGGCGGGCCTTCTCGTAGTTGAACGAGACGTCGGTGACCAGGTCGCGGATCACCGGGAAAGCGCGCAGGGGCGTCACGGTGATCACCTCGTCGTCGGTGAAGGTCGACATCCTCGTCATGCACAGCAGTCTCGGCCGGCCGTTGATCTCGGCACTGCACGAACCGCACTTGCCGGCCTTACAGTTCCACCGGACGGCGAGATCGCCGGCCTGCGTTGCCTGCAGCCGGTGGATGATGTCGAGCACCACCTCGCCCTCGTTCACCTCGACGGTGTACTCCTGTAGTGCCCCACCGCCGGCGTCGCCCCGCCAGACCATGAACGTCGCATTCCGGCTCATCCGGTGCCTTCCTGCTGTGGGGTCTGTGCTGGGGCGGCTGGCAACTCGTCCGACATCAGGTACTTCTCCAGTTCGGAGCGCTCGAACAGCGCGAGCAGCTCCGGCCGGATCGGGGTGATCGGCTGTTCGGTGACGGCGATGCCGTCGCCCTCGACCGAGCAGATCAGCAACTTGCGGCGCCACTCCGAGCTCATCTCCGGGTAATCGTCCCGGGTGTGCCCGCCGCGGCTCTCCCGCCGGGCCAGCGCTGCCCTGGCGACGCATTCGCTCACCATCACCATGTTCATCAGGTCCAGTGCAAGGTGCCAGCCGGGATTGAACTGCCGGTGACCCTCCACCGAGACCGCGGCAACCCGCGGCTTGAGGGCATCGATCGCGTCCAGCGCCCGCTGTACCTCTTCCTCCTTGCGGATGATCCCGACCAGGTCGTTCATCAACTGCTGGAGCTCGCGGTGCAGCGTGTACGGGTTCTCGCCCAGCCCGCCGTCGGCGGGCGGCTGGAACGGCGCGAGGGCGCGCTCGGCGGCCTCCGTCACCGACCCGGGCCGAGCCTGCGGCCACATCCCGCCGAGACCGAGGACGTACTCGGCGGCGGCTGCCCCCGCCCGCCGGCCGAAGACCAGCAGATCGGACAGCGAATTGCCGCCGAGCCGGTTCGAGCCGTGCATCCCGCCGGACACCTCACCTGCGGCGAACAGGCCCGGAACCCTGGCGGCCGCCGCGGTGTCGGGATCGACCTCCACACCGCCCATGACGTAGTGGCAGGTGGGCCCGACCTCCATCGGTTGCTTGGTGATGTCGACGTCGGCCAGTTCGGTGAACTGATGGTGCATGGACGGCAGCTTCTTGATGATCACCTCGGCCGGCAGCCTCGTCGAGACGTCCAGGAAGACGCCGCCGTGTTCGGTCCCGCGGCCCTCCTTCACCTCGGAGTTGATCGCCCTTGCGACCTCGTCGCGGGGGAGGAGTTCCGGTGGCCGCCTGTTGTTCTCCGGGTCGTCGTACCAGCGGTCGCCCTCCTCCTCGGATTCGGCGTACTTCGACCGGAAGATCTCGGGGACGTAGTCGAACATGAAGCGTTTGTTCTCGGAATTGCGTAGGACCCCGCCGTCGCCCCGGACCGATTCGGTGACCAGGATGCCCTTGACCGACGGCGGCCAGATCATCCCGGTGGGATGGAACTGCACGAACTCCATGTTGACCAGGGTCGACCTGGCCCGCAGGGCCAGTGCGTGCCCGTCGCCGGTGTACTCCCAGGAATTGCTGGTGACCTTGAACGATTTCCCGATCCCGCCGGTCGCCAGGATGACGGCCGGTGCGCGGAACACGATGAAGGTGCCGGTCTCTCGTCGATAGCCGAAAGCACCTGCAACGGAACCGTTCTCGTCCTGCAGCAGGTCGGTGATGGTGACCTCCGCGAACACCCGGAGGCCAGCGTCGACGTCCCCGACACCGTGCCCCCTGGTGCCGGCCGCGTCGTCGGCGGCGGTGTCCTCGTCCTGCCGGAGCGAGACGACCTTCTGCTGGAGGGTGCGGATCAATTCCAGTCCGGTGCGGTCGCCGACGTGGGCGAGCCGCGGATACTCGTGACCGCCGAAATTGCGCTGGCTGATCCGGCCGTCGGGCGTGCGGTCGAACAATGCGCCGTAGGTCTCCAGTTCCCACACCCGCTCGGGTGCTTCCATGGCGTGCAGTTCCGCCATCCGCGGATGGTTCAGGAATTTGCCGCCGCGCATGGTGTCGCGGAAGTGCACCTGCCAGCTGTCCTTCGAATTCACGTTGCCCATGGACGCCGCGATGCCGCCTTCGGCCATCACGGTATGCGCCTTGCCGAACAGCGACTTGCAGATGACGGCGGTGCGCATCCCGGCCTCGCGGGCGGCGATGGCGGCACGCAGACCGGCACCTCCCGCTCCGACGATCAGCACGTCGTAGCTGTGCTCCTCGTGTTCGCTCATGCGGCGGAACCGGTCAACGGATGGTCTCCTGGCTCGTCGAAAAGGTGGTGTCCGGGGGGGTAGGAGGAGGCGGGTCAGAAGAAGCGCAGGTCGGTGATCGTTCCGGTGGCCAGTCCGAAGATGTACAGGTCGGTGACCACGAGCGACACCAGCGACGCCCAGGCGAGCTGCATGTGCTTTCCGTTGAGCTTCGAGATCTGTTGCCACGACCAGTATCTCACCGGGTGACGGGAGAAGTGCTTCAGCTTGCCGCCCATGATGTGCCGGCAGGAATGGCAGGACAGCGTGTACAGCCAGATCAGGGCGACGTTGATCAGCATGATCACCGTGCCGAGGCCCATGTGCCCCCATTCGCCGTCCGGGTTGCGGAACGCCAGGGCGGTGTCGTAGGTCAGGATCAACCCGAACAGCACCGCGAAGTACCAGAAGTACCGGTGGACGTTCTGCAGGATCAACGGGAAACGTGTCTCGCCGCTGTACCGCCGGTGCGGTTCGGCGACGGCGCAGGCCGGCGGTGAGAACCAGAATGCCCGGTAGTACGCCTTGCGGTAGTAGTAGCAGGTCAGCCGGAAGCCGAGCGGGAAGATCAGGATGATCAGCGCGGGGGACAGCGGCCACCAGCTGATCGGCTGGCCCAGATCACTCGTCCCGGGGGCACATCCGGTCGTCAAGCACGGGGAGTAGAACGGCGTGAGATACGGCGCGGAGTAGTAATAGTCGAACTGGAACGCGCGGAAGGTGGCGTAGACCGCGAACAGCAGCAGGCCGGCAGCGGTGGCGGCCGGAGCCAGCCACCAGGTGTCGGACCGCAGGGTCTTTACGGCCAGCCGGGCACGTCCAGGGGTGTTGACCCCGCTCAACGGTCGTGCCCGGAGTAGCCGCCGACGCCCTCCTGATCCGAGTCCTTCCACATCGATTGGTCGTACGGTTCGTCGCTGACCTGGTACATCCCGGCCCCGGCGCCCTTGATGCTGACGGGCAGGTCAGGCGTCCGCAGGATCTCGGCGTCGGCGGCGTCGAGCTGGAGCCGTTCCAGGTCGTTGCACAGGCGCGCGACGACCGAGGTCTTTCCGTGGATGTGTGTCAGGACGGAAACTGCTGTCTTCAACTCCTCGATCGAGCGCTGCAGAGCGAGGAGTGCGGAATCGGTCATCAGACCTCCCGGTCGGCGAACAGAGCGCCTCGGCCCTGTCAGAGCGATCGCGATGACCCTAACCCCGCGCGGTCGCGCTGTCAGCAGATACGAGTCGTCCGCTGATCACCGAATGACCGTCGGGACGTTCCGCCGGGGCGGATATCGATCGGCCCGCGTCGTCGACGGCGAGTGCTGCGTTGATCAGCGACAGGTGGGAAAGGCCCTGCGGCAGGTTGCCGAGAAACGTCCGGCCGCCGGGCTCGTCGGCCGGCACGATCATCTCGGCGAAGATGCCGACGTCGTTCGCGAGCGGGAGCAGTTCGTCCATCAGCTCCCGCGCCTCCGCCGATCGGCCGACCCGGGCCAGCGCCCCGACCATCCAGAACGAACACGCGACGAAGGCGCCCTCGCTGTTCTGCATGCCGCTGTAGCGGTAGACCAGCGGGCCGTCGGCAAGCTCGTCCCGCACGGCGTCGATGGTCGATGACATCCTGGCGCCGTCATCGAATCCGCCGGCCAGCAGGATGGACGCATCCAGCTCGTCGGTCTCCGGATGCTTGACGTAGCAGCCGATCTCGTCGTTCCAGCAGTGCTGGTCGACGAAGTCGCGAATGGCCTGCCGCTCCGCTCGCCACCTGCCGCCGCGGCTCGGGATCTGCCCGCGCTCGGCAAGTTCGATCGCGCAGGTCAGCGCCTGCCAGCACCCGATCTTGGACGACGTGTAGTGCTGCTCGTCGGGCAGCTCCCAGATTCCGGCGTCCGGACGTCGCCACTGATCGCAGCATTGGTCGGCGAGGTCGGCCAGCATCGCGCCCGCGTCCGGATCGAGCAGATGCCCGGCTTCGACGTAGCTGCGCACCACGTCGAAGATGTCGCCGGACGCTCCCAGCTGGAGTTGCTCGGCGGCACCGTTCCCGGAGAGCACCGGGCCGATACCGCGCCATCCCGGCACGCCCGGTGCCTTTCGCCGACCGCTGGGCGGCTCGCCGGACAGGTGGGTGAAGACGTGCGCGCCGTGCCGGCGCAGGCTTTGCAGCAGCCAGGAGACGGCGGCGTGGATCTCCTCCTTCGCACCGATGCGGATCAGTGCGCGGATGGTGTGCGCGGCGTCCCGGACCCAGGCGTAGCGGTAGTCCCAGTTCTTCCCGCCCGCGGGGCTCTCGGGCAGCGATGTGGTTGCTGCGGCTGCGACAGCGCCCGTCGGGCTGAAGATCAACTGTTTGAGGATGAGCGCGTGCCGCAAAACCTGGGGCGCCCACTCGCCGTCGTAGTCCAGCGAATCCGACCAGGCCCGCCACGAACCAACGGTGCCATCGATGCGCCGGTCGATGTCGGCCGGGTCGGGAAGGTTGAGCGGCTCACCCCTGGTGCCGGTCAGGCCGATCAGATGCCGGGAGCCGGGGTCGGTGGTGAACGAGCCGCGGATGTCCTCGGTGGAGGTGACCGGGTGATGGTCGATGCCGTGCACCGCGACGGCGACGTCCCCGGACCGGAGCACCGGACCGGTTGGCCGCTCCTGCACCCATGGCGACGACTCGCCGAGCCGCGAACCCGGCCGCACCGCCCATTGCATCTCGACGTGCCCCCGCAGGCCCTCGATCCGGCGGGCCAGTTCCGTCCACGGCAACCGTCCGGCAACCCCGGAGTTGAGCGAATCGGTGACGCGCACGGCTCCGCGGTCCGTCGTGTACGTGGTGACCAGGACGTTGGCGCCGGTGAGATATTCACGGGACCGGCGGGCCGGTCCGACCGGTGCGAGCGCGAGGTGGCCGCCGTCCTCGGCGTCGAGCAGCGCCCCGAAGATCGGCGGGCAGTCGAGGTCGGGGACCGGGAACCAGTCGATCCGGCCGTCGTCGGAGATCAACGCGACCGTTCGGCCGTCCCCGATCGAGGCGTAGGACTCGATCGGGGCATAGCCGTCAGATCGTCGCAACGGAACCCGCATCGACCCGGTAGTTGGACCCGTTCACGAAGCTGGCACGGTCCGAGCAGAGGAAGACGATCACGTCGGCGACCTCCTCCGGCCGGCCCCGCCGCTTCAACTCCAGGTATGGCCGCTCCTCGGACAGGAACGACTCGATAGCCTCGTCGATCCCGGTGCCCAGCTGCCCGGCCCGCTTCTCCATCATGGCGTCGGTCATCGGTGTGGCGATGAACGCGGGCGATACCGCATTCACCAGCAGGCCGTCGGTGGCGTACGACCGGGAGAGTCCCTTCGCGAGCGCGAGTATCCCGGCCTTGGCCGCGCAGTACGGGAGTTCGTCGTCGTAGGGCTGGACCGCGTCCTCCGATGCCAGCAGCACGACCCGACCCCATCCTCCCCGCCGCAGTCCCGGCAGGAAGGCGCGCAGCAGCCGGACCGGCGCCAGCAGGTCCAACCTCGATCGTCCGGCTCCAACCCTCCTGGTCGATCTCGTGGAACAGGCCCTGCGCCCCGGTGATCCCGGCCGACTGGACCAGGATGTCCAGGTCCCCGAAACGCTCGTCGACCCGATCGCGGAGTGCGGCGACGTCGGCGTCCTTGGTCAGATCCGCAGCGACGGCCAGCAGTCGGTCGGGTCCGGCGCCGAGCCGGATCGCGGCCTCGTCCAGCTCCGGCTGCTGCACGTCGGTGATGACGACAGTGGCCCCCTCTGCGAGCAGGGCGGCCGCCGTGTGGAAACCGATACCGGAATCAGCGCCGGTGACGAGTGCGATGCGCCCCGCGATGCCCAGATCCATGCTCGTCCCTCCGCCGCGACCGGTGCCGGTCCGACCATGGTTCCACAGCCGGGAGCCCGCCCGCAGCAACGCCTTTCGGGACAGCGGGAGGGGAACCGAAGTTGTTTCGACCCTGGGCACGCCGGGTACTTCGCCTTTTCCGTTCCGGCACAGCGACGCGCCGGTTCGCGTGCGGCATGCTGTTCGCAGTCTGCGTGGTCCATCACCGATCCCGGTGGCTCCCGCGCGGCCCGACGAGAGGATGCGACCGATGAGCGGTGCGCCGGGTGGCCTGCTGCTGACGCCGGGGGCCGGGGCGGACCGCAACCAGCACACCCTCGTCGCACTCGAGGCGGCCGTTGCGCCGTTGCCGTGCGCGCGCATCGACTTTCCTTACCGGCAGCAGGGCCGGCGGGTGCCCGACAAGGCGGCGGTGGCGATCGAGCATCTGGTCAGGGAAGCCGGCGCATTCGTCGCCGCCCACGCCATCGCGGCGGAACGCCTCGTCCTGGGTGGGCGCTCCTACGGCGGCCGGATGTGCTCGATGGCGGTGGCCGAGGGGCTGCCCGCGGCTGGTCTGGTCCTGCTCAGCTACCCGCTCCACCCGCCGGGCAAGCCGGAGAAGCTCAGGGTGGAGCACTTCCCGAACGTCTCCGTGCCGGTGCTGATGATCTCCGGTCGCTCCGACCCATTCGGCTCGCCGGCCGAATTCGACGCCGCCGTTCCGGCCATCGCGGGCCCGGTCACCCAGGTCTGGCTGGCCGGCGGGCACGACCCGCGCCGCGCCGACGACGCGATCGGCGCGGCGGTGCTGGAGTGGCTGGGGACGCTGTGAGCCTCGCTCGGCCGTCCCCTGGTGACAGAGCGCAATGGGTCGTCATGCCGATCGGGCTGGGGTGGACATTTCTGTGGTTCGCGCTGATGCTCTCCCGGTGACGTCAGCCGAGCCGCCGGGCAAAGGTCGCTCACCGACCCTGGAGGACGTGGCGGCCGCCGCCGGTGTCTCCCGGTCGACCGCCTCGCGGGCGATCAACGGGGGTAACCGGGTCAGTCCGGACGCCCAGGCCGCCGTCGACGCCGCGGTCCGGACGCTGCGCTTCACACCGAACCGTGCGGCTCGCGCGCTGGTCACCGACCGCGCGAACTCCATCGCCCTGGTCATCCCCGAGCCCGACGACAGGGTGACCGGTGACCCGTTCTTCGGACAGATCATCAAGGGTCTCGGTCAGGCCTTGGACGACACGGAGTTCGCCATGGTGCTGCTGCTGGCCCGCCGGGGGGACACGGCCGACAAGACCATGCGGTATCTGCGGCACGGGCACGTCGACGGGTCGGTGGTCGTGTCGCACCACGAGTCCGACCTGATCGAGCGTGCGCTCGTCGCCGGAGCGCTGCCCAGCGTCTTCGTCGGCCGGCCGTGGTACCTGCCGGATCAGCTCAGTTACGTGGACACCGACAACCGGCTAGGGGCCGAGATTGCGACCCGGCACCTGATCGAGCAGGGCCGGCTGGCCATTGCCACCGTCGCCGGCCCGCCCGACATGATCGCCGCGGTCGATCGGGTGCACGGCTGGCGGGCCGCACTGGGCGCCGCCGGGCTGCCCGCGACGGCACTGGAGCACAGCGACTTCACCACCGCCGGCGGGGCCGACGCCGCTCGGCGGCTGCTGGACCGGCACGCCCACCTGGACGCGATCTTCGTCGCCAACGACCTGATGGCGGTGGGCGTGCTGGACGTGCTCCGGGCGGCCGGCAGGTCCGTGCCGGCCGATGTCGCCGTGGTCGGCTACGACAACGCGGCGTTCGCCGCGACCACCGACCCGCCATTGACCACGGTGGTCAATCCGATTGCCGAGATGGCCCGCGCCGCCGGTCAGGTGCTGCTCGGCCGGATCTGTGACAACGACCCGCTGGGGCCGCCGACCATCTTCCCGCCGTCGCTCGTGCTGCGTACGTCCGGGTGAACTGAGGGGGGATCACCCGGGTGGGTGGTCTTTCCGACCGAATCATGAGAGGCTTGACTCGGTTACCGTTCTTGAGTCCGTTCCACGCGACGCCAAGATGTCGCCACGGGCTTGGCTCCATGGGTGTTTGCATCCGAAGGTGTCGAAATCGTCGACTAACCCGGATCAGCGCACAGTGCGCGGGTCCGTATCGGATTCACCCCGCAAGGAGAGCACCATGGCACAGGGCACCGTCAAGTGGTTCAACGCTGAGAAGGGCTTCGGGTTCATCACCCCCGAGGGCTCCGGTCCGGACGTCTTCGTCCACTACTCGGAGATCCAGGCGGGCGGCTACCGCTCGCTCGAGGAGAACCAGAAGGTCAGCTACACCGTGACCCAGGGCAACAAGGGCCCGCAGGCGACGGCGGTCACCGTCATCTGACGGATCACCCCGCGCCACCTGATCGTCGCCTCCGGCCCCGACACCGCTTCTGTGGTGTCGGGGCCGGAGGTCTTTGTGCACCCGATTCCTTCTGAACCCCGTATTCGCCTGATGGCGCCGGCCCGCTACGCCCGCGCCGGCCAGACGGTTCGATGACCCCCCTGTTTTGGGTATGACCGGCCCCCCCAATGCGGGGTGCCTGCCGCGGCGGCGCGGGCGGATGCTGCCTCTGCAGTCTCCCCTCGGGTCGTCCCACCGCCCGGGCACAGCATCGCGGCGGTGGGACGAGCCGACAAGCGGTTCGCCGCTTGCCCTTCGACGAACGGGATGCGGTCATGTCATTGTCCCGCAGAGATGCATTCAAACTCGGTGGTCTCGGCGCACTCGGTGCTGCCGGTCTGGCAGTCCCATTGGGCCGCATGGTCAGCGGCCAGTCGGCCAGCCTGCTACCGAAGGCCAGCATGCCGGTGCCGTATCGGACCACCTTCGGGCGGTTGCCGAGGCTGCCACCCATCGGTACCAGACTCGATGACCAGGGCCGGACCGTCGAGATCTACGACATCGCCGCCAAGACCGGCTCGGTGGGGATCGTCCCGGGCTATCCGCAGACCCCCGTGATCGGCTACGAGGGACTCGTCCCCGCGCGCCGGATCGACGTGCGTGTCGGCACCCCGATCGAATTGCGGGTCCACAACAGATTGCCGGCGTCGCATCCGACATTCGGCACGCCCACGGCGCTGTCGACCCACCTGCACGGCTCGGCGTCGCTGCCGCAGTACGACGGCTATGCCAGTGACGTGACGTGGCCGGGACAGTTGAAGCGCTATCAGTATCCGAATTTCCAGGCCGCCAGAACACTGTGGTATCACGATCACGGTGTCCATTACACGGCGCAGAACGTCTATTCGGGGCTCGCCTCCCAGTACCACCTGCATGACGACATGGAGCTGGACCTGTTGCCGCAGGGGGAGTTCGACGTCGGGCTCACCCTCTCCGACATCATGTTCCAGGCCAACGCCTCCCAGTTGTACGACGATCGCACGCGCTCCGGTCTCTGGGGCGACGTCATCCTGGTGAACGGCAGAGCCTGGCCGGTGATGAAGGTGAAGAAGCGGGTATACCGCTTCCGGGTGCTGAACGGGTCGCCGTCCCGGTCGTACCGGCCGACGCTCTCGCCGGCCACACCGGTGTACATGGTCGCGACCGACGGCGGCCTGATGCCCAGGACACAGCAGGTCGCTTCCTGGCGGCACGGCTCGGCGGAGCGCTACGAGATCCTGATCGACTTCTCGAAGTTCGCGGTCGGGCAACGCATCGAGATGCGGAACCTGAGTAATCCGAACAACCGCGATTTCGACAACACGAACAAGATCATGGCTTTCGACGTCGTCGCCGATTCCTTCGACACGAACGATCCCACCTGGAACCGGATCCCGAACGAACTGAATCCTGGTAACGAGGTGATGAAGCTGACCGCCAACCCGAGGCTGAAGGTCAGGAACATCCGGCTGAAACATGATGACGTGACGAATGTGTGGAGTCTCAACGACCAGACGTGGGAGGACGTGGTCGCATCCGGGTTCAGCTCCGTGCTGGCCAATCCCGCACTGGGCGACACGGAAATCTGGGAACTCGAGAACAGCTCGGGTGGCTGGTTCCACCCGCTGCACATCCACCTGATCGACTTCAAGATCCTCAGCCGGAACGGCAGGGCGCCATTCGCCTACGAACTCGGGCCGAAGGATGTCGTCTACGTCGGCGAGAAGGAAAAGGTCCGGGTCATCATGAAATTCGGTCCGCACCGCGGCAAGTACATGGTCCACTGCCACAATCTGGTACACGAGGACCACGACATGATGCACCAGTTCAGCGTCGGCCTGAAGCCCGGCGACGTGGACGTCAACGATCCCATCTGGTCCGATCCGCCCTACCCGGATCCGGAGCCCTGAGCAAGATGCGATGGGCGGCAGCTGCTGCCTCGGTGGCCGCCGTCGTCATCGCGGTGGTGGTGGTCAGAACCCAGTTCATCGACACCGTCACCGTCGCCTCCGACAGCATGGCGCCGACGGTGTGCGGCGGAGACACGATCGTGGTGCGCAAGCTGGGCAGCGGCAACGACGTCGAGGTCGATGACATCGTGACGTTCACCGGCCCGGCGGACGGTCAACCGACCATCAAACGCGTCGTCGCGGTCGCCGGGCAATCGGTGGCGATCAAGGATGCCGGGTTGTTCGTCGATGGGCGCGAGATCGCCGAGAGCTACGTCGACCACGCAGCCATCGACGGGGTCTACACCCCGACCGTCACGGTCCCGCCCGGCCACGTGTTCGTTCTGGGCGATCATCGCGAGACGTCAATCGACTCAAGAATTTTCGGGCCGCTACCGACGGAGGCGATCAACGGGCGACTGCTGTTCACGCTCTGGTCCGAGTGCCCGACCGCTTGACCGCCACACGGCGTCGACCTCCTGACAGGACAGAACTGATGGTGCAACTGGACGACCGCGGTGCAGAACAAGCTGTCGACCGACCGATTCGGTCGGTACGCGCGGTGATGGCGTCGGTCGCGCTCGCCTCGGCGGGCGCCGTCGTGATCGCCCGGTGGTGGACGGGCACCGGCTATCAGCCGCCGCCCAAGGGCCTTCCGGATTCCGGCGCGTTCACTTCGCTCGCGTTACCGGTGGCCGGGGCGGCCCAGGAACTCGCCGCGGTCGCCGTCGTGGGACTGCTGTTCGCGAGGTGCGTCCTCGTTCCACGGTGCCACGAGGCGGCTCACCGGAGACTGGCGGTGATCACGGCGCGCTGGGCTGCCGCGTGGGCAGCGAGCTCGCTCGCGGTCCTCGTCCTGACGATGTCGGATGCGATGGGCGTACCGCTGCTCGAACTTTCCGGGCGGCTCGACGTTGTTGCGGTGTTGCTGGGATCCCCGTCCATGCTCGGCCAGCTGACCACGTTGTGGGTTGCCTGTGGCGCGGCACTTTTCGCAGCTCGACCCAGCGGGCGGGCCGCCACGGGCGCGGGCCTGGTGGTGGTCGCCGCGGCTCTGCTTCCCGCCACCCTGGCCGGGCATGCCGGGCACCACAACTCGCCCACGATGGCCATGACAGTCCTGGCGGTACACGTCCTCGCGGCGGCGGTCTGGATCGGTGGTCTACTTGCCCTGACCCTGCACCTCCGGGCGTTTCCCGACGCACTGCGGGACAGCCTGCCGAGGTTCAGCTCGACGGCCCTGCTGTGTGCGATCGGCGTCGGCGTCTCGGGCGTCGCGGAAAGTGCGATCATGCTCGACACCTGGGGCCAGCTTGTCGAGAGCGACCGGGGGCACCTGATGATCGCCAAGGTGGTGGCGCTCGCAGTTCTGCTCTGCATCGGGTACTGGCACCGGAGCAGCACCATGGGTGCGGCGGCAGCGGGTCGGCTGTGGCCGTTGATCCGGCTGGCCGGCGTCGAACTCGTCGTGATGGGCGCGACCGTCGGGATCGCAGTCGTGTTGTCCGGAACGGCGTAGCCGCAGCACGGAGATCGACGAGGCCCGAGCGGCAGAAGATCTCAGACAAGCAGGGGGCTCGGTAGCGGCACGTCAGCGGTGATGGACGTCCCACCGCCGGGCGCGGCGCAGACGGCGAAGCGGCCGCCGAGGCCCTCGACCCGCGACCTCAGCAACTGAAGCCCGAGATGGCCCTCGGCGCGCCGGTCGAGCCTGTCCGGATTGAAACCGACGCCGTCGTCGACGATTCGCAGCAGCAGTGACGGCTCGTCATCGTCGTCCCGGACCACCTGCAGCGAGACCGCGACATGCCTGGCCGCAGCGTGTTTGGCGATGTTGGCCAGCGCTTCCTGGGTCACGCGGTAGAGGGTCGTGAACAACTCGTCAGAGGCCGGTGGGAGATCGCCGACCGACACGGTGACGTCAGTGCCGTTGCGCCGCAGCGGCTCCGCCAGCTGGGACAGGGAGTCAGGCAGCTGCGCCGGGCCGAGATCGGGTGGGTACAGGTCCACCATCAATTGGCGCAACGACTCGATGGAGCGCTGCACGGTGCGCTGCAGCGTGGCCATGAGTGCCCGATGCTGTTCCGGGACGCTGCCGGCGACGGCGCCCAGGGCGTAACCGGTCCCGGCGAGGTCCTGAATCGGCCCGTCATGCAGGTCTGCGGCAATCCTGATCCGTTCACGGTCGGAGACGGCAAGGCTGCGCTCGGCCAATTCAGAGCGCTCCGCATCGTGCCGGCGCACCCGCCGGGCCATCGAGGTGGCGATCGGCACCTGAATGGCCATCAGCACCACCAAGGGCACCAGGACCAGCGGGATCAGCTGCCACAGCAGCGATGTGGCCGTCTCGTCGACCCGCGCATAGTCGTAATACGCCTCGAATGCCATCGGCGCTCGACCCGGCAACGAGAAGGGCACATACACCTCGACGAACCCGACGCCCTTGTCCTGCGCGGCGAGATGGCTGGCCTCCGGTTCCGGTTCGAACTCGGAGCTGATGACGCCCTGCTCTATCGCCCGCCGCACCTCGTCCGGCCGCTCCAGCTGCTTTCCGACGTCCGCCGGGTCGTCGGCATAGACGATCCGGCCCTCACCGTCCCACACGATGACCTGCCGGAGATAGCCATCTCGCATGCGGTTGTCGATCGCCCGCGACAACTCTCCCTGCCGCTCGACGTCGCCGTTCAGCGAGTCCTCCAGGAGCGGCGCAATGACCAGTGCGGCGAGCCTGACCGTCGTGTGCTCCGCATCGCTCAGGGCCTGCGAACGGGCCACCGAACGGCTCGCCGCGACTGCTCCCACGGCGACGACGAGCAGCGCCAAGGCGGCTGCCCCGTAGAAGACCTGGAGTTCACGGCGAACACCACCCCACCGCTGCACTGCGTTATCCGGCCGAACCGTCATACCGGTGCATCGATGAGGCCGAGGCTCTTTGCCTTGATGACGGCCTCGAGCTGGGTGCTGACCCCCAACTTGCAGTGCAACGACTTCATGTAGCCGCGGCAGGTGTGCAAGCTGATCCCCATCACCCGGGAGATGCCCTGGGTCGCCATGCCCTGTCCCAGATACGACAGCACCTCGAGTTCCCGGGCGGTGAGGTTGGGCCGTAGTTCGCTGGGAGGCCGCGGCGTCAGCTCCGCGCCGCCCCGAAACGCCGACGGCGCCACCAGCATCTGGCCCTGTCGGACGCGGCCCAGGACGCTGATCATCTCCGACAAAGAACCGTTCTTCGGAATGAAACCGGAGGCTCCGGCCTGCGCCGCCCTGGCGATCCACGCCTGGTCCCGATAGGCGGTGACGACGACGATGATGATCTCCGGCAGTGACTCCCGGATCTTGCGGGTGGCCACCAAGCCGTCCTCGCGTGGCATCTGGATGTCCATGATGACGATGTCCGGTCGTAACAGGCTCGCCATCGAGATTGCTTGCTGCGCGGTCGAGGCTGTTCCGACGCAGGCCATCCCAGGGACGGACTCGAGGGCCGCCGACAGCAGATCGGCGAAGGACAGATGGTCGTCGACCACCAGAATCCTCGTCGTGCCGGGCGCACTCCCTGGACCGCTGCCGACGCCATCTATTTCTGGCCGCATTGCCAGCTGACCCGTCATGACAGACCCCCATTGACCTGTTGCGGTCGGCGCGAAACTCACGCACCGTAATCGATCGCCCCGACGATCTCGATCAATTGTGCGCGATGTCCGGTCTTTGTGTCTATGAACCGCACCGATCGTGACAAATTGTGCCGGACCGGGTCACGAGGTTGCCCGAAGGGAGTAGTTGTCGGCGAAAATTATGCGTCGGAGGGGCGTCGTCCTGTCGATGCGACCACAATTGGATGACCGGCCGCCCCGGCGGAGCGAAGGCCGGACGAGTCTGCAGTGCCAATGCACTAACGCCGCGTTGCCGATCGCTCGATCCTGTTTTAGACAGCGACCATCCGGAGAGTGAGCTGAAGCGGCGCCGCATCACGCCGATGACGAGCCGCCGCCTGCGCGCGAAGGGTGTGATCGGCGCAGATCCGGTGCGCTTCGGCGGCAAGATTGACCAACCCCGCAGAGTCAGCGATTTCCGCCGCTCCCGCTGCGGCGGCAGCCGCGGCCGCTGTGCGTCCGCGCGCGGCATGGATCGCGGCGACGCCGATCAGTCGCAGGTACCCCTCCCGGGGAAAGGAGGAACCAACGAGCTCCTGGTCCAGTCTCGCCAGGCTCGTCTCGGCCGTGTCGACATCGTCTGCCGCCTGGAGTGCGACGAGCCGGGCCAGCGCCTCAGGAACCAAAAGGATGGATCCGGCTCGGTCCAGGGCTCGGACAAGACTCGACAGCGACTGGATGGCCGCATCACGCTCGCCCATTTCGGACAGCAGGCACGCAGTGGCGAGTTGATGAAGCTGCCCCGCAAGTGCCCCGGCACCGCTGGCCAGCGGAAGCCGGCCGGCGAGTTCAGCCGTGGGTAGGTCACCCCGCTCGATCGCGATCCGCATCATCAGCCAAGCCCAGTTGACGTCAGGCTCGTTCTCGCAACGGTGGGCTGCAAGAGCCCACCGCCGGGGAAAGTCCGAGTCGGAGAGATCATGAGAAACAAGGCACTGCAATACCTCGAAGCGGCGGTACAGGACGTCGTCCCCGGATCGGGAGGCCAGCGTGCACGCGCGGGCCAGTGGTGTCGATCCTGCCCGGGCACCGCCGAACAGGATGTCAGGCAGCGAACTGACAGCCAACGCCCTGGCTGCGAGTTCCGGCGGCGGGTCCATCGTCAGGACCTCATCGGCGAGCCGTCGCGCCCGGTCGAATTCGCGCCGGGGAAGGCAGCTCTCGAACGCTTCGCGGAGTCTGCCGCCGGCGTCCCGGGTGATGGAAGCCAGCGGCTGGGTCAGCGGGGGTTG